>NZ_JCALDH010000005.1:0-294287 GCF_059812765.1 Mycobacterium sp. NGS39 | reverse complement strand
CCTGGACGCAACCTTGATGGTGCGCAGTGACCGCTTGGTCTTGGGCGGTCCCAGCTCGTAACCAGATCCGGCACGCTTCCACGACCGCACAATCCGCACCGTGCCATCTCCGCAGTCAATGTCGGGCGGTCGCAATGCCACAGCCTCAGAGAAATCGGCATCCCGACGCGACGAGAACTCAACCAATGGCTTGTATCGGTCGCTGAACGCGCTTTTGAGTAGCTGGTTCTCGTCGCGGTTAAGGAACACCCTCTCTTGTCGCTTAGTACGCGGAAGTCGGATGCCTTGGCATGGGTTGGTGCTCAGGTGGCCGTCCTCCACGGCACGCTTAAGGGCGCTTGAGAGGAACCCGTGCTTATTCGAGACCGTCATGCCCGATGCACCGTCGTCTCTTAGGCCGTTAACCCACCCGGCAACGTCCTCACGGGTGAGGGAACCGAGATACCCCAAATCTCCAAATGCGCGGCGGGCGTCTCCTCTCAGCGAGTTGACAAGAGCACAGAACCGTCCCGCCTCCTCCTCTGCTCCGGCTCCGACGAAAGACTGTCCCGATTGCCTGCCGTCGAGTTTGAACAGCACTTGCCAGTAGGGCGTGCCGTCCTTTTGATAGCGCTGTCTGAGCGATGCCACGAGGGTCCCGATACCACCGGATGATTGACCGCTGGCTTTATAAACCTCGTTTGTGGTCCCTGACCTGCGGTTTTGTTGTGGAGCTGCCGGGAATCGAACCCGGGTCCTACGGCATGTCCTCAAGGCTTCTCCGTGCGCAGTCCGCTGTGTCTTTCTCGGATCTCCCGGTCTCGCGGACTAGCCGGGATGACGATCCCAGTCGCTGTTAGATGTCCCGATGAGTCCCGCGACCGGACTCACCGGTGGATCCCTCTAGCTGACGCCAGGCTCCGGGTCGAGGGCGTTCCCGGGCTGACGGACTAGCTGTCGCTTAGGCAGCGAGAGCGTAGTCGCGCTGATTGGTATCGGCGCTTAATTGGTTGCAACGACGCTTACGGTGGTCTCTTGCCTGCACCGGCACGCTTCCCTTGATTCGATGCGCGAAGTCGAAACCTTTCAGCCCCTTGTCTTCGAGCATCCCTGCCGACCTTCGGCAGGATTTCCAAGTTTACCCGGCCCTACAACGCACGGCCCAGCCAATTTCTTCCGCGGCGCCTGCGATTTCGGTGCGCAAACGTGCGCTCAGCGCCGGTTTGCGCACCGAAATCGCTCAGATGACGAAGGCGAGCCGCTCCACGACCTGCCGGCCCAGGTCGACGTCACCGGTGATGTCGATCGCATCCATGTTCTCCGCCGCCGTGGTCCGCCCGCCCGCCAGCCGCGTGAACAGCACCGCGTCCAGCTGGATCGTCGTCGTCGGGCCATCCTCGAACTCTCCGACCACTTGACCGCGGCCGTTCACCGCCACCCGCAGCGTCCGCTGCAACGGCCCGGTAAGCGCAAACTCCACCCGGCTGCCGCTAGGCGCCCCGGCGAGCTTGCCGACGGTGCGGCCCAGCGCTGAGGTGATCTCGGCAAGGGCTTGCCGTGCCGGCGGGCCGGCCAGCTTCTCGTCGGTTGCCCAGACTCCGACGGCATACCGGATGTCTTGTTCGTGCATCCAGCAGTCGAACACCCGAATCCGCATGAATCGCCCGTAGCTGTCCGGGCCGGCCGGCGTGGGCGTCGTGTCGTCCCACGCTTCTTGGCTCATCGCCAGCAGCGCTTCGCGCCGGTCCGCGGTGATCGACCGGAACCTTTCCAGCATCGCCGCCGGCGGCTCGTCGCGCAGATATCTGACCCAGCATTCGTTCATCGCCCCGATGTCGTTGCGGACATGCGCCAACGCCTTCACATCGCAATCCGGCTCCGGCGGCGGCTCGCCCTTCAGGAACGACTCGGTGCCGATGAGGTGGCTGACGACATCATGCACCCGCCATTCCGGCAGCGCAGTCGGGGCATTCCACTGCTCGTCGGACAGTCCGGCCAGCAGCTCGTCGATGTCGTCCCACACCGCGAACAGCGCCTCGAGAACCTCTTGCTTGTCAAGCTGGGTCACCAGGCGATGCTAGTCCCGAGGCAATGGGCTAAAGCATGCCCTTGGCCCGCCGGCCCAATTCGCGGGTCACTTCGCGCTGAGCGTCGCGGCGGGCCATGTCCTGGCGCTTGTCGCGGGCCTGCTTGCCGCGAGCCAGCGCCAGCTCCACCTTCACCTTGCCGCTCGTGAAGTACACCGACAACGGCACCAGGGTCAGGTTGCCGTCGCGGATCTTGCCGATGAGCGTGTCGATCTCGCGGCGGTGCAGCAAGAGCTTGCGGTTGCGCCGCGGCGCGTGGTTGGTCCAGCTGCCGTGGTGATATTCCGGGATGTGCATGTTGCGCAGCCACACCTCGCCGTCGTCGACAGTGGCGAACGCATCCACCAGCGACGCCTTGCCTTCGCGAAGGCTCTTGACCTCCGTGCCCACCAGCACGATGCCGGCCTCGAACACGTCGAGGATCGAATAGTCGTGGCGCGCTTTGCGATTGGTAGCGACGATCTGCCGCGGCGGACCGCCCTTCGACAGCTTCTTCTTGCTCACGGCTAGCGCCGTACGTAAAGGCGCAACGTCACATACGCCGTCACGCCCGCGACCACCACGCCGAGCAGCAGGAAGGGGGCGATGTAGAAGATGTCGAGGTAGTCGACCCGGGCGATCAGCGGCGGGTTAGGCGGCGGCACGTCATAGAACTGCTTGAGCGCGTCCTCCAGGAAGAACGCCCGCACCCCGAGCAATCCGACGATCGCGAGCACCACCCCGACGAGGGCGGCCAGCATCGCCTCCACCAGGAACGGCAACTGGGTGTACCAGCGGCTCGCACCCACCAGCCGCATGATCCCGATCTCGGTGCGCCGGTTGAATGCAGATACCTGAACCATGTTCGCAATCAACAAGATTGCACCGATCGCCTGCACGAAGGCGATCGCGAACGCCGCATCACGCAAGCCGTACAGCACCGAAAACAGCCGGTCGACCAGCTCCTTCTGATTGAGCACACGCTGAACCCCAGGCTGGGCGATCATCGCCTGCGCGAATTCCTTGTCGTCATCGGGGTTGACGAGCTTCACCTTGAACGACGCCGGAAACGCAGACCTGCTGGCGACGTCTTTGAACGTCGGAATCCGTTGGATCGCATCGTTGTACGCCTGATCCGGGTTCAGATAGACCACGTGCTCGACGTCCTTGCGGTTCTGCAGCAGATCGTTGAGTGCCTTGCACGGGTTCTGCTTGCAGTCCGGATCACGTTGTGACACATCGGAATTGAGGAAGACCTGCGATTCCACCCGGCTCAGGTAGATCTTGCCGGACTGATCGGCCAGCCGCCACACCAGCAGCGCGCCGCCGAACAGACCGATCGAGATCGCGGTGGTGAGGATCATCGCGACAGTCATGGTCAGGTTGCGGCGAAATCCGTTCCAGACCTCGTTGAGAAGGAATCTGAAGCGCACTTAGCGGTCCATCCCATAGACACCGCGCTGCTCGTCACGCACGAGCTTGCCCATGTCCAGTTCGACCACCCGCTGGCGCATCGAGTCGACGATGTGATGGTCGTGGGTGGCCATCACCACGGTGGTGCCGGTGCGGTTGATCCGCTCGAGGAGGTCCACGATGTCTTTACTGGTCTCCGGGTCGAGGTTGCCGGTCGGTTCGTCGGCCAACAGCACCAGCGGACGGTTCACGAACGCCCGCGCCATCGCCACGCGCTGCTGCTCGCCACCGGACAGCTCGTGCGGCAGCCGGTTGGCTTTACCGGACAGCCCGACCATTTCGAGCACGTCGGGCACCACGCGGTTGATCACGTCGGCGCGCTTGCCGATCACCTCCAGCGCGAACGCGACGTTTTCATAGACGGTCTTCTGCTGCAGCAGCCGGAAGTCCTGGAACACGCAGCCGATCACCTGCCGAAGATGCGGGATGTTACGACCGTGCAGGTGGTTGACCCGGAATTTCGACACCTGGATCTCGCCCTTGGTGGGCTTCTCCTCGGCCAGCAGCAGGCGCATGAACGTCGACTTGCCCGAGCCGGACGGACCGATGAGGAAGACGAATTCACCCTTGTCGATCTTCACGCTCACGTTGTCCAGAGCCGGGCGGGCAGACGACTTGTACTGCTTGCTGACCTTGTCGAGGGTGATCATCACGGCACGCCAGTGTAGCGGTGGTCCACCTGCGCCCCGGTCAGCGCGACGGCGTCGGCGACGGGCCGGGACCCGGCACGGCGGGTGACGGCGACTGCGGGGCAAACCCCGGCGGAGCGGGCATGGTGGTGGTCGGCGAGCCGCTGGTGGTGGTGTCGGTCGGCGAGGTGGGCGACGTCGTCTCCGTCGGCGTGGTGGTCGTCGGTGTCGGCGTCGTGGTGGCTGTGGTGGTGCGAGGTGTGGTTCTACGCGGCTGCACGTCGGTGCGCGGCACCCAGGTGTAGTTGGGGTCCGGAACGAAACCCGGTGGCACCACCTGGGTGGCCGGGGCCTGCTGCGGCTGCGGCTCCGGCTGGTTGGCCTCGTAGAGCCACCAGATCAGCAGGAAGGCGACAATCAGCGCCAGCGTCGACGTGCGCAGGCGACCGCCGAAGACGTACGCGGGCCAGCCCTTGTTGTCCTTGGTCATCGCGGGCTCACCGAGACTCCGGCAGCTGTGCCTCTTGGGCGGCCGGGGCCGGAATCGCGCCGACCATCGGTGTCGACTCAGTGGGCGAGACGATGCCCGCTCGGCCCAGCGCGCGGACCACAAGAACCCGCAGCCGCCGGCCGACCTCGAACTGCTTGCCGGGCAGCGTGCGCGCGACCATGCGCAGGATCACGTTTTCCACCTGGATGCTCTCGACGCCCATCAGCGACGGCGCGTCCAGTAGCAAGTCTTTGAGCTGCGGGTCTTCCGTCGCCGCGTTGCAGACGTCATGCAAGACATCGTTCACGGCGTTGAGGTCGGCGGTCACTGGCACCGGGATGTCGACGACGGCGCGCGCCCAGTCCTTCGAAAGGTTCACCGATTTGACGATCTGTCCGTTGGGGATCGTGTACACCTCGCCGTCGCTGGAGCGCAACTTGGTCACCCGCAACGTGACGTCTTCGACTGTGCCGCGCGCTTCGGCGGCGATGCCCGACACCGTCAGCGCCACCAGATCGCCGAACCCGTACTGGCGCTCGGTAATGATGAAAAAGCCGCTGAGCAGGTCTTGCACCAGGCGCTGCGCGCCGAAACCGAGCGCGGCGCCCAGCACGGCCGCCGGCGCCACCAGCGAACCGATCGGAACGGCCAGGATGTCGGTGATCTCGACGGCCACCATGACGTAGAGGATCGCGATCGACAACCAGGAGATCACCGATGCGACGGCCTGGCGGTGCTTGGTGGCCTCCGATCGCACCAACGCGTCGCTTTCGCGGAAACCCTCGTCGAGTCGACTGGTGATCAGCTTGGCGGCCCAGTTGATGAACCGGGCCACCAGCAGCGACCCGATCAACAGCAGCAGGATGTGCAGACCCTTTGTCAAGATCCACTCACCCAGCTGGCCGTGCCAGAAGCCACTCCACCGCTCGGCGAGGGGAAAGGCCAGGTATGTGTTAGTCGTCATCTTTTCTGTTGCGCCACCGGATTCCCGCTTCGAGGAACCCGTCGATGTCTCCGTCTAGTACCGCAGCCGGATTGCCGACCTCGTAGTCGGTGCGCAGGTCCTTGACCATCTGGTACGGGTGCAGCACGTAGGAGCGCATCTGGTTTCCCCACGAACTGCCGCCGTCGCCCTTCAACGCATCCAGCTCGGCTCGTTCTTCTAACCGCTTGCGTTCCAACAGCTTTGCCTGAAGCACGCGCATCGCCGAAACCTTGTTCTGCAATTGCGACTTCTCGTTCTGGCAGGTGACCACGATACCGGTCGGAATGTGCGTAAGTCGAACCGCCGAGTCGGTGGTGTTGACCGATTGGCCGCCCGGACCGCTGGATCGGTACACGTCGACGCGCACATCACTTTCCGGAATCTCGATGTGATCTGTGGTCTCCACCACAGGCAGCACTTCGACTTCCGCGAACGAGGTCTGACGGCGACTTTGGTTGTCGAACGGGCTGATTCGCACCAGCCGGTGGGTGCCTTGCTCCACCGACAACGTGCCGTATGCGAACGGCGCGTGCACCGCGAACGTGGTGCTCTTGATGCCGGCTTCTTCGGCGTATGAGGTGTCGAAGATCTCCACCGGGTACTTGTGTTTCTCGGCCCAGCGGATGTACATCCGCATCAGCATCTCGGCCCAGTCGGCGGCGTCGACGCCGCCCGCACCGGAGCGGATGGTGACCAGCGCCTCGCGCTCGTCGTACTCGCCGGACAGCAGTGTCCGGACTTCCATCGCCTCGATGTCTTCGCGCAGCGATTTCAGCTCGGCTTCTGCTTCGGCGAGCTCGTCACTGCTGCCCTCTTCCGCCGCGAGCTCGTAGAGCACCGGCAGGTCGTCGAGCCGCCGGCGCAACTCCTCGACTCTGCGCAACTCCCCTTGCGCGTGGGACAGCTCACTGGTGACCTGTTGCGCGCGGGATTGGTCGTTCCACAAGTTGGGATCGGCGGCCTCGTGTTCCAGCTTTTCGATGCGCGCTCGCAGACCGTCGAGGTCGAGTACGCGTTCGACGCTGGTCAGCGTCGAGTCGAGCGCCGCGAGGTCGGCTTGACGGTCAGGATCCACGGGTGCCTACGTTACCGGCCGGTCCCCGTTTAGCATCGAGCCGTAACTCGGCCACACGCGACAGCCCGTATCGCGCGGCCGACAACCGGGGAGGCTCCAGGATGCGTCCTTACTATGTCGCGATCGTCGGCTCGGGGCCGTCTGGGTATTTCGCGGCGGCGTCGCTGCTGAAACTCGCCGACGCCCCCGAGCCGGTGCACGTCCACGTCGACATGCTCGAGATGCTGCCCACGCCGTGGGGGCTGGTGCGCTCGGGGGTGGCGCCCGACCATCCCAAGATCAAGTCGATCAGCGCGCAGTTCGAGAAGACCGCGGCGCACCCGCGGTTCCGGTTCTTCGGCAACATCGCGGTCGGTGAGCATGTCCAGGCCGCTGAGCTGGCGCAGCGCTACGACGCGGTCATCTATGCCGTCGGCGCGCAGGCCGACAAGCCGCTGCGGATCCCCGGTGAAGATCTGCCGGGAAGTGTTGCGGCCACCGAGCTGGTCGGCTGGTACAACGCTCATCCGCACTACGAGAAGATGCCCCTGGATCTGACGGGCGAGCGGGCCGTCGTCGTCGGCAACGGCAACGTCGCGCTCGACGTCGCACGCATTCTGGTCACTGACCCAGACGAGCTGCGCACCACTGACATCGCCGACCACGCGCTGAAGCTGCTCGACCCGCGCGGGGTGGAGGAAGTGGTGATCATCGGGCGTCGCGGCCCGCTGCAGGCCACCTTCACGACGTTGGAGTTGCGGGAACTCGGCGAGCTCAAGGGCTTGGAAGGGGTCGACGTGCTGGTCGACCCGCCCACCGACGTCACCGACATCACCGACGAAGAAGCCGAGGCAGCCGGCAAGACCGTCAAGAACAACATCAAGGTGTTGCGCAAGTTCGCCGAGAGCCGACCGACGCCGGGCAACCGCCGGATCGTGTTCCGGTTCCGCACCTCTCCGATCGAGATTCGCGGCGACGGCCGGGTCGAGGAAGTGGTGGTGGGCCGCAACGAACTGGTGACCGACGAGACCGGCCGCGTCGTGGCGCGCGACACCGGCGAACGAGAAGTGCTGCCCGCACAACTGGTGGTGCGCGCGGTCGGATATCGCGGCGTGCCGACGCCGGGTCTGCCGTTCGACGACCGGACCGGCACGATCCCCCACACCGACGGGCGCGTCGAGGGCAGCCGCAACGAGTACGTCGTCGGCTGGATCAAGCGGGGGCCGTCGGGAGTGATCGGTAGCAACAAGAGCGACTCGCAGCACACCGTGGACACGTTGGTGGCCGACTTGGCCGAACCGTCACACGACGACAGCTACTCCGAGGAACTTCTGGAGTGGCTGCTGTCACGGCAGCCGAAGCTGGTCACCGACGAACACTGGCAGCTGATCGACCGCCACGAACGCACCACCGGCGAACCGCATGGCCGGCCGCGGGTGAAGCTGGCCAGCCTCGACGAATTGCTGCGCATCGGACACGGGTAAATAGGTGGTGTCTTGCCATGGTGTCGTGATGGTGTCACCATGACACCATGGACTTGCAACCGTACGTCGATGCGGTCCGGCACGAAGTGCTCCTCGCCGCCGAAGCCGGCGGCGAGGAGGCTGCCGCATTAGCCGACCGACTCACCGCGCCCCTGGAATCGGCGCTGAGGCTCGCGCTTCTGGACGCACTGTCCGGCGCAGCGGCCGAGATCACGCGTGAGCTCGCACCCCGCGCCGTCGAGGTGCGGCTGCGTGGGCGCGACCCCGAATTCGTGCTCGTCGGAGACGTCGAGGAACCGGTCGACGGCCCACCGGGTGCCGAACCAGTCGGCGCCGACGACGGCGGCACTTGGCGGGTGACACTGCGGCTACCGGAAAGCCTGCGGCCGACCATCGAGGCGGCTGCCCGTCGCGACGGAATCTCACTGAACGCCTGGCTCGTGCGCGCGGCGACCGCCGCGGCCGGCGGAAAGCGGTCCAGAAAGCATTCCGGCCGGGTCGTCACCGGCTGGGTGCGATGAATTACCAAGGGAGACAACACATGCCGACATATGACACACCCGAACCGATCACCGCCCGCGTCGAGACGGCCACCGGTACCGTTCGACTCGTAGCGACCGAGCGGGCAGACACCGTCGTCGAAGTGCGGCCGAGCGACGCGTCCCGCCTCGCCGACGTGCGGGCTGCCGAACGCACTCGCGTCGACTTCTCCCACGGCACGCTTACCGTGTCGGTCGGTCGATGGGGCTTGTTCGGTGCGCGCACCGGAGCAGTCGCCATCGAAGTCGAATTGCCGTCGCGGTCGCGACTCGACATTGCGGTGTCCTCCGCGAATGTCCAGGCCGACGGCGAGTACGGGGACTGCCGGTTCGCGACGGCCAGCGGCAACGTGAGGATAGCGGTGGTGCACGGAAAGCTGCAGGCGGACAGCGCATCCGGAGACATCACCGTCGAAACTGCGCATGGCGGTTCGATAGCGACCGCGTCCGGGAACGCAGCGATCGGCGCGTGCGTCGGCGATCTGAAATTCCAAGCCGCCAGCGGAAAACTGACCATCGGGCGGTTGGCGGGAAACGTCAAGGCGCAGACAGCGTCGGGATCGGTCCGCGTCACCGCCGCGGTGCGCGGCAAGATCTTCGCGCACACCGCCAGCGGCGACGTCGAGGTCGCGGTGGCACCCGGCACCGCGGCGCACCTCAACGTCGCGACTGGGTCAGGCGTCGTCACCAACGACATGCAGATGTCCGACGGGCCCGCCGCGGGTGACCAGACACTCGAGGTGCAGGTGCGCAGCGGCTCGGGTGACATCACCGTGCGCCGGGCGGCGGCCGACTCGGCGGCCTGACCTGCTGTCACAGGAAATTCCCATCAGCCCTTGAGATTTCGCGCCGGGGTGTCGACTGGAGAATTCGGCCCTTCGGACGCTACGGTGGATGCCCTATGAGCGACCCCCTGGGGTTGTCGATCGGAACGGCCAGCCTGGTCGCGGCGCGCGTCGGAAACCCACCTGTGCTACGCCCTGCTGCGCTGACGTTGTCAGGCGGTGTGTCGATCACCGGATTTGTGGAGCGGGTCGGCGACCCCGTGCCGCTCGTCGCGGCCGACGGGACAGCACACCGTGCCGATCGTTTGACAGTCGAGGCGCTCGCGGCGATGGTGCGTGACAGCGGCGCATGGCCCACTGCCGTCACGATCGCCCGGCCCGCCTGGTGGGGCAACGCCGCAGTGTCTGCCCTACGGTCTGCGATCCCGGCCGTACGCGAGCTGAACCCGAATGGGCTTGCACCACTGGTTGTTTCGGATGCCACCGCAGCGCTGACCGCCCTGGCCGTGGATCCCGGCCTGCCCACCGACGGAGTGGTTGCGCTGCTCGACTTCGGCGCGGGCGGGACGAGCATCACGCTCGCCGACGCGGGATCGGGCTTCGGGGCGGTGGACGAGACGCTGCGATACACCGACTTCTCCGGCGATCAGATCGACCAGCTGCTGCTCACGCACATTCTCGCCGGAATTGCGGGCACCCAGGGAATCGATTCGGCGGCCACCGCGGCCGTCGGCGCGCTTCGACTGCTGCGTGAGAACTGCCGCCAGGCCAAAGAACGCTTGTCGGCCGATTCGGTGACCGAGGTGAGTGTCGAACTTCCGTTGCACCGCAGCAGGATTCGACTCACGCGCGCCGAACTCGAGGGTCAGCTCGCGCAGCCGCTGACAGGGGTGATCACAGCACTGCATGAGGTTTTGCGGCGCAACGGAATTGGCCCGCAACGGCTTGCCGCGGTCGCGACGGTTGGCGGTGGGGCCGCAATTCCGGCGATCACCCTGCGCCTCTCTGAAGACTTACGCATGCCAGTGGTGACGACGCCGCGCGCGGAGCTCAACGCGGCCGCGGGGGCGGCGTTGATGAGCGCGCGACTGCCGACAGACGAGGCCACTGTGGCGGCATGGGTGCCTCCGCCGACTGAGCAGGCCGGTTCGGCGACGTTTCGGGCACTGGCGTGGTCAGAAGACGATGCGGCCGCGGCAGACCCGGTGCCTTTCACCGGCGCCGATTACCCGGCATGGGACCCCGACGAGGCGCGGCCACCCGTGGAGTTCCTGCCTGCCGACGGGCCTGTCGAACGATCGCCTCGCTGGTATCGCCGACCGATGGCTGCTGTCGGTCTGGCGGCCGCGGTGCTGTTGGTCGCCCTGGGCGGGCTGGCATACACACTGACATCGCATGAGGACAAGCCCCGTCCGCCGACCGCGGTGACGTCATCGCCGGCCAGCCCGCCTGCGCCCGTGCCCTCGTCGGAAGCTGCGACCAGCGCGATCGTCAACGCCGGCCCTCCCGCGCCGGCTGAGCCACCGGCGCCGACCGTCACCGCTTTGCTGCCCCCACCCGCCACAACACCGGCGGCCACCACCACACCGACAACAACCACCACCACAACGACCACCACAACGACAACGACAACGACCACCACCACGACGACGACCGCCCCGACGACGACAACAACAACGGAACCGACGACAACAACAACGACAACGAATCCGATGACGACGACGTATCTGAATGTGCCGTTCCTGCCGGTTCCGATCCCTATTCAGGTGCCGCAGCAGTAGATTCAGCCACCCTGCGCGACGCGCCAGTTGTCCGGATTTCGGGGCGAATACAGCACCGGGATGAGTTCACCCACGCGTGGCCAGCTGCCGACGTCGACGGCGTAACGCTGATACACCACATGCTCGTTGACCGTGGGACCGTTGATCACGCCGGTGACGGTGACGAACTGCTCCCCCGTCGCATCCGGCCGCGGGCTGACGCCGGTGATCAGCAGAGTGCCGTCCACCGCGTCCGCGGGCTGTCTGAGTCGGCGCAGCCACGGCGCCGCTAGCAGCGCGAGCGCGCCGAGGACCACGATTATCCAGAAGATTTCCCACACGCCCTCATGGTAGGACTGCTGCCATGGGCGATCAGTCGGACGACCTTGGGCTGGCGCTGCGCTTGGCCGACGAAGCAGACGCGTTGACCACACCGCGGTTCGGTGCGCTCGACCTGCGCGTCGAGACAAAACCTGATCTCACGCCGGTCACCGATGCCGATCGGGACGTGGAAGAGGCGATGCGCCAGACGCTTACGGCTCAGCGTCCCGACGATGCTGTGGTAGGCGAAGAATTCGGTGGCGCAACGCAATTCGTCGGTCGCCAGTGGGTGATCGATCCGATCGACGGGACCAAGAACTTCGTTCGGGGCGTACCGGTGTGGGCCACGTTGATCGCATTGCTTGACGACGGCGTGCCAGTGGTCGGCGTGGTCAGCGCTCCGGCGCTGCAGCGGCGGTGGTGGGCTTCTGCGGGTCGCGGCGCCTTCGCCGCGGTGGCAGACGGCACGCCTCGGCGGCTCTCGGTGTCGGCGGTGGGTGAGTTGTCTGCGGCCAGCCTCTCGTTTTCCAGCTTGTCGGGGTGGGGCCGGCGCCGCGAGCGGTTTCTTGCGCTGACCGACGCAGTGTGGCGCGTGCGCGCGTTCGGTGATTTCTTCTCGTACTGCCTGCTGGCCGAGGGCGCGGTCGATATCGCGGCCGAACCCGAAGTCTCTCTGTGGGATTTGGCGCCACTCGACATCCTCATCCGCGAGGCGGGTGGGACATTCACAAACCTCGACGGGGTCGCGGGTCCGCACGGCAGGAGTGCTATGGCGACGAACGGCAAGCTGCATGACACCGTCCTGGCTCAGCTGTCGTCCGGCTAAGTGCTCGAGCCTGGCGTGAACAAGTGTTCGCCGACTGTGAATTAGTTAACAGGCTATCGCTATCTTACTCCGGAGTAAGATACCGTTATCGCATCGCCATCCATCTATTGAGGCTGATGACATGACCAATTTCCTACCGTCCAAGCGGGCATCGTCGCGCCGCGAGAACCGCCGCAATTCTGCTCCCGGCCGCGAGAGCGCGGTCGGCCTGCAACGGCACAAGCGCACTCCGACCGACATCGGGCTCGCGTTGGTGACGCCGATCGTCGGGCAGGAGTTCCTCGACCGCTACCACCTGCGCGACCCGGTCAACCGGGCGCTGCGCTACGGCATCAAGCAGGCGTTCTCGGTGGCCGGTGCCAGCACCCGGCAGTTCAAACGGGTGCAAGGCTTGCGCAGCGGCCCTACGCGGTTGAAGTCCAGCGGCAAGGACTACTTCGACCTGACGCCCGACGACGACCAGAAGATGATCGTCAGCACGGTCAGCGAATTCGCCGAGGAGGTGCTCCGGCCCGCTGCGCGGGAGGCCGACGACGCGGCCACCTACCCGCCGGACCTGATCAGCCGCGCGGCCGAACTGGGCATCACCGCCATCAACATCCCCGAGGACTTCGACGGCATCGCGGCACACCGTTCGACGGTGACCAATGCCCTTGTGGCCGAGGCGCTGGCGTACGGCGACATGGGACTGGCCCTGCCGATCTTGGCGCCGGGCGGCGTTGCGGCCGCCCTGACCAACTGGGGCAGCGCCGACCAGCAGGCCACCTATCTCAAAGAATTCGCCGGTGAGAACGTGCCGCAGGCATGCGTGGCAATTGCCGAACCGCAACCGTTGTTCGATCCGACGGCGCTGAAGACCACCGCCGTTCGCACCCCCAGCGGCTACCGGCTGCGCGGCGTGAAATCACTTGTGCCGGCTGCCGCGGACGCGGAGCTGTTCATCGTCGGTGCCCAATTGAACGGCAAGCCAGCGCTTTTCATCGTCGAGTCGTCATCGCAGGGTCTCACCGTCAAGGCGGACCGCAGCATGGGTCTGCGGCCGGCCGCCCTGGGACAGGTCGAGCTCGACAATGTCTCGGTACCGGTGAGCGCACGGCTCGGTGAGGACGAGGCCACCGACGCCGACTACTCCGAAGCCGTCGCGTTGTCCCGGCTGGGCTGGGCGGCGCTGGCCGTCGGCACTGCGCATGCGGTGCTCGACTACGTCGTGCCCTACGTCAAAGAGCGCCACGCGTTCGGGGAACCGATCGCTCACCGCCAATCCGTCGCGTTCATGTGCGCCAACATCGCGATCGAGCTCGACGGCCTTCGCCTGATCACGTGGCGCGGCGCATCGCGCGCGGAACAGGGCCTGCCGTTCATCCGCGAGGCCGCGCTGGCCAAGCGACTCGGCACCGACAAGGGCATGCAGATCGGGCTCGACGGCGTGCAACTGCTGGGCGGCCACGGCTACACCAAAGAGCACCCCGTCGAACGCTGGTACCGCGACCTCCGCGCAATCGGGGTCGCCGAGGGCGTCGTAGTAATCTGAGCGAACGGAAAACCCAGTCATGGCAATCAATTTGGAACTGCCCCGCAAGCTGCAAGCGGTGGTGGACAAGGCGCACCAGGGTGCCGCCGAGATGCTGCGGCCGATCTCACGCAAGTGGGACCTGCGCGAGCACGAATACCCCGTCGAGCTGGACACCCTGGCCAACCTGTTCGAAGGCATCTCTGAGGCAAAGACGTTCGCGTTCGCAGGAGCAGAAGCATTCCGGGACGCCGACGAGGCCAAGAACGAGAATCACAACGGCGCGAACATGTCGGCCGTGCTCAACGTCATGGAAATCAGTTGGGGCGACGTGGCTTTGATGCTGTCGGTGCCACGGCAGGGCCTGGGCAACGCCGCCATCAACAGCGTCGCGACCAAGGAGCAGCTCGAGCGCCTCGGCAAGGGCGTGTGGGCGGCGATGGCGATCACCGAGCCCGGCTTCGGCTCGGACTCGGCCGCGGTGTCCACCACGGCCACCCTCGACGGCGACGAGTACGTCATCAACGGCGAGAAGATCTTCGTCACCGCAGGCTCACGCGCCACCCACATCGTGGTGTGGGCCACGCTGGACAAGTCCAAAGGCCGCGCCGCGATCAAGTCGTTCATCGTGCCCCGCGACCATCCCGGCGTCACGGTCGAGCGGCTCGAGGACAAGCTGGGCATCAAGGCATCCGACACCGCGGTGATCCGGTTCGACAACGTCCGCATCCCGAAGGAAAACCTGCTCGGCAGCCCTGAGATCGACGTCGAGAAGGCGTTCGCCGGGGTGATGGAGACGTTCGACAACACGCGCCCTGTGGTCGCCGCGATGGCCGTCGGCATCGGCCGCGCCGCACTCGAAGAGCTGCGCCGCATCCTCACCGATGCCGGCATCGAGATTTCCTACGACAAGCCGACGCATGCTCAAAGTGCTCCTGCCGCAGAGTTTTTGCGGATGGAGGCCGACTGGGAGGCGGGCTATCTGTTGACGGTGCGTTCGGCGTGGCAGGCCGACAACGACATCCCGAACAGCAAAGAGGCCTCGATGGGCAAGGCCAAGGCAGCCCGCGTGGCCAGCGACATCACGCTCAAGGCCGTCGAATTGGCAGGCACCACAGGCTATTCCGAGCAGACGCTACTGGAGAAGTGGGCCCGCGATTCGAAGATCCTCGACATCTTCGAGGGCACCCAGCAGATCCAGCAGTTGGTAGTCGCCCGCCGACTACTCGGGCTGTCCTCCGCTGAGCTGAAGTAGGACTACGGCGACGGTGTCGGCGAGTCGTGAACCTGCGAGCTGATCACCGAGCTGGCCGAACTCATCCACGAGCTCAGCGTCGCCGAGACCGAGCTGCGGACACTGTCCGACGTGGTGGTCGGCCCGCCGGTGGTGGTCGCAGGCCCGTTACCCGAATCGCTGCTACACGCAGACCCGACGACGGCCAGCGCGATCATCGCGGCGGCCCCGACGGTAGCGCTGAAACGACGATTCAGCAGGACTGCCCTCATGTTGATGTCCAATCTCTCGCATGGCCGGGAAGCTGATCTTCGGTAGATACCCGGAAATCGCGGGCATCGATCGCCGAAGTCGGCGCAGGATGCGTCTGACCACAATCAGCGTCGTCACGCTCAGCGCGATCCCGCACAGCGCGGCGCGCCGTCTTCGTCTCCTCTTTGCCGATCTCGTCGAGCTGCCGAGGTAGTAACCGATCGACGCCGCGGCGACCAACGCGCACACCGCCTCGAGCGCCGTCACGAATACGAGCGTGCTCTGCTGCTGTCGCGGCCAGGTCACGTCGCAGACACACCTCGGTGAACGGCACGGCCTCCCTACCAGTTCTCAGAGTTTTCCCCCGCCGCCGTGACATGTCGGGTAATCATCCAAGGGACATGACCGAAAATTCGTCAGGTCTGGGCCGCGACGGCGGGCTCGCCGAGGCGGTGTTGGCGCGCTCCGGGATCTTGCAAGGAGTGTCGCCGGAGGCGGCGGCCGATCTGATGCGGCAACTGCAGCTCGTGGAGTTCCCGCGCGGGCACACCATCTACGCGGCGGGCGATCCCGGCGACCGGCTGTACATCGTCATCACCGGCAAAGTGAAGATCGGCCGGCGCTCACCGGACGGCCGCGAGAAGTTGCTGACGATCATGGGGCCGTCCGACATGTTCGGCGTGCTGTCGGCGTTCGATCCTGGGCCGCGCACCGCGACGGCGACCGCGATCACCACGGTGTGCCTGGCGGCGATGGACCGCGCCGCGCTGACCGCCTGGATCGCCAACCGGCCGGAGATCACCGAACGGCTGTTGCAGGTGCTCGCCCGGCGGCTGCGCCGCACCAACGATCACCTGACCGATCTGATCTTCACCGACGTGCCTGGCCGTGTCGCGAAAGAGCTGCTGAAGATGGCCCAGAAGTTCGGCACCTCGGAGCCCGGCGGCCTGCGCGTCAAACACGATCTCACCCAGGAGGAGATCGCCCAGCTCGTCGGTGCCTCACGGGAAACGGTGAACAAGGCGTTGTCCGACTTCGCCCATCGTGGCTGGATCCGCTGGGACGGCAAGAGCGTGCTGATCCTTGACACCGAGCGGCTGGCTCGCCGCGCCCGCTAGCAGCCCCTCAGATGCCGGTCCAGGCCTCGTCGAGACGCTGGGCCACGTCGATCACCTGCGCCTTCTCCGAGGCCGGACTGTCGATCTCGTCGCGGACATACTGAGCGATGAAGCGCTTGATCTCGGCATCGACCCCGGCCACGATCCGCAGCAGTTCAGCGCGCAACGACGTCGACGCCACATCGACCACGATGTCGGACGGGCGCGGTTTCGCGACGTCGATGTAGAGCAGCAGCGGTTCGGCCGCCCGCGCCTCGGCCCTCAACTTGATCTCGCCGGCGACGTTGAATCTGGGCTTGTCCAGGCGCAAGTCGATCACCATGTCGATCGCCAGCGGAATGCGGATGTCGAAGGTGATGGTCTCGCCGAGGACCCGGTACGCCTCGGGCTGCTTGATCGTGACCTTGGCGGTGACCTTGGCGAGCCCGCCCGGGCCCTGACGCATCGGGCCCATCTCGAACTGGTCGCCGGCGATTGCGGCGAACGCGGCCGCCACGCGCTCCTCGGTGACGGCAACTTCGAAGAAGTTACGGCCGAATTGCTCGTAAGAGATGAACTGGTAGTTCTGCATTGCTGACTACCTTCCCATGGCCTGTCCTGCGCCGACAGTGCACTGCGCTTCGCGACACGCCGCCCGGAATGCGTCGAGGCCTTGTGGCGGGCAGTAACGAAAAGTAATGTCACTTTTAGTTTTGGTCCGTGTATCCGAGGGAGCCGACGATGGAGTCGTTCGTCCACCTGCGCAAAGGCACCACGCCGCGGCGCCTGCACGCAGACCTCGACGGGCTCAAGGACGACGAGCTGGGCCGCGGCGGGTTCACCGGGCGCACCGCGAACATGTACCGGCGGCACGACCCCACCGCGTACCGCTGCGTGGGTCCGCTGCGGCCGATCGATGTGCTCTCGACAGAGCTCAAGCCCAGCGATGCGACTGATGCCGCCGGCGGGCCGCTGCTGCTGTTCTCCAACCCCGATTGCCGGGTGTCGTTGAGCCGTCGCACGGAGGAGATGCCGTACTTCGTCCGCCACGTCGACGGCGACCTTCTGTCATTCGTGCACCGAGGCTCCGGACTTTTGCAGACAGAGTTCGGCCCGATGCCCTACCGCGAGGGCGACTGGGTTTATCTGCCGAAGGCGACGACGTGGCGTCAGGTGCCTGACGCTGAGACGACACTGCTGATGATCGAGGCCACCGACGAATTCCGGGTGCCGTCGCCCGGTTACCTCGGCCGGCACTTCCCGTTCGACCCGTCACAGGTCACCATCCCCGATCCGGCACCGCTCGACGATGATGGACGCGACCAGTACGAAGTCCGGCTCGTGCACGATGGCGGCCCGACTTTCCTTTATTACGAACACAATCCGCTCGATGTCGTCGGGTGGCGTGGTGACAACTTCCCGTTCACGTTCAACATCTGCGACTACAACGTCGTCACCTCCGACAGCGTGCACTTGCCGCCGACCGTGCACCTGTTCATGCAAGCCACCGGCGTCTACGTGATGAACTTCCTGCCCAAGCCCGCCGAAAGCGTGCCGGGCACCGAGCGCACGCCGTGGTATCACCGCAACGTCGACTACGACGAGATCGCGTTTTTCCACGGCGGCGCGCTGTACGGCATCCCGATGCCGCCGGGCCTCATTTCGCATGCGCCGCAAGGCATTCACCACGGCGCACCGGAGAAGGCGCGAGAACGGGCGCGTCGCAAATTCGACGACTTCGACCGCGTCGACTGGCAGGTCATCGCCATCGACACCCGCCGGCGTCTCACTCCATCCAACGAGGTGCTCGCACACGACCTCGGAGCGGCAGCGGCCGCGACATCGAAGGGAGCCAGCACTGTCCGCAAATAGTCCCGTCAAGCACGACTACGACCGCATCCCGTATCTCGTTGCGTACCAGAATGATTCAGGGGTGCGGGACGTCTACGGCGGCGTCGCCGAGCTCGTGGTGCTGGAAAGCTACCTGCTGCGGCCGAAGACCAAGCAGTCCGATACCGTGCTCGTCTTCATGCATCCGATCGGCGGGGGCGCCTACCTGCCGATGATCAATGCGCTCGCCCGCGCGGGCCATCATGTCATCTACTGCAACAGCCGGTTCCGGGGCACCGACTCCGCGCTGCTGATGGAGAAGGTGGTTCAGGATCTGGGTGAGTGCATCAAGGACGCCACGAACCGGCTCGGCTACTCGAAGGTGGTGCTGGCGGGCTGGAGCGGCGGCGGCTCGCTGTCGGTGTTCTACCAACAGCAGGCTCAGCACCCGACGGTGACGGCCAGCCCGTCGGGCGACGGGCCCGACCTGACCAAGCTCGGGTTGATTCCCGCCGACGGGTTGATGTTGTTGGCCGCGCACGTGAGCCGGCACGGCACGCTGACCGAATGGCTCGACGCGTCGATCCTCGACGAGTGCGACCCCACCAAACGCGATCCCGAACTGGACCTCTACAACCCCGACAACCCGAATCAGCCGCCCTACACCGAGGAGTTCCTCGCCCGCTACCGGCAGGCCCAGATCGACCGCAATCGCCGGATCACGAAGTGGGTCAAGGGGAAACTGGCCGAGCTGAAGGCATCGGGTCGGCCCGACGACGAATTCGCGTTCGTCGTCCACGGCACGATGGCCGACCCACGCTGGCTGGACCCGACGGTGGACCCGAACGAGCGCACGCCCGGCACCTGTTATCTGGGCGATCCGCAGTGGGTCAACAACTCCCCCGTCGGGCTGGCGCGGTTCTGCACGCTGCGCAGCTGGCTGTCGCAATGGAGCTATGACGACGCGAACGGGGACGCCGTCAAGTGCGGGCCGGACATTGCCGTTCCGACATTGGTCATCGGCAACCTCGCCGACGACGCCTGCACGCCCAGCCACACCCACCGGCTCTTCGAAGCCATCGGCCACCCCGATAAGGAAATGCACGAGATTCCCGGTGCCAACCACTACTACGCCGGCCCGGACCAACGTGACACGCTGCGCAAGGCCGTCGGGATCTGCACCGATTGGCTTACCCGGCACGGCTTTTCGCTGGAGGCGCCATGAGCGTCGCCGGTCCGCTGGACGGCATTCGGGTGGTCGAGGTCGGCACGCTGATCTCGGGCCCGTTCGCCGGCCGGCTGCTCGGCGACCTCGGCGCCGAGGTGATCAAGATCGAGCCGCCGGGCCAGCCCGATCCACTGCGTACGTGGGGGCAGGCCGAGTTGAACGGGCACCATTTCTTCTGGACGGTGCATGCGCGCAACAAGAAGGCGGTGACGCTGAACCTGCGTGGCGCCGCCGGCCGGGAGCTCTTCCTCGACCTCGTCGAGCGCTCCGACATCGTCGTCGAGAACTTTCGCCCCGCCACACTGGAGAAGTGGGGGCTGGGCTATGACGCTCTGCGCGAACGCAACCGGGGCATCATCCTGGTGCGCGTGTCCGGCTGTGGCCAGACCGGACCAGAGGCACACAAGGCCGGGTACGCGTCGGTCGCCGAGGCGGTCAGCGGCCTGCGGTACATGAACGGATTCCCCGGCGGCCCGCCGCCGCGGCTCGCGCTGTCGTTGGGTGACAGCTTGGCCGGCATGTTCGCCGTGCAAGGCGCCCTCGCGGCCCTGTACCGGCGAACTGTCACCGGTGAGGGACAGGTCGTCGACGCGGCGCTGACCGAATCATGTTTGGCGATACAGGAATCCACGATTCCCGACTACGACGTCGGTGGGATCGTGCGCGGACCGTCGGGCACCCGGTTGGAGGGCATCGCCCCGTCGAACATCTACCGCACGGCCGACGGCAGCTGGGTGGTGATCGCCGCCAATCAGGACACCGTGTTCCGGCGGCTGTGCGCAGCGATGGGCCGACCGGAGCTCGCCACCGACGATCGGTTCGCCAATCACGTTGCGCGAGGGCGCAATCAGGACGAGCTGGACAAGATCATCGCCGACTGGGCCGCCGAGCGTCAGCCCGACGACATCATCTCGACGCTGTCGGATGCAGGCGTGATCAGCGGGCCGATCAACACGGTGGCCGAGGTTGTCGACGATCCCCAGCTGCGGGCGCGCGGGATGATCGCCGAGCATTGGGACGAACGGGTGGAGCGGACGGTGCTCGGCCCCGGTGTGGTACCCGTGCTGTCTGACACACCGGGCACGATCCGCAACGCCGGGCCCGCACGTCCCGGACAGCACAACGAGGACGTCTACATCGGACTGCTCGGCAAGACCCCCGATGACCTCGAAGCGCTGCAAGCCGAGGGAGTGATATGAGCGAGCTACCCAGCCACGTCACGATCCGCGAGGTGTCGCTGCGCGACGGACTACAGATCGAAGATCCTATTCCGTTGAGCGCGAAGCTGGAACTGCTCGACGCCGTGGTGGCTACCGGCGTGCGAGAAGTCGAAGCGACCGCGTTCGTGTCTCCGTCGAAAGTGCCGGCGCTGGCCGACGCCGCCGAGCTGGCGGCCGAATTGGACCGGTACCGAGACTCGGCCGGCGTCGAGTTCTCCGCGCTGGTGGCGAGCCCGAACGGCGCGAAACGCGCTGTGGCCGCGGGCCTTCGGTCGATCGAGTATGTAGTGTCCGCGTCCGACGGGCACAGCCGCGCCAACGTCGGCCAGCTCAGCGCCGAAGCGGCCGCACAGATCTCCGACATCGTCTCCGTCGCACACGACAGCGGGGCGTCGGTGGAAGTGATCGTCGCCTGTGCGTGGGATTGCCCGTTCGACGGCCCGACTCCCCCGCGCCGCGTGCTCGACATCGTCGAGAAGGCATGCGGCGACGGGGTCGACCGCCTGGCGCTGGCCGACACGATCGGCACCACCACGCCGCGCCGCACGGCTGAGCTGTTCGCCGACGTGCGTACCGTCCTCGGTGACATTCCGCTCGGCGCGCATTTCCACAACACCCGTGGCGCAGGGCTCGCCAGCGCATACGCGGCGGTGCAAGCCGGTGTCACTCGGCTTGACGCATCGGTCGGCGGGCTGGGCGGATGCCCGTTCGCGCCGGGCGCCAGTGGCAACATCGCCACCGAGGACCTTGTGTACCTGTTGCGCGACAGCGGAATTTCAGTGGATGTCGACCTCCCGGCCGCGATCGACGCGGCGCGCGTCGCTTCACGTGTGGTCGGCCATGAGTTGCCGAGCGCGCTGTTGCGAGCCGGTGACCGGCTGCTGTGACGATGGCTGTCCAGACGCTGAGCTCCAAAGGCCGCCAGACGCGGGAGGCCATCGCGCAGGCAGCCCGAAAGTTGTTCGCGGAGCGCGGCTTTCACGGCACTACGCTGGCCGACATCACGTCGGCGGCGGGGAAATCGCCCGCGGTGTTCTACCGCTATTTCGACGACAAGGAAGATCTGCTGGCCGCTCTGGCGGAGTCTTTTCTTCACGACGTGGTGGAGCCGTCGGGACTGTCCGTCTCGTTGCCGGAATCTCCGGACGACACCGAGTTCTTCACCACGGTCGTCACCGGCTACTGGAACATGTTCAAGCAGAACATCGGGATCATGATCGCGGTTGCACAGTTGGCGGCCACACAGCAGCGGTTTGCCCACGTGCAGAACGAATTCCGCCGCTTCGGCATGGAGATCGTCGCCGCGTCGGTTCTTCGAGCGCAAGAACAGGGTTACGGTCGCGAGTTGAACGCACAGCACGTCGCCGCAGCGATCGCGCTGCTGTTCGAGAACTTCACGACGGTGTTCGTCGCGTCGTCGGGTCTGGGGCAGATCAGTGACACAGACGCGATCGCAACCCTGTCGACGATCTGGAAAAAGACGCTGTATGGCTTCTAGGCCGACGGATCCGTCGACAACCGTAGTTTCGGCGCGAAAGGAGACATAGTGGATTTCACGCTGCCCGAACATCTTCCGGGGGTGCTCGACGAGATCGACGCGTTTATCGAGCGTGAGATCAAGCCGCTCGAGCGTGATCACATGCAGTACTTCGACCAGCGCCGCGAATACGCCCGTACCGACTGGGATAACGGCGGTATCCCGGCACGGGCCTGGGAGGAACTGCTCGGCGAGATGCGCAAGCGGGCCGACAAAGCCGGCTGGCTGCGCTACGGATTGCCGTCGTCGCTGGGCGGTCGCGACGGCACCAACCTCGATATGGCGGTGATCCGAGAACACCTGGCAGCCAAGGGTCTTGGGCTGCACAACGACCTGCAGGACGAGTCGTCGATCGTCGGCAACTTCCCACAAGTGATCATGATGGAGCGGTTCGGCACCGACACCCAGCGCAAGCAGTGGTCGGAGGCGCTGATCACCGGCGAGCGTAGCTTCGCGTTCGGGCTCACCGAACCGGGACACGGCTCAGATGCCACCTGGCTGGAGACGCGGGCCGAACGCAGCGGCGACGGCTGGGTGATCAACGGCGCCAAGCGGTTCAACACCGGGGTGCACCGGGCGACACACGACCTGGTGTTCGCCCGCACATCGGGTGAACCAGGGCAGGCGGTGGGCATCACCGCCTTTCTGGTGCCGTGCGATGCGCCGGGCTTCGAGGTGCCGTACTACTGGTGGACGTTCAACATGCCATCCGACCACGGCGAGGTCGAGCTGCACGACGTCCGCGTGCCCGACGACGCGGTGCTCGGCGAGGTCGACCGCGGGCTGGAGGTGGCCCAGACCTTCCTGCACGAGAACAGGATTCGCCAGGCCGCGAGCAGTCTCGGCGCCGCGCAGTACTGCATCGGCCGGGCCGTCGAGTACGCCAAAGAGCGCGTGGTGTTCGGCAAGCCGCTGTCGGTGAACCAGGCGGTGCAGTGGCCTCTGGTCGAGTTGGCCACCGAGGCGCAGATGGTGCGGCTGCTGGTGTACTACGCGGCCTGGCATCTGGACCGCAATCACCATCTCGAGGTGTCGGACAAGGTGTCGATGGCCAACTACCGCGCGAACCGGCTGGTGTGCGAGGCCGCCGACCGGGCCATGCAGGTGTTCGGCGGCGTCGGCTACACCCGGCACCAGCCGTTCGAGCACATCTTCCGGCATCACCGCCGCTACCGCATCACCGAGGGGTCCGAGGAAATCCAGATCCGCCGGGTGGCGCAGCGGCTGTTCAAGTTCGGCCGGGAGCGGCGATGACGCCGAGTGTGCGGATTCGTAGCGGCAACTCGGCGGGTCGCGTATGAAACCGCACACTCACGGGGTCGCTGACTGGTTGTCGGGCGTCCTCGAGCCGGTGCTCGGCGAACCCGTCGTCGTCAGCAATGTGCGCGCGCTGACCGGCGGCGCCAGCCGGTCGACCTGGGCATTCGAGGCCAACGGCCGGCGACTGATCCTGCGAACCGGTCCCCCGGACCATGTGCACGTCTCGATGGACACGGAAGCCCGGGTGCAACGCCTGGCCGCGGCGCAGGGCGCGCCGGTGCCGCATGTGCTGGTCGCTGACGCGGCGTCGCTGGTCTGCGACTTCATCGACGGGGAGACGATCGCGCCGCGCATCCTGCGAATGCTCGACGACGCCGCCCGATCACGGCTGCTGGAGCAATGCGCGCACGCGCTGGCCGCGATCCACCGCGCCGACCCGGCCGGCGTCGAACTGCGCCGCGACGACCAGATGGCGCTGTGGCGGGCTCAGCTCGACGAGATGGGCGACACCACCGCCACTTTCGACTGGACGCTGCGCTGGCTTTCCGCCAACCGGCCGCCGCCCTCGCCGCCGGTCATGGTGCACGGCGACTTCCGCATGGGCAACTTGATCGTCGACGACGACGGGCTGGCCGCGGTGCTCGACTGGGAGCTCGTACACATCGGCGAAATTTATGAAGACCTGGCTTGGTTCTGCATTCGCGCCTGGCGGTTCGGGGCACCACAGAGCCGTGCTGCCGGTGGCCTGGGCAGCATGGAACAGTTCCTTTCCGCCTACGAGCAGGCCAGCGGGACTACCGTCGACCGCGTGGCGATGTGCTGGTGGCTGATCCGGGCCACGCTGTCGTGGGGCATCATCTGCCGTTACCAGGCCGAGCGGCACCTGTCCGGGCAGACCCGGTCGGTCGAGCTGGCCGCGATCGGCCGGCGGGTCTGCGAAACCGAGTGGGATCTGCTCGACTTGTTGGAGGCCACGGCATGAGCAGTGGCACGACCGGCCCGTTCGGCCGACCGACCGCGCCCGAGCTTCTCGCCGCCGTCGCCGATTTCCTCGACACCGACGTACGACGCGCCACCGACGGCCCAATCAGCTTTCACGCCCGCGTCGCGGCGAACGTCGTGCGAATCGTCGAACGTGAACTGGGCAACGAAGCGACAGGGATCGACGAGCAGCAGCTCATCGACGCGATCCGGGCCGGCGAGTTCGACGAGCGGCCGGGCGATGTCGTGGCCGCTCTGCGCACCCTGGTCTTCAACCGGCTGGAAGTTGCCCACCCCGGCTACGCGCTGGCCGCGGTGGCCGACCGCCTGTTCTCGGCGATAGAGGCCGGCGACGTCGACGCGGTCGCGGCGCTGTGGTCCGACGACGTCACCGTATGGCATGCCGGCGACACCGCCCGCAGCGACAAGAAGCGCGGCGTGCGGGTGATCGACTGGTTCGTGACCGCCACCGCCGAGCGGCATTACGACGTGCTCGACCGGCAGTTCTTTCCGGGCGGTTTCGTGCAGCAGCACGTGCTGCACGGCACCACACGTGCCGGCGCGCCGTACTCCCTGCGCGTCGGCATCATCTTCCGGGTCGGCCGCGACGGGCTGATCACCCGCATCGACGAGTACTTCGACCCGGCGGACCTTACGCCGCTGCTGAACCAATCCGGGTAGGGAGGCGAAATGTCAACTGTCACAGAGCTATTGACGGACCCGAAGGCCGTCGGCAGCTGGCTGCTCGACCAAAGCAGGTCGTCGTTCTCGTTCACGAACAAGACCTTCTGGGGTCTGGCGAAGGTCAACGGCAGGTTCACCGACTTCAGCGGCGAAGGCCGCGTCGACGCCGACGGAAACGTCTCCGGCCGGATCACGATCAAGGCCGCGTCCGTCGTCACCGGGATCAAACGACGCGACAACCACCTGCGCTCCGCCGACTTCTTCGATGCCGAGCACCACCCGGACATCACCGTCACCGTCAGTGGCGTCGACCCGGCCGGCGACGACGAATTCGACGTCCACGCGGAGCTGTCGATTCGCGGCAACACCGTCGCGCTGCCGCTGCGGGTGCGTGCCGAGCGCCTCGACGACGGCGCCGTGCGGCTGAGGACCACCACTACGGTCGAGCGGACGCAGCTCGGTGTCAGCGGCAACATGCTCGGCATGATGCCCGACACCACCACGCTGTCGGCTGACGCGGTGTTCCGGAGCGCCGGAAGCTAGCATCCCCGTCGTGCCACTCGACTCGAATGCTCACGTCCGCGTCTTGGTCTACAGCGACGACGCCAATGTGCGCGAACAGGTCAAGCTTGCGCTGGGCAAGCGCATCCACCCGGAGCTGCCGGAGTTGACCTACGTCGACGTGGCGACCGGTCCGATGGTGATCCGCCACATCGAAAACGGCGAAGTCGACCTGGCCATCCTCGACGGCGAAGCCACCCCGACCGGCGGAATGGGCCTTGCCAAGCAACTCAAAGACGAGGTCGACAACTGTCCGCCGATCGTGGTGCTGACCGGACGCCGCGACGACGCCTGGCTGGCCAAGTGGTCGCGCGCCGAGGCGGCGGTGCCGCTGCCTATCGATCCGATTCAGCTGGCCGACGCGGTCGTGGGACTGCTCCGGGCCTGACGCTCTTACCCCTACTCGGCGGCCCCGCCGGCGCATGTTTAGGCTGTGGGGGAGGTCACTGACGGGCTCACAGTCGGGTTACGTCACATGGCTGCGACGCATCAGGGAGCGAGTTGAACGTCTACGTCCCGATCTTGGTGTTGGGAGGGATCGCCGCCGCGTTCGCGGTGTTCTCTGTCTTCGTTGCGGTGCTGGCGGGGCCACGCCGTTTCAACCGGGCCAAGTTGGCCGCTTACGAGTGCGGGATCGAGCCGACCCAGAAGTCGGTCAGCGGCCCGAATGCCGCGCCGGGTCAGCGGTTCCCGATCAAGTACTACCTGACCGCGATGCTGTTCATCATCTTCGACATCGAGATCGTGTTCTTGTACCCGTGGGCGGTGTCGTTCGACGCGCTGGGGGTGTTCGCGTTGGTGGAGATGGCGCTGTTCATGGCCACGGTGTTCGTGGCGTACGCCTACGTGTGGCGGCGCGGCGGGTTGACTTGGGAATAGGGGTCGTCGGTGGGTCTTGAAGAAAAGCTTCCCGGCGGAATTCTGCTGTCCACGGTGGAAAAGGTCGCCGGCTACGTGCGGGCCGGGTCGTTGTGGCCGGCGACGTTCGGGCTGGCCTGCTGCGCGATCGAGATGATGGCGACGGCCGGTCCGCGATTCGACATCGCCCGATTCGGGATGGAGCGGTTCTCGGCCACACCGCGGCAGGCGGATCTGATGATCGTCGCCGGGCGGGTGAGCCAGAAGATGGCGCCGGTGCTGCGGCAGGTTTACGACCAGATGGCCGAGCCGAAATGGGTGCTGGCGATGGGCGTCTGCGCGTCGTCGGGGGGCATGTTCAACAACTACGCGATCGTCCAGGGCGTCGACCATGTGGTGCCGGTGGACATCTACCTGCCCGGCTGCCCGCCGCGCCCCGAGATGCTGTTGCACGCAATCCTGAAGCTGCACGCCAAGATCCAGGAGATGCCGCTGGGCGTGCACCGCGAGGAAGCCATCCGCGAGGCGGAGGCCGCTGCACTGGCAGCAGCCAATCCGGCGCCCACCATGCTGCAGATCGGCGGGCTGCGCCGATGACCGACACCACGCCGACGCACACGTCCTCGGACGGTCCGCCGTTGACCTCGGGTGACCGTGAGGTCATCGAGGTGCGCCGAGGCATGTTCGGCATCACAGGCACCGGTGACACCTCCGGGTATGGGCGGCTGGTGCGCGAGGTGGCGCTGCCGGGCAGCTCGCCGCGGCCCTACGGTGGCTACTTCGACGAGGTGGTCGACGCGCTGATCGAGGCGCTGGGCGACGAGACCTACGACGCCGCGGTGGAGCGGGTGGTGGTGTATCGCAACGAACTCACACTCGACGTGCGCCGCGAACACCTGGTCCACGTGGCGAAGACCCTGCGCGACGACCCCGCGCTGCGCTTCGAGATGTGTCTTGGGGTATCCGGCGTGCACTATCCCGAGGAAGCCGGCCGTGAACTGCATGCGGTGTATCCGCTGATGTCGATCACCCATGGCCGCAGGATCCGCGTGGAAGTGGCCGCACCCGACGCGAATCCCCATGTGCCGTCGCTGTTTTCGGTGTATCCGACCACTGACTGGCACGAGCGGGAGACCTACGACTTCTTCGGGATCATCTTCGACGGTCATCCGTCGCTGACCCGCATCGAGATGCCCGACGACTGGGAGGGGCACCCGCAGCGCAAGGACTATCCCCTGGGCGGGGTGCCCGTCGAATACCACGGTGCCGAGATACCCCCTCCCGACGAGAGGAGGGCCTACAACTGATGAGCGACACCGTGGTCATGGTGGGCGGCCAGGACTGGGACGAAGTCGTCGCCGCCGCAAGGGAATCCGCCGCCGGCGAGCGGATCGTGGTGAACATGGGACCGCAGCACCCGTCGACTCACGGGGTGCTGCGGCTGATCCTGGAGATCGAGGGCGAGACGATCACCGAAGCGCGTTGCGGCATCGGCTATCTGCACACCGGCATCGAGAAGAACCTCGAGTACCGCAACTGGACCCAGGGCGTCACGTTCGTCACCCGGATGGACTATTTGTCGCCGTTCTTCAACGAGACGGCGTACTGCCTGGGTGTGGAGAAGCTGCTCGGCATCACCGACGAGATCCCGGAGCGCGCAAGCGTGATTCGGGTGATGCTGATGGAACTCAACCGCATCTCGTCGCATCTGGTCGCGCTGGCCACGGGCGGCATGGAGCTGGGCGCGATGTCGGCGATGTTCTACGGGTTCCGCGAACGCGAAGAAATCCTGAAGGTGTTCGAGCTGATCACCGGCCTGCGGATGAACCACGCATTCATCCGGCCCGGCGGCTTGGCCGCCGACCTTCCCGACGACGCGATGCCGGCGCTGCGCAACCTGGTCAAGTTGCTGCCAAAGCGGTTGCGCGACATGGAGAACCTGCTCAAGGAGAACTACATCTGGAAGGCCCGCTGCCAGGGCGTCGGCTACCTCGACCTGACCGGGTGCATCGCACTGGGGATCACCGGGCCGGTGTTGCGCTCCACCGGGCTGCCGCACGACCTGCGTCGTTCCGACCCCTACTGCGGTTACGAGAACTACGAATTCGACGTGATCACCGACGACGGCTGCGATGCGTACGGACGGTTCCTGATCCGCGTCAAGGAGATGACCGAGTCGATCAAGATCGTCGAGCAGTGCCTGGACAAACTCAAGCCGGGGCCGGTGATGATCGGCGACAAGAAGCTCGCCTGGCCCGCGGACCTCAAGCTGGGCCCCGACGGTCTGGGCAACTCCCCCGAGCACATCGCCAAGATCATGGGCAGCTCGATGGAGGCGCTGATCCACCACTTCAAGATCGTCACCGAAGGCATCCGCGTGCCGGCCGGCCAGGTGTACGTCGCGGTCGAATCGCCGCGCGGCGAGTTGGGGGTGCACATGGTCTCCGACGGCGGCACCCGCCCCTATCGCGTGCATTACCGCGACCCGTCGTTCACGAATCTGCAAGCGGTAGCGGCGATGTGCGAGGGCGGCATGGTGGCCGACGCGATCTCGGCGGTGGCGTCGATCGACCCGGTCATGGGCGGGGTGGACAGGTAATGAGCGTATTCGTCTCGCTGGGCCCCAAACCTGAAGAGCCGAGCCATCTTCGGGGCCGCGAGAGCTATCCCGACGACGTGCGCGAGAGGTTGGCCGCCGACGCGGCGCAGATCATCGCCCGTTATCCGGTGCCACGCTCAGCGCTGTTGCCGCTGCTGCATCTGGTACAGGCCGAGGACGGCTGCCTCACCCCCGCGGGTGTCGAGTTCTGCGCCGGACAACTGGGTTTGACGGGCGCCGAGGTGACAGCCGTGGCCACGTTCTACTCGATGTACCGGCGGGACCCGACCGGCGACTACCTCGTCGGAGTATGCACCAACACCCTGTGCGCGATCATGGGCGGTGACGCGATATTTGACGCCGTGCGTGAGCATTTGGACATCGGCAACGACCAGACGACCAGCGACGGCAAGATCACGCTGCAGCACATCGAATGCAATGCGGCCTGCGACTACGCCCCCGTCGTGATGGTCAACTGGGAATTCTTCGACAACCAGACGCCGGAGTCCGCGATCGAACTCGTCGACAAGCTGCGCGCCGGCGAGACCGTCACACCCAGTCGCGGTCTGCCACTGTGCACCTTCCGCGAAACGTCGCGCATCCTCGCGGGTTTCAGCGACGACCGTCCCGACGACGGTCAGGGCGGTCCGGGCGCGGCGACGCTGGCCGGTCTGCGGGTCGCACAAGAAAGCGGCGCCATCGATCGGGAGGACAGCTGAGATGGCCGGCGGCACACCTCTGACCCCTGTGCTGAGCCGATTCTGGGACCACCCCAAGTCCTGGACGCTGGAGACGTACCTCGACAACGACGGGTACAAGGCGCTGGCCGCCGCGCTGAAGATGAGCCCGGACGAAGTGTTGCAGACCGTCAAGGATTCCGGGCTGCGCGGCCGCGGGGGCGCCGGATTCGGCACCGGCATGAAATGGGGCTTCATCCCACAGGATTCGACCGGCCCCGGCGCCAAGCCGCACTACCTGGTGATCAATGCCGACGAGTCGGAACCCGGGACCTGCAAGGACATTCCGTTGATGTTCACCACTCCGCACTTTCTGGTGGAGGGTGCGGTCATCGCCGCATACGCAATCCGCGCGTCGCATGCGTTCATCTACGTTCGCGGCGAAGTGGTTCCGGTGCTGCGCCGGTTGCGCGCGGCCGTCGCAGAGGCCTATCAGGCCGGCCTTATGGGCCGCGACATCCTGGGTTCCGGCTTCGACGTGGAGATCGTCGTGCACGCCGGCGCCGGCGCGTACATCTGCGGTGAGGAAACCGCACTGCTCGACTCGCTGGAGGGCCGTCGCGGCCAGCCCCGGCTGCGTCCGCCGTTCCCGGCCGTGTCGGGTTTGTACGCATGCCCGACCGTGGTCAACAACGTCGAATCGATCGCCAGTGTGCCGCCGATCATCCTCAACGGCGTCGACTGGTTCCGGTCGATGGGCAGCGACAAATCGCCTGGCTTCACGCTGTATTCACTGTCCGGGCATGTGACGCGGCCGGGCCAGTACGAGGCGCCGCTGGGCATCACCCTGCGCGAGCTGCTCGACTATGCGGGTGGTGTGCGCGCCGGTCACGAGCTGAAGTTCTGGACGCCCGGTGGCTCGTCGACACCGATCCTCACCGCCGAGCATCTCGACGTGCCACTGGACTACGAGGGCGTGGGCGCCGCCGGCTCGATGCTGGGCACCAAGGCATTGCAGATCTTCGACGAGACCACCTGTGTGGTGCGCGCGGTGCGCCGCTGGACACAGTTCTACGAGCACGAGTCCTGCGGCAAGTGCACGCCGTGCCGCGAGGGCACCTACTGGCTGGCGCAGATCTACGAGCGGCTGGAAACCGGAGCAGGCACTGCGGCCGATATCGAGAAGCTGCTGGACATTTCGGACACCATCTTCGGAAAGTCGTTCTGCGCGTTGGGCGATGGTGCGGCCAGTCCGATCACCTCGTCGATCAAGTACTTTCGTGACGAGTACGTCGCCCACGTTGCGCAGCAGGGGTGTCCGTTCGATCCGCGCGACTCCATGCTCGTCGCGCCGGAAGGGGCAGCGGTATGACGGGAAGCGCGTCGAGACTGCGTTTTCGTACACCTCGCCCGGCGAGTCGGGTACGAAACCGCACTGTCGCGGCACGAGGGGGGTCTCGATGACGGCGACGGCTGACCATGGCGCGGCCACCGAAACCGAAATGGTGACGCTGACCATCGACGACGTCGAGTTGTCAGTTCCCAAGGGCACGTTGGTGATTCGGGCCGCCGAGCTGATCGGCGTGTCGATTCCCCGGTTCTGCGACCATCCCCTACTCGATCCGGTCGGCGCCTGCCGGCAGTGCCTGGTGGAGGTCGAGGGCCAGCGCAAGCCGATGGCGTCGTGTACCACCGTGGCCACCGACGGCATGGTGGTGCGCACCCAGTTCACCTCCGAGGCCGCCGACAAGGCGCAACGCGGGGTGATGGAGCTGCTGCTGATCAACCACCCTCTGGACTGCCCAGTGTGCGACAAGGGCGGCGAGTGCCCGCTGCAGAACCAGGCGATGTCCAACGGCCGCGCGGACTCCCGCTTCGAGGACGTCAAGCGAACGTTCCCCAAACCGATCAACATCAGCAGCCAGGTGCTGCTGGATCGCGAACGCTGCGTCCTGTGCGCTCGCTGCACCCGGTTCTCCAACCAGATCGCCGGCGATCCGTTCATCGAGCTGCTCGAGCGCGGCGCGCTGCAGCAGGTCGGCATCTACACGAAAGAGCCGTTCGATTCGTATTTCTCGGGTAACACCGTGCAGATCTGCCCGGTGGGCGCACTGACCGGAACCGCCTACCGGTTCCGCGCCCGCCCGTTCGACCTGGTCTCCAGCCCGAGCGTCTGCGAGCACTGCGCCTCGGGGTGTGCCCAGCGCACCGACCACCGCCGCGGTGTGGTGCTGCGCCGGCTGGCCGGTGACGACCCGCACGTCAACGAAGAGTGGAACTGCGACAAGGGCCGCTGGGCGTTCACGTACGCCACCCAGCCGGACCGGATCACCACGCCGCTGATCCGCGGCGAGGACGGCACCTTGGTGACGGCTTCGTGGTCCGAGGCGCTGACTGTGGCCGCTAAGGGATTGTCGGCGGCCTACGGGAACGCCGGCGTGCTGGTGGGCGGCCGGGTGTCGCTGGAGGACGCCTACGCATACGGCAAGTTCGCGCGTCTTGTGTTGGGCAGCAACGACATCGACTTCCGGGCCCGCGCGCATTCGGCCGAGGAGGCCGACTTCCTGGCCGCACGCGTCGCGGGGCAGCCGATGACGGTGACCTACGCCGACCTCGAAGCGGCGCCGGTGGTACTGCTCGCCGGGTTCGAGCCGGAAGAGGAGTCTCCGATCGTGTTCCTGCGGCTGCGCAAGGCCGCCCGCAAGAACCGCACCAAGGTGTACTCGCTGGCACCGTTCGCCACTCGCGGACTGACCAAGATGAACGGCACGCTGTTGCCGGCCGCGCCTGGTGGCGAGGCCGCGGCGCTGGAGGCGCTGCGCACCGGAGAGCTCGGCGAAATATTAGGCACCCCAGGCGCAGTGATCATGGTCGGCGAACGGCTGGCGGACTGCCCCGGCGCACTGTCTGCCGCCGCGCGTTTGGCCGACGCGACCGGCGCGCGACTGGCGTGGGTGCCGCGACGCGCCGGTGAGCGCGGCGCCGTGGAGGCAGGCGCACTGTTTTCGCTGCTGCCCGGCGGGCGCCCGGTCGCCGATCCCGACGCCCGCGCAGAGGTCAGCTCGGCGTGGAACGTGACGAGCCTGCCCGCGGCAGCCGGTCGGGACACATCCGGAATCCTCAGCGCCGCAGACTCTTTCGGTGCTCTGGTCATCGGCGGGGTGGAATTGGCCGACCTGCCCGATCCGGTCGCTGCGGCCGCGGCGCTCGACGCTGCGCCGTTCGTCGTCAGCCTCGAGATACGGCACAGCGAGGTCACCGAACGCGCCGACGTCGTGTTCCCGGTCGCCCCGGTGGTGGAGAAGGCGGGCACCTTCGTGAACTGGGAAGGGCGCCAGCGTCCGTTCGAGCCGTCGCTGCGTCACACCGGCGCGGTCCCCGACGTGCGGGTGCTGCACATGATCGCCGACGAGATGGGGGTGGAATTCGGGCTGCCGCATCCGGCAGCGGCGCACGCCGAGCTGGCCCAGCTCGGGCTCTGGCAAGGCACACGGCCGCAGCCGCCGACCGTTTCCGCCGGCGACGCGCCGCACCCCGGTGCGGGTGAGGCGGTGCTGGCGAGCTGGCGAATGCTGTTGGACGCCGGACGGCTGCAGGACGGCGAGCCGTATCTGGCCGGCACTGCACGCCGCCCCGTGGCGCGCCTGTCGTCGGCAACCGCCGCAGAAATCGGGGCATCCGAAGGTGATTCGGTCAGGGTCAGCAACGAGAACGGATCGATCACGCTGCCGCTGGTGATCACCGAGATGCCCGACAGGGTGGTCTGGGTGCCGATGAACTCCGCCACCTCAGCGGTGCATCAGAAGTTGCGGACGACGGTGGGTGCGGTGGTGCGCGTCGAGGTGGTGTCATGACCGAGTTCGGGCACGATCCCTGGTGGTTGGTGGTCGGCAAGGCCGTCGCGATCTTCGGCTTCCTGGTGCTGACCGTGCTGGCGGCGATCCTCATCGAGCGAAAAGTATTGGGGCGCATGCAAATGCGATTCGGGCCGAACCGTGTCGGCCCGTTCGGCTTGCTGCAGAGCCTGGTCGACGGGCTCAAACTCGGGCTCAAGGAAGGGATCATTCCGGCAGGCGTCGACAAGCCGGTCTACCTGCTGGCCCCGGTCATCTCGGTGATCCCGGCCTTCATGGCGTTCGCGGTGATCCCCTTCGGCCCACAGGTGTCGGTGTTCGGGCACACCACGCCGCTGCAGTTGACCGACCTGCCGGTGGCGGTGCTCTACGTGCTCGCGGTGACCTCGGTGGGCGTGTACGGAATCGTGTTGGCCGGTTGGGCATCCGGCTCGACCTACCCGCTGCTGGGCGGGCTGCGATCCAGCGCGCAGGTGATCTCCTACGAAATCGCGATGGCGCTGTCGTTTGCGGCTGTGTTCCTGTATTCGGGCACAATGTCGACCTCCGGCATCGTCGCCGCCCAGGACCGGCTGTGGTTCGTGTTCCTGCTGCTGCCGTCGTTCCTCATCTACGTCACCAGCATGGTCGGCGAGACCAACCGCGCCCCATTCGATTTGCCCGAGGCCGAAGGCGAACTCGTCGGCGGTTTTCACACCGAGTATTCGTCGCTGAAGTTCGCGATGTTCATGCTCGCCGAATACGTGAACATGACCACCGTGTCGGCGTTGGCCACCACGCTGTTCCTCGGCGGCTGGCATGCGCCGTGGCCGTTCAACATGATCGACGCCGCCAACAGCGGATGGTGGCCGCTGCTGTGGTTCGTCGGCAAGGTGTGGGGTTTCTTGTTCCTGTTCATTTGGCTGCGCGCCACTCTGCCCAGGCTGCGCTACGACCAGTTCATGGCATTGGGCTGGAAGATCCTGATCCCGATCTCGCTGGTGTGGGTGATGATCGTCGCCACTGTGCGCACGCTGCGCGCCGAGGGATACCACGGCTGGGCGGCGGCGCTGATCGTCGCGAGCGTGCTCGGCGCCGTCGCATTGCTTGCGTCGTTCCGAATGGTGTGGCGCCAGAAGACACAACCGATGCCATCGGCTGCGCCGTCGTCGTACAGCGACTTCCCGGTTCCTCCCCTCCCCGAGAAGAAAGCCGCAGATGCCTAAGTTCCTCGACGCGATCGCCGGATTCGGCGTGACGCTGTCCACGATGTTCAAAAAGCCGATCACCGAACAGTATCCAGAGAAACCCGGGCCGGTGGCACCGCGCTATCACGGGCGGCACCAACTCAACCGGTACCCAGACGGGCTGGAGAAGTGCATCGGATGTGAGCTCTGCGCGTGGGCCTGCCCGGCCGATGCCATCTACGTCGAAGGCGCGGACAACACCGAGGAGGAGCGCTATTCGCCGGGCGAGCGCTACGGCCGGGTGTATCAGATCAACTATCTGCGCTGCATCGGGTGCGGGCTGTGCATCGAAGCGTGCCCCACCCGAGCGTTGACGATGACCAACGACTACGAGATGGCCGACGACAACCGTGCCGACATGATCTACGGCAAGGATCGACTGCTCGCGCCGCTGCAGCCCGGCATGGTCGCCCCGCCGCATCCGATGGCGCCGGGGGCCACCGACGAGGACTACTATCGCGGCAACATCAAGCCCCCGATCAGCGAGCCGGTGCAATGACCACTGTGCTGGCGGAGGCGCTGACGCGCACGGGAACCGGTGAGGCCGTGCTGTTCTGGATGCTGGGCACGGTCGCGGTGATCGGTGCCGTCGGGATGGTGACGGCGTCCAAGGCGGTGTACTCGGCGATCTTTCTGGCGATGACGATGATCGTGCTCGCAGTGTTCTACATCGCGCAGGACGCGTTGTTCCTGGGTGTGGTGCAGGTCGTGGTCTACACCGGCGCGGTGATGATGCTGTTCCTGTTCGTGCTGATGTTGATCGGTGTCGACACCGCGGAGTCCTTGGTGGAAACCATTCGCGGACAACGCATTGCCGCGATTCTTGCCGGGCTGGGCTTCGGAGTTCTGCTGATCGCGGGCCTGGGCGCCGGTACGACGTCGTTCACCGGGCTGGCACAGGCGAATTCGGCCGGCAACGTCCAGGGTTTGGCGGTGCTGATCTTCACGCGGTACCTGTGGGCGTTCGAGGTCACCAGCGCACTGCTGATCACCGCCGCGATCGGCGCGATGGTGCTGGCGCACCGAGAACGCTTCGACCGACGCAAGACTCAGCGCGAACTGTCCCAGGAGCGCTTCGCCCGCGGCGCACACCCGACCCCGCTTCCCGGTCCTGGGGTTTACGCCCGCCACAACGCCGTCGACGTGCCCGCGAAGCTGCCCGACGGCTCCTACGCGGAGGTGTCGGTGCCGAAGGTTCTCACACCGCGACCAGTCGACGTGATCGCCGGGGCCCCCGAGAGGAACGGCCAGTGAATCCGCTGAACTACCTGTACTTGTCGGCGTTGTTGTTCACGACCGGAGCGGCCGGAGTCTTGTTGCGCCGCAACGCGATCGTGATGTTCATGTGCGTGGAGCTGATGCTCAACGCCGCCAACCTGGCGTTCGTCACGTTCGCCCGGATGCACGGCCACCTCGACGGCCAAGTCGTGGCGTTCTTCACGATGGTGGTGGCGGCCTGCGAAGTGGTCGTCGGACTGGCCATCATCATGACGATCTTCCGCGCCCGCCGCTCGGCCTCCGTCGACGACGCCAACCTGCTGCGGCACTGACATGGGCGAGCTGAGTTGGTTGTTGTTGGCGCTGCCCGCTTTCGGCGCGGTGGTCTTGCTGTTGGCCGGTCGGCGCAGTGACCGCTGGGGGCACCTGCTGGGGTGTGCGACGGTGCTGGGCGCGTTCGCTGTCGGTGTGGTATTGCTGACCGAGCTGCTCGGCCGCCACGGGGAGGACCGCGCGATCCATCTCGACGGGTTCTCCTGGGTGCCCGTGGGCGGCCTCCAGGTGAACTTCGGCCTGCTCGTCGATCCTCTGTCGATGTGCTTCGTGCTGTTGATCACCGGCGTCGGCGCGCTGATCCACATCTACTCGATCGGCTACATGGCCGAAGACCCCGATCGGCGAAGGTTTTTCGCGTATCTGAACCTTTTCGTCGCGGCGATGCTGCTGCTGGTGCTCGCCGACAACTACCTCGGCCTGTACGTCGGGTGGGAGGGCGTCGGTCTGGCCTCCTACCTGCTGATCGGGTTCTGGTACCACAAACCGTCGGCTGCCACCGCCGCCAAGAAGGCGTTCGTGGTCAACCGCGTCGGCGACATCGGGCTGGCCGTGGCGATGATGGTGATGTTCGCGACGTTTGGGACGATCTCGTTCACCGGGGTGTTCGGCGCGACCGGACGCACGAGCGAAGGGGTGCTGACCGCGATCGGGCTGCTGCTGCTGCTGGCCGCCTGCGGCAAGTCTGCCCAGGTGCCGCTGCAATCCTGGCTCGGCGATGCGATGGAAGGCCCCACACCGGTCTCCGCGCTGATTCACGCGGCCACCATGGTGACCGCCGGGGTGTATCTGATCGTGCGGTCGCACCCGATCTACAACCTGGCCCCCGGCGCTCAGGCCGGCGTCGTGGCCGTCGGCGCGGTCACGTTGCTGTTCGGGGCGATCATCGGCTGCGCGAAGGACGACATCAAGAAGGCGCTCGCTGCCTCCACGATGAGCCAGATCGGCTACATGGTGCTCGCCGCCGGACTGGGACCGGCCGGATACGCGTTCGCGATCCTGCACCTGTTGACCCACGGGTTCTTCAAGGCCGGCCTGTTTCTGGGCGCCGGGTCGGTGATGCACGCGATGGACGACGACGTCGACATGCGGCGCTTCGGCGCGCTGCGCAAAGCGCTGCCCATCACCTACGTGACGTTCGGGCTCGGCTATCTGGCGATCATCGGCGTTCCGCCGCTGGCCGGGTTCTTCTCCAAGGACGCGATCATCGAAACAGCTTTGGCGGCAGGCGGATTCAAGGGCGCCGTGCTGGGCGGAGCCGCGCTGCTGGGCGCAGGCATCACCGCGTTCTACATGACGCGGGTGATGCTGATGACGTTCTTCGGGCAGAAACGTTGGGCCGAGAATGTGCATCCGCACGAGGCGCCGAAGGTGATGACGTGGCCGATGATCGTGCTGGCCGTCGGCTCGGTGGGCTCCGGTGGACTGCTCGCGATCGGCGGCACGTTGCAGCACTGGCTGGAGCCCGTCGTCGGCGCCCACGAAGAGGTGACCCATGCGGTGCCGGTGTGGGTGACCACCGCGATCACGCTGGCCGTGGTTGCGGTCGGGATCGCGATCGCCTACCGGCTCTACGGAACACGTCCGGTGCCCGCCGTCGCACCCGCCGGTTCGGTGCTCACCGTCGCGGCACGCAAAGACCTCTACGGCGACGCGTTCAACGAAGAGGTGTTCATGCGGCCCGGCGCCGACCTGACCCGAACGCTGGTGCGCGTCGACGACAAGGGCATCGACGGCACCGTCACCGAACTCGCAGGCGCAATCGGCCGGCTGTCGGGCGCACTGCGTTCCGCCCAAACGGGTTTCGCGCGTTCCTATGCGCTGTCCATGTTCGCCGGCGCCGCACTGGTGGTCGCCGCAATCCTGGCGGTGAAACTGTGGTGAACCACATTCCCTGGTTGTCGATTCTGTGGCTGCTGCCGGTGGCCGGCACGGTGCTGATCATGCTGCTGCCGCCGGCACAACGGGCGCTGGCGAAGTGGGTGGGACTGGTCGTATCGCTGGGCGTGCTGGCCGTCGCCGTGGTGCTCGCGGTCTCTTTCGACGCCTCCGGTGCGCAGTACCAGTTCGTCGAAAAGCACCAGTGGATACCGGCTTTCGGCACCGGTTACACGCTCGGGCTCGACGGCATCGCCCTGGCGCTGGTGGTGCTCACGGCTGTGCTGGTGCCGCTGCTCTTGGTGGCCGCCTGGAACGACGCCGGTGACCGCAAACGCGCCGTGCACACCTATGTGGCGTTGATCCTCGCGGTCGAGGCGATGGTTCTGATTTCCCTTGTGGCGCTTGACGTGCTGCTGTTCTACGTGTTCTTCGAGGCCATGCTGATCCCGATGTACTTTCTCATCGGCGGGTTCGGCGGCGAACATCGATCACGCGCGGCCGTGAAGTTTCTGCTGTACAACCTTTTCGGCGGGTTGATCATGCTCGCCGCGGTGATCGGCCTGTACGTGGTGACAGCCCGCAACGGCAGCGGCACGTTCGATTTCCGCGAGATCGTGACGATGGCGTCCACGGGCCAGCTCGGTGCCAGCCCGCTGGTGCTCAACGCGCTGTTCCTGGGTTTCATGTTCGCGTTCGCGGTCAAGGCGCCGCTGTGGCCGTTTCACGCCTGGCTGCCCGACGCCGCGGTGCAGGCCACACCGGCCACCGCGGTGCTGATGATGGCGGTGGTGGACAAGGTCGGCACCTTCGGCATGCTGCGATTCTGCTTACAGCTGTTCCCGGATGCATCGAGAACCTTCGCGCCGCTGGTGATCACGCTCGCCGTGGTCGGCATTGTCTACGGCGCGATCGTGGCGATCGGTCAGACCGACGTGATGCGCCTGATCGCCTACACGTCGATCAGCCACTTCGGGTTCATCATCCTGGGCATCTTCGTGATGACGAGCCAGGGCCAGACCGGGTCCACGCTGTACATGGTCAACCACGGCATCTCCACCGCCGCACTGTTCCTGATCGCCGGATTCCTGACATCGCGGCGCGGCAGCCGCGCGATCGCCTCGTTCGGCGGCGTGCAGAAGGTGGCACCGGTGCTGGCCGGCACGTTCCTGGTTGCGGGGCTAGCCACGCTTTCACTGCCAGGACTGGCACCGTTCATCAGTGAATTCCTCGTCCTCATCGGCACATTCACCCGCTATCAGGCCGCCGCCGTCGTGGCCGCCACCGCACTGGTGCTCTCGGCGGTCTACGTGCTGTGGATGTACCAGCGGATGATGACCGGTCCCGTGAAGGACGGCAACGAGCGGCTGCGCGACCTGCTGCCGCGCGAGGCCGTGGTCGTGGCACCGTTGATCGCACTGCTTGTGGTGCTGGGGATCTATCCCAAGCCCGCCCTCGACGTCATCAACCCCGCCGTTGGCCACACCTTGACCACCATCGGCCAGCGCGATCCGGCGCCGTCGGCGCCGCCGTCGAAAACCGCAGAGGGACAGCCGAAATGAGCATTCCTGCCCCCAGCGTCGAATACGCCCTCGCCTCCCCTATGCTGATCGTCTTCGGCGCCGCCGTCGCGGGCGTACTGGTCGAAGCGTTCGCGCCGCGCAGGATGCGCTATCCGGTTCAGCTGGTCCTCAGCCTCGGCGCATCGGTGGCCGCGCTGGTCGCGGTCGTGCTGGTGGCGTCGGGCGTGCGGCTGCCCGGCCAGGTCGCCGTCGCGGGATCTGTCGCGATCGACGGGCCGGCGCTGCTGCTGCAGGGCACTCTGTTGGTGGTCAGCATCTTGGCCCTGATGCTCATCGCCGAGCGCCGCCTCAGCGTCGAAAATCCGGCGTTGGAGGCTGTTTCGGTCGCACGATCCGGCTTCGACGCGTTCACGCCGCAAGCGTCCACCGTGCCCGGCAGCACCGCTGAGCGCGAGGCCGACCGGACCGGCATGAGCCAAACGGAAGTGTTTCCGTTGGTGTTGTTCGCGCTCGCCGGGATGCTGCTGTTTCCCGCGGCCAACGACCTGCTGACCATGTTCGTGGCACTCGAGGTGTTGTCGCTGCCGCTGTACCTGCTGTGCGGCCTGGCCCGCCGACGCCGGTTGTTGTCGCAGGAAGCGGCACTGAAATACTTTCTGCTGGGCGCGTTTTCGTCGGCGTTCTTCTTGTACGGCATCGCCTTGCTGTACGGGTATGCCGGCACACTGACACTGGGCGGGATCAGCGACGTCATCGGTGGCCAGCGCGACCAGACGATGGCGTTGATCGGCGTCGCGTTGCTGTCGGTGGGGTTGCTGTTCAAAGTCGGTGCGGTGCCGTTCCATTCGTGGATCCCCGACGTGTATCAGGGCGCGCCGACGCCGATCACCGGGTTCATGGCCGCCGCGACGAAGATCGCCGCGTTCGGCGCGATGCTGCGGGTGTTCTACGTCGCGCTGCCGCACATGCAGACGCAATGGCGCCCGGTGATGTGGGCGATTGCGATCCTGACGATGGCCGTCGGCACGATCAGCGCGGTGACGCAGTCCGACGCCAAACGCATGCTCGCGTATTCGTCGGTGGCGCACGCCGGGTTCATCCTCACCGGCGTGATTGCCGCGAACAAAGCCGGACTGTCGTCGACGATGTTCTATCTGGTGGCCTACGGGTTCAGCACGCTCGGCGCGTTCGCCGTGGTGTCGTTGGTGCGCAACAGAGAGGGCGACGAAGACACCGACATGTCGCGCTGGGCGGGGCTGGGCCGGGAGCGGCCGCTCGTCGGCGCGATGTTCTCCGGATTCCTTCTGGCGTTCGCCGGTATTCCGTTGACAAGTGGCTTCGTCGCGAAGTTCGCGGTGTTCAAGGCCGCTGTCGAAGGCGGGGCCGCACCGCTGGTGATCGTCGGCGTGGTGGCCAGCGGCGTCGCCGCGTACTTCTACGTCCGCGTGATCGTGCTGATGTTCTTCACCGAACCCGCTGCCGAGCCGCCGCAGGTGGTGGTGCCCAGCACGCTGAGCAAGTTCGCGATCGCGATCTCGGCCGCCGCCACGATCGTGCTCGGCATCATGCCACAGCCGCTGCTCGACTTGTGCGACCGTGCAGCGGAATTCGTGCGCTGACGCTCACCCTGATCGTGATCAGTTCTCGAGGATGAACTCGACGACGCGGTGCCCGCCGAAGTCGGGATGCGCCGGCGTCGTCATCTCGACTTGCTTGCGTGCCTGCTCGACCACCGGCGTATCCGGGTCGAGCACCGACAGATACTTCTCATGCGCCGCCAGGGACTGCACCGCGACGTCGACGAACTCGTCGACGATCTCCGCGTGCGTTCCGTTGGGGCCATTGCTGAACAGCCGGCGATCGGTGCAGACTGCGCGCACGGCGGCGGCAAACTCCATGTGATCGCGCTGATTCGGCGCTCCGGGCGCCCACTGCGGGCCGCCGAAGATCGTCACGACGATGTCGGGCTGTGCGTCGCGGATGGTGTCGGCGATCTTCGCGCGCAATTGGTCGCAGTCGCGCAGCTGGCTGTCCGGGAAATCCCAGAAGTCGACGCTCGACACGCCGACGATGGCGGCCGAGCGCCGCTCTTCGGCTTCGCGGATCGCTGCCGTCTCCTCGGGCGCCATGCCGGCGATGCCCGCCTCACCGCGCGTCGCCATCACGTATCGCACGCTCTTGCCTGCCGACGTCCACTTCGCGACAGCCGCCGCCATGCCGTACTCGGGGTCGTCGGGGTGGGGCATCAGCACCAGCATCGACTGCCAGTCGGTGGGGAATGGTTGCAGCACGCCTGTCATGCCACCACACCGTCGAGCACTATTGCGCTGGTTTGCGCGGCCCAGTCGTCGTCGAGGTCCTCCCCCGGATGCAGCAAGAGCCTCAACATGGTCGCGCCGCCAATCACTTCCACCAGCCGGTCGGGGTCGGTTTCCGGCCGGGCATCGCCTTCGTCGATCGCCCGTCGCACGCGGTCGCGCACCGCCGCGAACAGACCCGTGAAGCGTTGCATCACGCGATTGTTCAGCTCCGGATCGCCTGCCATGTCAGCGACCAGGCCGGGCAGCGCGGCGCGAACCACCGGCGTGGTGAACACGTCACGGCTGGCTTCCACCATCGCGCGCACGTCGTCGGCGAAGCTGTTCGACGGTGTGACCAGCGCGGTCGGCGCCGCCGGAAACGCCGCCTCGTGAACCAGCTCGGCCTTGCTCGACCACCGCCGGTACAGCGCCGTCTTGGTGGTACCGGCCCGCTCGGCGACCGCGGCCATGGTCAGGTTCGGATATCCGATCTCCGTGAGCAATTCGGTTGCGGCCCGCAGGATCGACGCGTCGATGCGGGGGTCGCGCGGCCGTCCCGGGGTCTTGTCAACGGTCGACGGATCTGCTTTCATATCGCTACCTACAGTATCGTAATTGGAGCGAAAGTGGCAGGAGAACCGGCTGTCGACGACGTCAGCCGACTACAGCGATCCAGCCGGGACACCAGCACGCTGCCAGATGTGATGTCGCAGTGGCTGTCCACGGTGCTGCCGGGCAACCCGATTCCAGACGTCACCGTGGAAAGTGGCGTCGACGCGACCGGGATGTCCTCGGAGACCATCATTCTCACGGCGCGCTGGGTGGACGGCGGTACGCCGACCGAGCAACGATTCGTCGCACGCGTCGCCCCGGGCGCCCAAGACGTTCCGGTGTTTCCGTCGTACCGGCTCGACCATCAATTCGAGGTGATACGGCTGGTCGGTGAACTCACCGATGTTCCCGTGCCGCGGGTGCGCTGGCTCGAGCCAACCGGGTCAGTTCTCGGTTCCCCGTTCTTCCTGATGGATTACGTCGACGGTGTGGTGCCACCCGATGTGATGCCATATACGTTCGGCGGCAACTGGTTTCACGATGCACCGACGCAATCGCAGCGACTGTTGCAGAACTCGACCATCGAGGTGCTGGCGAAGCTGCATGCCATTCCGGATCCGACGTCGACGTTCGGGTTCCTGGGCACCGACGGTAATGCGCTGGAGCGGCACTTCGCGTGGGTGCGGTCCTGGTATGACTTCGCGGTACCCGACATCGGCCGGTCTGGGTTGTTGGAGCGGACATTCGACTGGCTGCAAGCCAACTGGCCGACCGAGGTAGCCGCTGCCGACCCGGTGCTGCTCTGGGGCGACGCGCGGATCGGCAACGTTTTGTACCGCGACTTCCGACCGGTCGCAGTGCTCGACTGGGAGATGACGACTCTGGGCCCACGCGAACTCGACGTCGCGTGGCTGATCTTCGCCCACATGGTGTTTCAAGAACTCGCCGGGCTGGCAGGGCTGCCGGGACTGCCCGACGTGCTGCGGGAGGACGACGTCCGGGCGACCTATCGGGAGTTGACCGGAGTGGAACTCGGCGACCTGCACTGGTTCTACGCGTACTCGGGAGTGATGTGGGCGTGTGTGTTCATGCGCACCGGCGCGCGACGCGTGCACTTCGGCGAGGTCGAGCGGCCGCAGGACGTGGAATCGCTGTTCTACCACGCCGCATTGATGAAGCGGCTGATCGGAGAAGAGGCACGATGATCGGTCCTGTCGACGAATTCCCCGTCCACCAGGTCCCGCAGCCGATCGCCTGGGCCGGTTCCAGCGACCGCAACTTCTACGACCGCTCGTACTTCAACGCCCACGACCGCACCGGAGACATCTTCGTGATCAGTGGGATCGGCTACTACCCGAACCTCGGCGTGAAGGACGCTTTCGTGCTGGTGCGCAGAGGCGATGTGCAGACCGCCGTTCATCTGTCCGATGCACTCGACCAGGACCGCCTGCGGCAGAACGTGATCGGCTACCGCGTGGACGTCGTCGAGCCGTTGCACAAACTGCGGATTGTCCTCGAGGAAACCGAAGGTGTTGCGGTCGACCTCACGTGGAACGGCTTGTTCGACGCCGTGCAGGAACAGCGGCATGTGCTGCGCAGTGGTAACCGAATTACCCTGGACGCGCAGCGATTTGCTCAGCTGGGCACCTGGAGCGGCCGCATCGCCATCGACGGCGAGGAGATCGCCGTCGACCCCGGCACCTGGATCGGCTCCCGGGACAGGTCGTGGGGCATCCGACCGATCGGTGAACCGGAACCGGCCGGCCGGCCGGCCGATCCGCCGTTCGAGGGCATGTGGTGGCTGTATGTGCCGATGGCGTTCGACGACTTCGGCATCGTGCTGATCATTCAAGAGGAGCCCGACGGTTTCCGGTCGCTCAACGACTGCACGCGGATCTGGCACGACGGGCGCGTCGAGCAGCTCGGCTGGCCGCGGGTGAAGATCCACTACCGATCCGGCACGCGGATCCCCACCGGCGCGACCATCGACGCCACCGCCGCCGACGGCACACCGGTACGGTTCGACGTGGAATCCAAACTTCCCGTGCCGATTCATGTCGGTGGCGGCTACGGCGGCGACTCCGACTGGCTGCACGGGATGTGGAAGGGCGAGAAGTTCACCGAGCGGCTGACCTACGACATGACGGACCCGGCGATCGTCGGGCGGTCGGGCTTCGGGGTGATCGACCACGTGGGCCGGGCGCTGTGCCGCGACGGCAACGGCGAGCCCGCCGAGGGCTGGGGTCTGTTCGAACACGGCGCCCTGGGCCGACACGACCCGTCGGGCTTCGCGGACTGGCTGTCGGTGGCGCCCTAAGCGGCGCGGGCCTGTTCTGCGCGGCCGAACACCATCGACTCCTCGAGGCGGTCGAACCGGTGGTCGAGCGCGTCGAGCAGGTAGTTGTGCCGCATGTTCCACGGCCGGTGCACGCTCGACTTCGGCAACACGTCCAGCGCACGCATGACGTAGCCGGCCTGCAGATCCCACGTCAGCTTCTCGGGCAGGCTCTTGTTTTCGAGATGCGGATAGGCGTGGGTGTAGCCATGAGATCGCATGTGCGCCAACAACTTTGCGATCGACTCCGCGTTCATGTCGGCGCGCAGCGTCCACGACGCGTTGGTGTAGCCGATACACCACGCCAAGTTGGGCACGTCGTCGAGCATGTAGCCCTTGTAGACGAAGCGGTCGTGCATGTTGATCTTCTCGCCGTCGACGCTCACCGTGATGCCGCCGAGCGCCTGCAGCTGCAGGCCGGTAGCGGTGACGACGATGTCCGCGTCGATGTGCCGGCCGGAGGCAAGCGCAATACCTGTCTGGTCGAAGTGGTCGATGTGGTCGGTGACCACTTCGGTGCGGCCCTCGGCGATGGTCTTGTAGACATCTGCGTCGAGAATGAGGCACAGGCGCTGATCCCACGGGTTGTAGCGCGGCTTGAAGTGGGTGTCGATGTCGTAGCCCTCGGGCAGGTTGTTGACCGCCATCCGCCGCAAGAACCTCTTCATCAACCCGGGCGCCTTCTTGGCGAACTGATACGTGAACACGTAGAAGAGTGCAAACCGCCAGCGGATCAACCAGTAAGCCACCTTGGGCGGCAACAGCTTTCGGAACCAGTTGGACAGCGGGTCCACCTGCTTTGACGAATACAGGTATGTGGGTGAGCGCTGCAGCATGGTCACCCGCCCGGCCTTTTCCGCCAGCGCGGGAATCAGGCTGATCGCCGTCGCGCCGCTGCCTATCACCACGACGTGCTTGCCCGTGTAGTCGAGCGACTCCGGCCAATGCTGGGGGTGGACCACCTCCCCCTGGAAGTCCTCGATGCCCTGGAAGTCAGGCAGATACGGGTGGTCGTAGTCGTAATAGCCAGTGGCGCAATACAAGAACCGGCACTGATAAGTCTTCTCGGTGCCGTCCTGTTCGGCACGAACTGTCCACGTGTCAGTGGTGGAATCCCAGTCGGCCGACCGGACGAACGTGTTGAACCGGATGTGTTCGGTGATGTGGTACTTGTCAGCGGTGTCGGCGAGATACTGCCAGATGTGCGCACCGTCGGCGATCGCTTCCTCGCGGCGCCACGGCTCGAAGGGGAAGCTCAGCGTGAAGATGTCGCTGTCGGAGCGCACGCCGGGATAGCGGAACAGGTCCCAGGTGCCGCCCAACCGCTCACGTCGCTCCAGCAACGCATATCGAATATCGGGGTTCTTCTCGCGAATTCGGTACGCCGCATCGATTCCGGAGATTCCGGCGCCGATGATCAACACATCGAAGTATTCGTCCGCGCTGACGTTCATGTCTCCCACGATAGGCATGTATCGCTGCGCCGAACAGGAGTTGACTGATGCCCGTGACTGAGACCAACACCGACGTCGTGGTCGTGGGCGCGGGCTTCGCGGGGCTGACTGCAGCGCGGGAACTGGTCCACCGTGGCCACGATGTCGTCGTCCTCGAGGGCAGAGATCGCGTCGGCGGACGATCGTGCACCGGCACCATCGCCGGCGTGCCCGTCGACCTCGGCGCCACGTTCGTTGGTCCCACCCAGGACGAAGTGCTCAAAGTGGCGGCCGACCTGGGATGTCAGACAGTGCCCACCTACGCCGACGGCCTCAACCTGATCCGCTGGCGCGGTCGCGTCAGGGCGTATCGCGGCACCATTCCGAAGCTGTCCATCCGTGAACTGTTGGATCTGGCGCGGGTGCGTTGGCAGCTGGCCCGGCTGGGTCGCCGGGTGTCGATCACCGAACCGTGGACGGCCGATGCGTCGCTGGATGCGGTGTCTTTGGCGGAGTGGCTCGGATCGATCCGCGCCTCGGAGACGGTGCGGGTGTTGCTGGCGTTGATCAGCCGCGTGACGTGGGGTGCGGAACCAGACGAAGTGTCGCTATTACACGCCGTGCGCTACGTCAATGCCGCCGGAGGGCTGGACCGGATGCTCGACACCCGCGGCGGTGCGCAGCAGGACCGGTTCCCCGGCGGGACGCAGCAGATTGCGCTGCGAATCGCCGACGAGCTCGGATCCCGGCTGCGCCTCGACGCCCGAGTGCGGCGCATCGCATGGCGCGACTTCGACGGGGTGACCGCGTCCCACGACGGACATGAGGTGCACGCGCGGTTCGCGATCGTCGCGATCGCGCCCGAACATCGCGACGGCATCGAGTTCGCACCGGAGCTGCCACTGGAGCACCGCCAACTCGCCGAACGCTGGCCGCAAGGCAACCTCAGCAAGGCCTACGTCGCCTACGAGACACCGTTCTGGCGCACGAAAGGGCAGAGCGGACAAGCCCTTTCGGATGAGGGGCCGGTGTTCATCACATTCGACGCCAGCCCGTCGGGCGGCGGCCCGGGCATCCTGCTCGGTTTTGCCGACGCTCGCACGTTCGACCCGCTGCCGCCTAGCCGTCGTCGCGAGGTCGCAGTCGGCTGCTTCGCTGACATCTTCGGGGACGCGGCACTGGATCCCATCGACTACCTCGACCACTGCTGGAGTCAGGAACCGTTCGCACCCGGCGGCCCGACGGCGGCGGTCCCGCCTGGGTCGTGGAGCCGGTTCGGTCCGTGGCTGCGGCGGCCCGTCGGCCCAATTCACTGGGCGGGCAGTGAAACCGCCGACGAGTGGACCGGATTCATGGACGGGGCGGTGCGGTCGGGCCAGCGCGCCGCGGCTGAGGTGGCGAAGCGGCTGTGCGGCTAGGAGGTCGCTCGCTGGGGCCGGGTCACCGACGCCACCAAGTCGCGCAGGTGCTGGTTCACTTCGTCGGGGCGCTCGAGGATGGCGCAATGCCCGCCGGGCAGTTCGACGAAGCCGGCGAGATTCGGAACAGCCTCGGCGATCTTTCGTGACTGCCCGATCGGCAGCAGGCGGTCTTTGGTGCTGCCGATCACCAGCGCCGGCACGGTCAGACCGTCCAAGGGCAGGTGTTCCGGACCCAGCGCGTCGGCAAGCATTCGCGCACATCCGCCACGGGCGACCGGAGAGGTGCCCATGAACAATTCGTAGACCAGATCGGTGACCGACGGGTGAGCGTCCGCACCCACCGCGAGTGCCGTGATGAATCGACGGCTGGTCCACTTGGCGCCGGCCGGGACGGGCAGCGGCCCGATAGCGCGAATCACCTGTTCTGCCACTCGAATTCGGGCCGCAGCCAGAAGACCCGGCACGTTGAGCAGACGCAGCTCGCGCAGAAGGTCGCCGGTGGCGGTGTTGATCAGCGCGACCGCGTCGGCGCGATGTGGCACTGAATCGCGGTACCGGTGCGACCAGGCGCTGATGGTCATGCCGCCCATCGAGTGTCCGGCGATCACCGCGCGCTCCCCCGGTCGCAATGTCGCGTCGAGGACGGCGTTCAGGTCGGCGGCGAGATAGTCGAGGGTGTAGTGGCGCCCATGGCGAGGGATTTCGCTGCGGCCGTGGCCGCGGTGATCGAAGGCGATCACGCGGTGGTCGGTGGCGAGGTCGGCGATCTGGTGTTTCCATACGCGAAGCGCACACGTGATGCCGTGGCTCAACACGATCGGATAGCCGTCGTCGGGGCCGAAAATCTCGGTATGCAGCCGGGTGCCGTCTGACGATCGGACCATGATGGCGCGGGTGGGAGATAACTCGGCAAGGCCGTTAGCCGATCTAGCTGCGCGGCCGCGCTGGATCTGGTGTGCCATGACCACTCCGATCGGCGGCGACGTTGCCGCGTGAGCAAATCCTACCCAGTATCTGAGCCGGTTATGCCGTATTGCGGTGGCGTGCCGTGCGGTTCTCTCAGGGCGGAAAGTGACCTATTTCACGACGTGTCGAATTCGTTATCGAGGTTTATCTCAACTGTCACATGGGTAACTTTGGTAACAGCGGTTGGTCAGGCACCAGCCCATCACCACCACCGAGAAAGAGTCGAATGGAACACCTGAATGAACACTGTCCTTTACTTCAGCCCCAATGGCGTCGCTTATGAAACCCGGGCCTACAGCAAGGCCGACATCGCAGATCTGATCAACAACTGTGGGCTGGAGAGCTTGACCAGCACCGACAGGCAGTTCGACTTCTGGTTCACTCCCTCGACCCGGCGGTGCCAGCGCCGTCCCAACCGCAGGGCTACCGAAATACTCTTGGCCACCACGAATTTCACCGCGAAAACGGTTCCGCTGCTGCGCGGCGGAGTGGTTGTGGCAACGCATGACTCCGACGGCGACCTCGACGGTCTCAGCTGGCAGCAGTTGGATCTGCTGGTCGAACGGAGTCGGTCACTGACCAAGCGCGACGACCGGGTGCTTACCCGTCGCATCAACCGCGAGATCCGTCGCTTGCGGCGCAACGCCGAAGCGGCTCAGGCTGCGAATGCGCGGCGGGTCAAGCGGCGTGCCCCGAGCCAGCTGGAAGCGGCCCGATAGTCGCGCGGTTCTACGGGGCATTACCGCACCGTTCTAGGCATTACCTCACCGTGCGCGTGTCCGACGCCAGCTGCGAAACCTGGGGCGACGGCCCGAGCAATTGATAGACCGGAGCGGTCCAGGCGTATCCGCCGCTGGTGTTGAGCGCGTAGCTCGTGTGGATGGCCACGCCAGCGGCGGTCGTCGGGCCGGAGACGGCGTCACAGACGGCGTCGCCGCGATCGCACACGCTGATCGTGCGGCTGCCAATGGTGTCGGGGAGCTTGCCTGGAGCGTGCGCCAGAATCGGCCAGTCCTGCGCCACGCCTTTGCCGTTGCCGGTCGAGCCGGGCGACGCGGTGGCCGAACCGATGGTGATCACGGTGTCGCCGGGTAGCCGGTCGCCGTCGGCGACCAGCAGCGCCGCCGCGATGTTCGGGCTGTCGGCCAGCGCCTGCAGGTTGCGGTGCACCACCATTGCACCCTGCGAGTAACCGGCCAGCACGACTTTGCTTGCGGGGCAACGTGTTGCGAACGTCGCGTATTGCGTGCGCAATGCGGTGGTGCCGGCGTCGACGCTGCTCATGAAGCCGGCCCAGCCGAGCAGGTCGCCGTCAGCTGGCACCGCCTTGGCGGGATAGTCGACTGCTTCGGCCGTGATCACCCGGCCGTCTCGCTGCACTTGCTGGGCGAGATCGCGGTATGACTGGTAGACCACTCGGCCCATTCCGCCGTTCGCGGTGGGATCGTCGCGCTCGCCGGAGCCGGCGGCACCGATCCAATGGACGTCAGGACAAGTCGACTCTGCGTTTGCAACGCCGGCCGCGAGACCCATCAATGCTGCGCCTGCTACCGCGACGGCAACAGCCACCGCACTCATGCGTCCTACCACCCGACCCCCTGCGCTGCGCCAAAGTCCGTCGGAAGGTCATCGGCGGCACAGTCACATGCGTTACAGCAACGGCTTCGAGGGTCTAGAACGTGCATCGAACCCGCGGTTACAGCGAGCCCTTGGCTGCCACCCACTCTGTGGCCTGGCCAGTCACGGCGGCGATACGGTCGTAATCGCCGTCGTAATGTAGGACGGTCGCCCCGTTGACTTCCGCTGTCGCAGCGATGATCAGGTCGGGTAGCCGGAAGTGGCGGTGCTGGCTGGTCTTGGCGAGTTCTCGGTGCACATCCAACGCCCGGTTCATGGCTTCCGACGTCACGTGCATCCAACGATGTCCATGCAGGGCGCCCCAGACGATCTCATAGCCCTTCGGATCCGGGGCGCCGTTGAGGTACTCCAAAGCCGACATCTGGCATCCTGCGAGTCGCCCCTCTGCCAGCAGCGTTTCGAATCGGCGGCGCACGACGTCGTGGCGACCCTGCAAGACGTAGACCGTCGTGTCTGCCAGGTAAACAACACCGGCCATCAGAGCGCTTGCGATTCCTGGGCCTCTTGTTCGAGTCGAGTGAGGTCGCGGCCGGCACCGTAACGCCACGAGGAATTGGAATCCGTGAAATCCATGGGAACGCTGTTGAGAGCGGCGACGATCTTGCCGGCTTGTGTGCGCAGCGCGAAAGAGCGCAGCGCTGCATTGATAGTGGCGACCTTGGTGTCGGTTCCAAGTACCTCTTTCGCGGCGTTGAGCCACTCGTCGTTCACGTCGACCGTGATGCGTGTCACGGATAACAAGACTACACCAACATGATAAGCATCTATACACCAAAAATATGGAAAGTGATACACCACTAGCTCCTTAGAGCATGCATATCGCCGACCGGGGATTTCATGGTCGAGACGACCCACCTTCGAACCCGCGGATGTTGCTGCGCGAGAACCAACAGTTCGTCGAACCGGCGAAGCAACGCGGTCACACCCAAGAGCGCATAGGCGTGCTCCATGAGGACACCACTGTCTGATCAACTCGGCGACGGCACTGGCTTCCTGCGCATTGCGGCGCGGCCGGTGCTCTCCTTACCCGTGACCCCCACCTCGAGCTCGGCAGGCGCTTTCGCTACGCCGCTCCAGGCGCCGGCTAGCGGCTGAAAACGGCCCCCGGAGATCTCTCCGGAGGCCGTTCTATTTGGTAGCGGGGACAGGATTTGAACCTGCGACCTCTGGGTTATGAGCCCAGCGAGCTACCGAGCTGCTCCACCCCGCGTCGGTGAACGCAAGGTTACCGAAGCCACGGCCAGTGGCCAAATCGCGCGCTCGACGGCCGCGAGCGTGCACCGCCGTACGCCCAGAGCGGCGTGTTGCTGAGCAGACACGCACCCTCGCGCGGAGGGGCGGTGCTACTTGGCGTTGTTGTACTTCGTCATCGCGTCGTTGAGGCGCTGCAACGCGTTTCCGTAATCGGCGAAGTTGCCGCTTCGCTGCGCCTGCTGCACCGCGTCCAGCGCAGACTGCACCTCCTGCAAGGCCGCGGCTTTCTGCGTCGACAACTGCACCGGCCCTCCCGGCGGCACCGCGGCCGGAACGGGCGCGGTGGCCGGCGGCGCCGCACTGCCGTCGGGCGGAACGAGCCCGGGCGCAGGCGTCGCGGGCGGCGCTGCGGCCGGTGTCCCTTCAGGCACGGGAGCGGGCGCCGGACCCGTCGCCGTGGCCCCGGCTCCCGCGCCGAACATCTGGTCCAAGGCGTCGCGCACGGTCGGGCCGAAGCTGACCCGGTCGTTGTACATCATCGCCACGCGAATCAGCCGCGGGTACGACGACGCCGCGTCGCTGCTGCCCGGCGAGGCGTAGACGGGTTCGACGTAGAGCAAGCCGCCCTGGGCGATCGGCAGCGTCAGCAGGTTGCCCCACCGGATCCGGTTCTGGTTGTCCCGACCGATCACGCCCAGATACTGCGACACCCCGGTGTCGGTGGTAATCGCGTTGTTGGCCAGCTTCGGCCCGTTGACGTTGCCCGGGATCGTCAGCACGGTGATCTTGCCGTACGTCTCGGGATCAGAACTGGCGCTGATGTAGGCGGCCAAGAAGTCGCGCTTGAACCGGTTCATCGCGCTGGTCAACTGGAACGACGACGAATTATCGCCGTTGACAAGGTTTTTCGCGACGATGTAGTACGGCGGCTGGTAGCTGCTGGCCGTCGGGTTCGGGTCGAGGGGCACGTCCCAGAAGTCCGACGCGTTGAAGAACGGCACCGGTTCGTTCACGTGGTACTTGCCCAAGAGCATGCGCTGCACCTTGAACAAGTCTTCCGGATATCGCAGATGCGCCTTCAAGTCTGCCGACATCTCGCTCTTCGGCTTCACCGTTCCCGGGAACACCGCCATCCAGGCCTTCAGCACCGGATCGTTCTCGTCTTGCGCGTACAGCGACACGCTGCCGTCGTAAGCGTCGACGGTCGCCTTGACGGAGTTTCGGATGTAGGACACCTGCTTGTCGGGCGCCAGCCGGTTCACCGCCACCTCGTTGGAGTCGGCGGTGGCCGACGACAGCGAGGTCAGCTCCGAGTACGGGTAGTTGTCCAGCGTCGTATAGCCGTCGACGATCCACACCAGCCGCTTGTTGACCACCGCCGGATAGACCGAACTGTCGGTGGTCAGCCACGGCGCCGCCGCCTGCACCCGCTGCGCGGGGTCGCGGTTGAACAGGATCCGGCTGTTGTCGCCAATGACGTTGGAGAACAAGAAGTTTCGTTCGGCGAACTTGGCGGCGAACACGCTCCGCGACAGCCAGTTGCCGATCGGCACCCCGCCGATCCCGCTGTAGGTGTAGTTCTTCGTCTCGGTGTTGGTCTCGTAGTCGTATTCGCGGTCGGCGCCGTTCTTGCCGACGATCGCGTAGTCGTCGGCGGAGTTGGCGATCACCGGGCCGAAGTAGATCCGGGGTTGGTCCAGTGGTGCCGGTCCGTCCGAGCGCACGGTTCCGTTGGCGCCGACGACGTTCACCAGGAATTCGGGATAGCCGCCGTTTTGGTTGGGGTCGTTGGCAATTCCGCGCACGGTGTTGGCCGGCGAGGCGATGAACCCGTTGCCGTGGGTGTACACCGTGTGCCGGTTGATCCAGTCGCGCTGGTTGTCGATCAGCCGGTCGGGGTTGAGTTCGCGGGCCGCCACGACGTAATCGCGCAGGTTGCCGTCGGGGCCCTTGTAGCGGTCGATCGACAACTGGTCGGGGAAGGTGTAGAAGTTCTTGCCCTGCTGGAACTGGGTGAACGCCGGGCTGACGATCGTCGGGTCGAGCACCCTGATGTTGGAGGTGGTGGCCCGGTCGGCGGCCACCTGCTGGGCGGTGGCCGCGGAGTTGCCGCTGTAGTCGCGGTAGGTCACCACTTCGGAGGTCAACCCGTAGGCCTGGCGGGTCGCGGCGATGCTGCGGCTGATGTATTCGCTTTCGTTCTGCGCCGCATTGGGTTTGACGATCAACTGTTCGACGATCAGCGGCCAGCCCGCGCCCACGATGAGCGACGACAGCAACAGCAGCACCAGCCCGATCGCCGGAATCCGCAAGTCGCGCAGCACAATTGCCGAGAACACCGCGATCGCACAGATGATCGCGATCGCCAGCAGGATCATCTTCGCGGGCAGCACCGCGTTGATGTCGGTGTAGCCGGCGCCGGTGAACGGCTTGCCGCCGCGCGTGTGCGACAGCAACTCGTAGCGGTCCAGCCAGTACGCGATGGCTTTGAGCAGCACCAGGATTCCGACCAGCGTGACCAGCTGGATGCGCGCCGAGCGGCTCAGCGCTCCGGTGCGTCCCGACAGGCGGATGCCGCCGAAAATGTAGTGGCTGACCAGATTCGCCAGAAACGCCAAAAACACCGCGACGAACAGATAGCTCAGCACCAACCGGTAGAACGGGAGGTCGAACGCGTAGAAGCCGAGATCCTTGCCGAATTGCGGGTCGGCGACGCCGAAGTCACCGCCGTGCAGGAAGAGCTGGACCCGCGCCCAGTAGCTCTGCGCGATGATCCCGGCCAGCACACCCACCACCGCCGGGATGCCGATGCCGAACAACCGCAGCCGCGTCAGCACCGCGGTGCGGTACCGCGCGACGGGGTCGTTGGGGCCGTTGGCCGGCACGAACACCGGACGGGACCGATAAGCCAGCGCCAGCCCGGCGTACACGATCGCGCCGACCAACAGGGCCGTGACCAAAAACACCACCAAGCGCGTCACCACCACGGTGCTGAACACCGAGCGGTAGCCGAGTTCTCCGAACCACAGCCAGTCGACGTACGCGTCCACGAACCGCGGGCCCACCAGCAGCAACGCCACGACGGCGAGCGCCACGCCGATCAGGATCCGGCTTCGCCGAGTCAGCTTGGGCATCCTGGCGGACGGCCGCATTGCCACGTCTCAACTCCTGCTTGGTGCTAGTTACCCGCTCGGACAAGCCTCGCGCGGTTCGGCGGTGGTGATCCAACTGTACGCATCAGCGGTGAGGCTCGATTGTCAGCAGCGAGGAGGTTCGCCGCCGGCTGAAAGCTGGTGCAGTGCGTCGACCGCCTGGCCCAACGAGTCGACCTTGACCAGCTCCAGGCCGTCGTCGTCGGCACTGCGCGCCTCTGCGCAGTTGTCGGCGGGCACCAGAAACACCGTCGCGCCGGCTTCCTCGGCGGCGAGCATCTTGTGGGTGATCCCGCCGATCGGCCCGACCTTGCCGTCGCTGTCGATGGTGCCTGTGCCGGCGACGAACTTCGATGCGGTCAAGTCTCCGGTGGTGAGCTTGTCAACCACCGCGAGCGCGAACATCAACCCGGCTGACGGCCCGCCGATATTGGCGAGATTGAACGTGATCTTGAACGGCGCCCACGGCGCCTCGCGCACGCTGACACCGAGAAAACCGTAGTCGCGGTCCTTGTTCTTGCCGAGTTTGATCGTCGTCGTTCCCGGCGGCGCGTTCTTGCGGCGGAAGTCGACGACGATCTGCTGGTCCGGTTTGGTCTGCTTCAGCAGGGACTGGAACTGGTCGAGGCTGGTGATCGCAGTGCCGTTGACCTTGTCGATCGCGTCGCCGGGTTGCAGCTTGTCGTGCGACGGACCGTCGTCGTTGACCACCTCGACCGTCACCGCCGGTGCGTAGTGAAGGAAGCCCAGAGCCGCATATTTCGCCTTGTCTTCTGAGGCCTCGAAGTCTTCGGTGTTCTCCTTGGTGACCTCGTCGCGCGATTTGTCGGGTGGATAGACCAGGCTGCGCGGCACCAGCTGCTCGCGGCCCGACATCCACAGCACCACCGCCTGACCGAGCGTCAGCTGGTCGCGCTGCGCCACCGTGGTCATGTTCAGGTGGCCGGACGCCGGAAACACCGTGGTGCCCTCGATGTCGACGACCTCCTTGCCGTCGACCTCGCCGAGCGTGTTGAAAGTCGGGCCCGGCCCGAGCGACACATACGGCACCGTCACCACCCCGAGCAGCACACCGAACGCGACGATCGGCGCCAGTGCCACCACCAGCGTCAAAATCCGCCTGTTCACGCCAGACACAGTACGGAACCGCAACCACAACCCGTTCACGGAGAGCGTGACGCCGAGGCGCCCCACGTTTCCCGACGGTGAGTACCGTTGGGGTATGGCTGACCTGCCTTTCGGCTTTTCCGCCGGCGACGATCCCGACCGCGACAAGCGGAAGAAGGATGCCGAATCCGGCGACGAGTCCGCCATGGGCTTCGACGTCACAGACCTCGGCAAGCTGTTCACCCAACTCGGCCAGATGTTCAGCGGCGCGGGCAGTGCAATGGCTTCCGGCAAGGCGTCGGGACCGGTGAACTACGACCTCGCGCGACAGCTGGCGTCCAGTTCGATCGGTTTCGTCAAACCGGTTCCCGCCACGACGTCGTCGGCCATCGCCGACGCTGTGCACCTCGCGGAGACGTGGCTGGACGGGGCCACCGCGCTGCCCGCCGGCACGGTCAAGGCGGTCGGATGGACGCCGCAGGACTGGGTGGACAACACGCTGGACACCTGGAAGCGGTTGTGCGACCCGATGGCACAACAGATTTCGACGGTGTGGGCGGCGGCGCTGCCGGAGGAGGCCAAGGCGATGGCCGGCCCGCTGATGTCGATGATGACGCAGATGGGCGGGATGGCGTTCGGCTCGCAGCTGGGCCAGGCACTGGGCACGCTGTCCAAGGAGGTGCTCACCTCCACCGACATCGGACTGCCGCTGGGGCCGAAGGGCGTGGGCGCGCTGATGCCCGACGCGATCGAAGAGTTGTCGACGGGGCTCGAGCAGCCGCGCAGCGAGATCCTGACGTTCCTGGCGGCCCGCGAAGCCGCGCACCACCGCCTGTTCAGCCACGTGCCCTGGCTGGCCAGTCAGCTGCTGAACGCGGTCGAGTCGTATGCGCGCGGAATGAAGATCGACATGAGCGGCATCGAAGAGGCGGCGCGCGGCTTCAACCCGATGGCGTTGGGCGACCCGGCGGCGATGGAGCAGTTGCTCACCCAGGGCGTGTTCGAGCCCAAGGCCACTCCCGAGCAGACCGCGGCTCTGGAGCGCTTGGAGACGCTGCTCGCGTTGATCGAGGGCTGGGTGCAGACGGTGGTGACGGCCGCGCTGGGTGACCGCATCCCCGGCACGGCGGCGCTGAGCGAGATGCTGCGCCGGCGACGGGCCACGGGCGGGCCTGCGGAACAGACCTTCGGCACGCTGGTCGGCCTGGAGCTGCGGCCGCGCAAAATGCGCGAGGCCGCCGCGTTGTGGGAGCGGCTGACCGAGGCGGCGGGTATCGACGGTCGCGACGCTGTCTGGCAGCACCCCGACCTGCTGCCTGATTCCCACGATCTCGACGAGCCGGCCGGGTTCATCGACCGGGTGATCGGCGGGGACACCAGCGGCATCGACGAAGCGATCGCCCAATTCGAAACCGACGAGCGCACCGAGGACGACGGCGAGGACTGACCGTCCCTGTGGATAACCCCTGAGCGCGACTGCGCGCATGGCACAGTCAAGCCATGGGGGTCGTCACACTCGAGCCGTCGATGCCTGTGCTGCTGCGCCCCGACGGATTCGTGCAAGTGGGATGGGATCCACGCCGGGCGGTGCTGGTGCGCCCACCTCTGGGCATGACGGCCGACGGCTTGGCGGTGCTGCTGCGCAGAATGCAGTCGCGGGTGCCGATGGCCGACCTGCTGGCAAGCGCAGTCGAGCTCGGGCTTGCCGATCCACAGGAGTTCGCGGAGGTGGTCCGGCAGCTATTGTGTGCGAATGTTGCTACGCGCCAACGTCTTTCGCGGACCGCGCGGTCGATCAACGTCCGGGTGCACGGCAGGGGCCCGCTGTCCGACGTCGTCGTCAGCGCGATTCGCTGCTCAGGGGCTCGTGTGCGGCACACCAACCAGCGCGGCGCCACGGCAGCCGACGCAGACCTCGTCGTATTGACCGACTACCTCGTCGTCGACCCGGGTCTGGTGCGGGCACTGCACGCGGCAGCGACGCCACACCTTCTGGTCCGGGTGCGCGACGGCACCGGCCTGGTCGGGCCGATGGTGGTGCCGGGTGTGACCAGCTGTCTGCGCTGCGCCGACCTTCACCGCAGCGATCACGATGCGGCCTGGCCCGCGGTGGCAGCGCAGCTGCGCGACACCATCGGCACGGCGGACCGGGCGACGGTGCTGGCCACCGCCGCGCTGGCGGTCAACCAGGTCGACCGGATACTGCGGGCCATCCAGAACGGCAGCACCTCGGCCCCGCCGCCGACGCTGGACACCACGCTGGAATTCGACGTCGGCGCCAGCTCGATCGTCGCGCGGCGGTGGGAGCGACATCCCCGGTGTTCCTGCTGACAACCCGTGTTGCCACATCGGTGCGACCGCCGATCCGTTCGTCGGGGATGATGGTGGAGTGGCAGACATCAAACGTGGTCGGGCGGCTCGCAACGCGAAGCTTGCCTCCCTGCCCGTCGGCATCGCCGGCAGGGCCGCACTGGGCTTCGGCAAGAGGCTGACCGGCAAGTCGAAAGACGAGGTCAACGCTGAGCTGATGGACAAGGCCGCCCAGCAGTTGTTCACCGTGCTCGGTGAACTCAAGGGCGGGGCGATGAAAGTCGGCCAGGCGCTGTCGGTGATGGAGGCCGCGATCCCCGAGCAGTACGGCAAGCCGTACCGCGAGGCGCTGACCAAGCTCCAGAAAGACGCCCCGCCGTTGCCGGCGGCCAAGGTGCACCGGGTGCTCGACGCGCAGCTGGGCACCAAGTGGCGCGAGCGGTTCATGTCGTTCGACGACACCCCCGTCGCCTCCGCGAGCATCGGCCAGGTGCACAAGGCGGTGTGGCACGACGGCCGGCAGGTCGCGGTGAAGATCCAGTACCCCGGTGCCGACGAAGCGCTGCGCGCAGACCTGAAGACCATGCAGCGGATGGTCGGCGTGCTCAAGCAGCTCTCCCCCGGCGCCGATGTCGATGCGGTCGTCGACGAGCTGATCGAACGCACCGAGATGGAGCTCGACTACCGGCTCGAGGCCGAGAATCAGCGGGCATTCGCCAAGGCGTACGAGGGGGATCCGAAGTTCGTGATCCCTCACATTGTCGCGAGCGCCCCGAAAGTGCTTGTGGCGGAATGGATCGACGGAATTCCGATGTCGCAGATCATCCGCAACGGCACCGTTGAGCAGCGGGACCGGATGGGCACCCTGCTGGCCGAGCTGACCTACAGCGCGCCGCAGCGACTGGAGATGATGCACGGCGACGCGCATCCCGGAAATTTCATGCTGATGGCCGACCAGAAGATGGGCGTCATCGACTTCGGGGCGGTCGCCCCACTGCCCGGCGGGCTGCCGGTCGAGCTGGGCCACATGCTGCGGTATGCGATCGACGGGGACTACGACAACCTGATCGCGACGATGGAGGGGATCGGGTTCATCCAGCCCGGCGAAAAGGTGTCAGCGCGCGAAATCGACGACATGCTGCGCCAGTACATCGAACCCGTCCAAGCGGAGGTGTTCCACTACACCCGCAAGTGGTTGCAGCGGATGACCGCCGTGCAGATGGAACGCTCGGTGGCGCAGATCAAGACGGTCCGACAGCTCGACGTGCCGCCGAAGCTGGCGATCCCGATGCGGGTGATCGCGTCCAATGTCGCAATCGCATGTCAATTGGACGCCCATGTGCCGATCGGATCCATTGTGATGCAATACCTTCCAGGATTCGCCGACGCGAACGGCTAGCTCGTCGTCGAAAGTGTCACGCTGCCTCGGCGTCCTTGCGCGGGCGGCCGCGCGGGCGCTTGCGGGCGATGATGGTGCCCCGCTCGAGGATTTGGCCGCCCCACACACCCCACGGCTCTTCTCGCTCCAGCGCTGCCTGTAAGCACTGACGACGGATCGGGCAGCCGGCGCACAGCTGCTTGGCGCGTTCGAGATCAGCGGGATTGTCGGCGAACCACAAGTCGGGATCGCCTGCATGGCAAGGTAATTCGGGCCTTCTCTCCCGACACGTCGAGAGCGACATGTCCAATTCCTGCTTCCTGGTCGTAGTCCGTCGTTGTCTGCTGGTGGATCTGTGACCAGGTGCCCGTAAAACGAGAAGGCCACGGATCCTTGCTGTCTGCGGGTCCGTGGCCTTGGATGTGGGAGCTGCTAGATGGTGCTCCCGTCCACGAACCCGACAGTCGCGGCGGTGCGGCGCTTGCGCGCGGGCGCCGCCGCCGCATGCGCCGACGCGGCGGCATGCGCGGTCCAGGTGCCGGCCGGAAGAGCCCGAGCAGCGCCGACAACGCGCATGCCTACCGCGAACGCATTGATGCTCAACATGATCGGGCTCCTCCTCTCGTCACGGCTGCGGATGAATCGTGGGCGTCACACGCCCGTTTGAGGGTAAAGGGTAGCAGTATCCGTCGACAACCAATTTTTGACCTGCGGTTATGCGCTGCGGGCGCGGACGAGCGCGAGCACGTCGGGCCCGAATTGTTCGAGCTTGCGCGCGCCGATGCCCGGGATGGCCACCAAGGCCTGGTCATCGGCGGGCAGCTGTTCGGCGATCGCGATCAACGTGTTGTCCGTGAACACCACGAACGCCGGCACATCCATCGCTGTGGCGGTGCGCAACCGCCATTCTTTGAGCTGCTTGAGCAGTTCTTCGTCGATATCGGCCGGACATTTCTCGCAGCGGCGCAACATGATCGCGGTGGGTGTCGAAAGGGAGGCGTTGCAGATCCGGCAGCGTGGCGTCGACCCGCGTGCACGCCGTGGCTTGCGGGCCGCGGTCTCGGACGGTGTCTGCGGCGCAATGCCCGCCAGAAACCGTGACGGTCGCCGGGTCTGCCGACCGCCGGCGGTGCGCGAGAGCGCCCAACTCAGCTCCAAATGCGTTCGCGCCCTTGTGATTCCGACATAGAGCAGTCGACGTTCCTCTTCGACGGCCTCGCTGTCGGGGCCGTGGGCGAGGGCATGCGAAATGGGCAGTGTGCCGTCGGCCAGCCCGACCAGAAACACCGCATCCCATTCCAGGCCCTTGGCGGCGTGCAGCGACGCGAGTGTCACCCCTTGGACCACCGGGGGGTGGCGGGAGTCGGCGCGCACGCGCAACTCGGCCAGCAGCCCGGGCAGGTCGAGGCCGGGCCGGCGGGCGACCTCGTCGTCGACCAGTTCGGCGAGCGCGCCGAGCGCCTCCCAACGCTCCCGCGCCCGAGCGCCGGCCGGTGGGGTGGCGGTCAGACCGAGCGGCTCCAGCAGGGCCCGCACCAGCGGGCCGAGCTCGCCGGTGGCGCCGCGTTCGGCGGCGCGATGCAGCGCCACGAGTGCCTGCCTGATTTCCTGGCGGGTGAAAAACCCTTCGCCGCCACGGACCTGGAAGGGAACGCCGGCCTCGGTGAGCGCCTCTTCGTACACCTCGGACTGGGCATTGATGCGGTACAGCACCGCGATTTCCGACGGGGCGGTGCCGGCCTGGATCAGAGCTTTGATTTTCGACGCGACCGCAGCCGCCTCGGCGACCTCGTCGGAATGTTCGGAGAACGACGGCACCGGCCCGGGGGCGCGTTGCCCGATCAGGTGCAACTTGGCGCCTGCGACCCGGCCACGCGCGGCTGCGATCACCCGGTTGGCGAGCGATACGACTTGCGGGGTGGACCGGTAGTCGCGCTCGAGACGGACCACGGTGGCGTCCGGAAAGCGGCGGGAGAACTCGAGAAGGAAGCGTGGCGTGGCGCCGGTGAACGAGTAGATGGTCTGGTTCGCGTCGCCGACCACCGTCAGGTCGTCGCGCTCCCCCAGCCAGGCGGTAAGCACCCGTTGCTGCAGCGGAGTGACGTCCTGGTACTCGTCGACGACGAAGCAGCGGTACCGGTCCCGGAACTCCTGCGCGACGGCGGCGTCGTTCTCGATGGCCGCGGCGGTGTGCAGCAGCAGGTCGTCGAAGTCGAGCAGCACCACGCCGTCGCGGCGGGTCTTAGCTGCTTCGTAGCCCGCGTACACCGCGGCGACCTTGCCCGCGTCCAGTGGGGTGTCCCGTCCGATTTCGGCGACCGCGTCCGCGTATCCCTCCGGAGTGATCAGCGATGCCTTTGCCCACTCGATCTCGCCGGCGAGATCGCGCACGTCGTCACTGGAGACCTGCAGTCCCATCCGGGAGGCGGCGTGCGCCACGACGGAGAACTTGCTGTCCAGCAGCTCCCAGCGGGCATCGCCGATTACGCGTGGCCAGAAGTAGCTCAGCTGGCGGCGGGCAGCGGCATGGAAGGTGACGGCCTGCACCGAGCCGGTGCCGACCCCGTCGTCGAGCTCGCGCAGCCGGTTGCGCATCTCGCCGGCGGCGCGCTGGGTGAATGTCACAGCCAGGACCTGCCCGGGTGCGACGTGTCCGGCCGCGACCAGGTGCGCGATGCGGCGGGTGATGGTGCGGGTCTTGCCGGTGCCGGCGCCGGCCAGCACGCACAGCGGTCCGCGCGGGGCCAGCACGGCTTCGCGCTGCTCGTCGTCGAGGTCGGCAGCGATGAGCCTCTCGGGCGAAGAGCCACCAGCAGCGATGAGCCTCTCGGGCGAAGAGCCACTGGTCCGGACCGTCGGCATGGTGCCCATCATGGCAGCACGCCCCGACACCATGGCGCGGGAATCGCGGCGTGTGACGATTGGTTAAATCTGGCTATGACATCTGTGCCGTTGACCATGTACACCACCAGCTGGTGCGGTTATTGCGTGCGGTTGAAGACGATGCTGAAGGCCGACGGGATCGCCTACGAGGAGATCAACATCGAAGAGGACCCGGCTGCTGCGCAGTTCGTCAGTTCGGTGAACGGCGGCAACCGCACGGTGCCCACCGTGAAGTTCGCCGACGGCTCCACGATGACCAATCCGAGTGCGGCGCAGGTCAAACAGAAGTTGGCGCAGCTGGCGAATTAGTCTGCGTAAGCCCAGGATTCGATGATCTCGCGGGCGATCGAAATCGATCCGGGCAGCAGCAGCCGTGACACAGAACTGCTGCTCCAGTCGCCCTGCGCGAGCGCGTCGCGGACCTCGGCGCGGCTGAACCAGGCGGCCTCGGCGATTTCGCCGTCGTTGAAGGAGAACTGCTCGTCGGGGTCGGCGATCGCGTGGAAGCCGACCATCAGCGACCGCGGGAATGGCCACGGCTGGCTGCCCAGGTAGCGCACGTCGCGCACATGCAATCCGATCTCTTCGGCGATCTCGCGGACCACACACGACTCGAACGACTCACCGGCTTCGACGAATCCGGCCAGCAGCGAGAAGAACCTCTCGGGCCAGACGGTTTGGCGGGCCAGCACCGCGCGGTCAGCGCCGTCGTGCACCAGACAGATCACCGCCGGGTCGATCCGGGGGTATTCCTCGTGGCCGGTGACCGGGTCGACGCGTGCCCAGCCGGCCTTGACGGGTTTGGTGGGGGCGCCGTCGACCGGGCTGAACCGTGCGTTGTCATGCCAGTTCAGCAGCGCCGCCGCGGTGGCGACGAGTTGGGCGCTGACGTCATCGAAGAGCTGTCCACCGCGGCGCAGATCGACAACCTCGGCGCCGTCGTGGTCGTCGTGGGCCAGCGGCGCGCGGATGCCCCACACGTGCCGGCCGTCCGGCAGCCGGCCGAGGACCACCGCCTCCTGCGGCGGCCTGTCGCCGAGTCCGAGGGCGCTGTCGAGCACCACATGCGAGCCTGAGACCAGCACCCGGTTACGTGAATCCACCCGCAGCACAACGGCATTCGGCCACCCGGCCACCGCAGCGTCGACATCCGTGCGAACAGCGTCGGCTCGATCGGCGCCGACGCGGGCGAGCAAGGGGACGTTGCGCAGCTTCAAGATCAGCTGCGTTCCACGCTGCGCACATATAGCAGCCGGTCCCCCGGCTCGAGCGCATCGACTTCCGGCGAGTCGACCCGCAGCAGCGTGCCGTTGCGGACCACCCCGAGCACGATGTCGGACAGGTGCCGCGGCGAACCGCCGACCTCCTTGCGTTCCACCTCGCGCTCGGCGATCGCGAACCCTTCCTCAGGGGTGAGCAGGTCTTCCATCATCTCCACGACGCTGGGGGTGGACGTCGCGATACCCAGCAGCCGGCCGGCGGTGTCAGACGACACCACCACCGAGTCGGCGCCGGATTGCCGCAGCAGATGGCGGTTTTCGGCCTCGCGCACCGCCGCGACGATCTTGGCCTTGGGGGCGAGTTCGCGGGCGGTGAGCGTGACGAGGACCGCGGTGTCGTCGCGGTTGGTGGCGACCACGATCGCGGCGGCGTGCTGTGCGCCGGCGAGCCGGAGGACGTCGGACTTGCTGGCGTTGCCGTGAACGGTGACGAGCCCGTTGGTGGCGGCCTGTTCCAGCACGGATTGGTCGGTGTCCACGACCACGATCTCGCCGGCTGGAGTGCCGTCGCCGATCATCGCGTCGACCGCTGTCCTGCCCTTCGTGCCGTAGCCGATCACGATGGTGTGGTTACGCACTCTTTTCCTCCATCGCTGGATCTTGAGGGCCTGACGGGACTGCGTGGTGAGCGTCTCGACGGTGGTGCCGATCAGCACGATCAGGAAGGCCACCCGCAGCGGGGTGATCACCAGGACGTTGACCAGTCGGGCGGATTCGGTGACCGGGGTGATGTCGCCGTAACCGGTGGTCGAAAGCGACACCGTCGCGTAGTAGAAGCAGTCGAGGAACGACAGCGGGTTGTCTTGTCCGCCGTCCCGATAGCCGTCGCGGTCCAGATACACGATCAGCACCGCCGCGAATAGCGCCAGCGCCGCGTACACCACCCGCCGAAAGATCCGCTGCCCGGGGCTGACGAACTTCTCCGGGATGCGCAGCACGTCGACCAATGCGGCATCCGGTCGTGATGTGAGCGCGTCGTCGCCGCTGGCCAAGCGCCTCAACTTACTGCTGGCCACGCTGACCCGTCATGATTCGGTTCCCGTCTGGGCCGGTCCGCACGGGCACAATGCTCTCATGACACGGACCGACGCCAACCCGACCGCCACGCGTGCGACACGGATGGGCGCGATGCTGCTCGGCATGGGCACCCTGCACTTCGTCGCGCCGAAACCGTTCGACTCGATCGTGCCGGCCGAGCTGCCCGGCTCGGCGCGGTTCTATACCTACGCCTCGGGGGTGGCGGAGTTGGCGACGGGCGCGCTGCTGTTGGTGCCCCGCACGCGCAGGGTGGGCGGGCTGGTGGCCGCAGCGCTGTTCTTGTCGGTGTTTCCCGCCAACGTCAACATGGTCCGGCTCTGGTGGAGCAAGCCGTGGCCGATGCGGGCGGTGGCGATCGCCCGGCTGCCGCTGCAGATTCCGATGATCAGTCAGGCGCTCAACGTCTGGCGTTCCGCGCCGTGAGCTTGCACCAGAATCGCGTCGAGCTCCGCGGCACCGGGCAGGGTGTCGGGGCGGATCGTGCGGCCCGAGCGCACGTAATGGAACGCGGCGCGCACCCGGTCTTCCGGGCAGCCGCGTAACGCCGCCCACGCCAACCGGTACACCGCCAGCTGGACGGCTGCCTGCGCAAGCTCGGCCTCGGTGCTCGGCGGCTCGCCGGTCTTCCAGTCCACCACGGTCTCTGTGCCATCGGCATCGGCGAACACCGCGTCGATGCGGCCGCGCACGACGGTCTGACCGACGGTCATCTCGAACGGCACTTCGACATCGACCGGGGTGCGCGACGCCCACGGCGACGCGATGAACGCGTCCTGCAGCTCGGTCAGCTTCTCCGCATCGGCTGCTGCAGCGTCGACCGCACCGGGTAGGTCGTCGAGGTCGAAAAGCCGCTCGGCGCCGTAGAAACGCTGCACCCATTCATGGAAAGCGGTGCCCAGCAGTGCGTTTGGATCGGGCCGCTTGGGCAGCCGGCGAAGCAGCTGCTGGGCCGCGGTGACCGGGTCGCGGCCCATCTCGACGAGGCTGCTCACCGAGATCTCGGGGGGCAGGACGGCTTTCGACGGCGTTTCGATGCGGGCCCGCTCAGCCAGCAGCGCGTCCACATCGGCCGCCCACCCCTCCGGGTCGGTGCCGGATTCCGTCGGCGCGTCGATAGCCGCGGACACCAGCGCGGCACCGCGTTCGACGTCGGCGCGTCGGCCTCCGAGAGGATCGGCGGGCCAGACGGCCTCGATCACAGCTTCCCGCAACGGGTTTGGATCGCCATCGGCCGGGGGCGGCGCCCAGTTTTCGATCACGCCGCACGGCTCGCCGTCGGCCGCGGACTTCTCGATGATGTCTTTGAGCTCGGTGAGGAACTCCGACGGTCCGGCGGGCTTGGCGGCCGACGGCCCCCAGTGGTGACCGGACAGCAGCAGGGTGTCCTCCGCGCGGGTGATCGCCACGTACAAGAGTCGGCGTTCTTCGTCCACTCGGCGCTGCTCGAGCTGGCGGCGATGCGCATTGATGGTGTCCGACAATTGCTTTCGATTCGTCACGGCGCCCGTATCGAGGACCGGCACGCCGAGCACGCCGTCAGCCGAGCGGTCGCCGCGCAGCAGCGGCGGCAGATCCGCGGCGTCGGTCAGCCAGGTACGCGCGGAGGCCGTCGACGGGAAAACGCGGGTGGTGAGATGCGGCACCGCCACGATCTGCCATTCGAGCCCTTTGGCGGCATGCACGGTCATCACCTGCACGCGCTCGCGCGAAACCGCGACGTCAGCCGGCGCCAAACCGTTTTCGACGGCCGCGGCGGCGTCGAGGTAGGACAGGAACCCGGGCACCGACGCGTTGGGCCGGTCCGCGTAGTCGGCGACCACGTCGGCGAACGCGTCAAGGTGCTCGCTGCCCGACCAGCCGGCGTCGACGGTCCGCGCTGCCATGGCTTCGACGTCGACACCGAGCATCCGGCGGATCTCAGCGACGAGATCGGGCAGCGGGTAGTCGAGTTTGCTGCGTAACACGGTCAGTTCGCGGCCGAGTGCGACGACACGTCGGTAGCCTTCCGCCGAGTAGCCGCTCGGTGGGCCGGGGTCGCAGATCGCGTCGGCGAGGCAGGCGGTGTCCGCGTCCGGCGCGGCCTGCGCGACGAGCTGGTCGAGAGACACCGGCGCGGCCTGACCGTCGAGGTCCGTAGCTCGGCGCCACAGCGCCGCAATGTCTTTCCCGCCGAGCCGCCAGCGCGGACCCGTCAGCACGTGCATGGCCGCCGAGCCGGCGGCGGGATCGACGACCAGCCGCAGCATCGCGACGACGTCGGCAACCTCAGGGACATCCAGCAACCCGCCGAGTCCCACCACCTCGACGGGCACGCCGCGTGCGGTGAGGGCCTCGGCCATCGGAGCGGCGTCGGCGTTGCGCCGCACCAGCACTGCGGCCGTGGGAGGCTGGGCTGCAACGGCTTTCGCTTCGTGATAGCGGGCGGCGAGGTGCTCGGCCACCCAGTTGCGTTCGGTGTGCACGGTGTCCAAGAGCGCACACCGAACCGTGCCCGGAGGCGCGTCCGGGCGCGCACGCAGTGTGCGTACCGCCACCGAGCGGCCCCGTGCGTCGGCCGACACCACATTGGCCAGATGCAAGGTCCTCGGTGGATTGCGCCAGCTGGTGCGCAGTTCCAATGTGGGCGCCGGCGTGCCGTCGGCGCGCGGGAAATCCGTGGCGAACCGCGGCAGGTTGGTGGCCGACGCGCCGCGCCAGCCGTAGATCGACTGGATCGGATCACCCACGGCGGTCAGCGCGAGGTCGTCGTCGACCCCTCCGCCGAACAACGACGACAGCGCGATCCGCTGGGCGTGACCGGTGTCTTGGTACTCGTCGAGCAGCACGACGCGAAACCGGCGCCGCAACTGCTCGCCGACTTCGGGATGTGCCGCCGCGAGCCGTGCGGCAGCGGCCATCTGCTGGCCGAAGTCCATTACCTTCTCGGCGCGCATGCGGGCGTGTAATGCATCGACGAGCGGCACCAATTGGGTGCGCTCGTGCTGCACGGCGAGCATGCGCAACAGCCATTGGCTGGGACCGCGGTCACGTTGGTAAGGCCCTGCCGGCAGCGTGTGCACGAGCCGTTCGAGTTCGACGTGCGTATCGCGCAGCTGGTCGGTGCCGACGAGGTGTTCGGCCAGCGCCGACGACAGTCTGAGCACCATCGAGGTGACCGCGGCCGGGGTCTTGTCGGTGTCGAGGTCGCCCGGATAGTCGCAGACAACCCGAAAAGCCAACTGCCACAACTCCGTTTCACTGATCAGCCGGGTATCGGGTTCGAGCGGAAGCAGCAATCCGTGGTCGCGCAGCAGGGTGCCGGCGAAGGCGTGGTAGGTGCTGACGGTCGGCGGCTCGGCGTCCGCGGCGGCTTCCGTGCGTGCGGCCGGTGTCCCCACTGTCAGACCCGAGCCCGCCAGGCGCGACAGCCGTGAGCGGACCCTGCGCAGCAGTTGCGCGGCGGCCTTGCGGGTGAACGTCAAACCCAAGACCTGACCGGGGTCGGCGAAGCCGTTGGCGACCAGCCACACCACGCGCGCGGCCATGGTTTCTGTCTTGCCGGCGCCGGCACCGGCGATCACCACCAACGGCCCGGGCGGCGCGGCGATCACCGCGGCCTGCTCGTCGGTAGGTGTCGGCAAGCCCAGTGCGCGTGCGAGTTCGGCGGGGCTGTGCTGCGGCGTCATCAGATCTGTCCCCCGCTCGCGGGTGATGCACCCATGGCCGGGCAGCTGGAGCGGACGGGGCAGTGGCTGCAGCTGTCGTTGACTCGGGCGAGAAACGTCGGGCCGGTGGTTGCAGCCGCCGCTTGGTGCACGGCGCGTCGCCACTGCTGCCGCGTGTCCGGTGTCAAGGGGTCCTGGTCACGTTCGACGACGCCAGGTTTGCCGAGGTAAACGAGCCGGCCACCACCGGGGTGCCCCTCTGTTGGCATGAGGCCTTCGGCGACAGCGAGCTGGTAGGTGCCCAGTTGCGGATGCCGTTGAGCGTCGTCCTTGCACACGGGGCGTTTTGCGGTCTTGATGTCGACGATCACCAGCCGGCCGGCCGCATCTCGCTCAAGGCGGTCGATGCGGCCGCGCACCCGGACGTCGGGCAGGTCCGGCTGCGGGCTGGCCAGCACCCCGTCGACCTCGACCTCGGTGCCGACCACCGTCAACTCGCGCCGGCTCTGTGCGCGCCACTGACAAAAGGCCGACAACATCGCGCGGTGGCGAGCAAGCTCGTTGCGGGAATGCCACTGCGACTCGAATGGCAAAGCGTCCCAGACTTTTTCGAGCTCGCTGACGAGTTGCGCTTCAGACTTGCCCTCGGCGGCGATCAGCGTATGCACCACAGAACCGAGCACCGACCGTACCTCGTGGCCGTTGGCGCCGCCGTGACGCTCCAGCAGCCACCGCAGCGGGCAGTCGGTGAGCGTCTGGATGGTCGACGGCGACAAGGTGACGGGGCGGCCGTCGGGGTCGACGACCGGTTGATCGGTGCTGACGGGTGTCCGCCCGTACCAGGTTGAAGGGTCGGCACCTGGCACCCCGGCGGCGGCGAGCCGCGCCAATTGGGTTGCGGCGTAACGCCGGCGCGCATCGTCCACTACACCGTCAGGTGCGCAGACCACCGCACGTAATCTGCCCACGAGCGCCGCCGGTGCGAGCAATCTGGGAGCCGTCGCAGCCAGTTGGTCGTCAACGTCGGCGAGTTGCTTTAGTTCGTCGACGAAAATCGACGGCACGCTGGCGTCGTCACCGTCGCTGTCAACCGCCGTGATCAGCAGCTGCCGCCGCGCCCGACCCAGCGCGGATATCAGCAGCCGACGCTCGTCAGCCAGCACCGGCGCCCGGGCCGACGCCGTGCCGGCGACACCATCGAGGACGTCGAGGAGTTGCTGCGTGCGCAACACACCACCACGCGGAACAGCGTTGGGCCACAAGCCTTCCTGAAGACCTGCGATCACCACCATCTCCCACTCGCGACCCAGGGCCGCGTGTGCGCTGACGATTGCGACGCTCTCGGGCTCACTGAGCGGTTCGCGCTCCGGAGGAGCAAGTGCCAATGCGTTGACGTGGTCGACGAGCCCCCGCACCGTCGCGCCCGGCGTGTTGGCGACGTAGCCGTCGGCGATGTCGAAAAGTGTGGTGACGGCGTCGAGGTCGCGGTCGGCCTGCGCTGCCGTGGTGCCGCCGCGTGTTGTGGCTTGCAGCCATCGCCTCTGCAGTCCTGACCGGCTCCATGCCTGCCACAGCGCGTAGCGAGGATCCTGCCCAGCGGCACGGGATGCGGCGTCCACCACGCCCCGTACCCGGCGCAGCGCCGGCGCATATGCCGCGGGCAGGTGTGCCGAATCACCAGTCAGAGCGTCGGCCAGCAATTCCCCGAATTGCATTGAGCCGGCTGTGTTTTCGCGACGGCGCAGGCAGCGTCTCAATGCCCGCAGCGACACCGGGTCGATTCGGCCGATCGGGCCGGTGACCAGCGCGAGCGCCTGCTCGCCGGTGAGCCCGTCGACAGCTGCGGAAAGTGCAGTGAGCAGTGCATGCACTGCGGGGTGATCAGCTGGTGACGTGGTGGGCGCCGGGGGACGCACCGGCACACCGGCCGCGGCGAGCGCACGCGGCAGCACCGACGCCGCGTGCGGCAACGACCGCACGATCACCGCCATCTGTGACCACGGCACGCCGTCGACCAGGTGTGCGCGCCGCAAGGCGTCGGCGATCACCGCCGCCTCGGCATGCGCCGACGACGCCAGCCGCACGACGACCGACCCGGAATCGTCGCCGCACCCCTCGATCACGCGGGCCGGCGCGCTGCCGGGCAACCGGGCCGCGATCGCGCTCACCGCGCGCGCGATCGACGGTGCACAGCGGTAGGACTGCGTCAGCGTCACGGTCTGGCCGTCCTCGCCGGAAAGCAGCGCCGGATCTGCGCCGCGGAAGCCGAAGACGGTCTGGTTGGGGTCTCCGGCGATAACGGTCACCGCCGCGCCTTGCGCGATCACACGCACCAACCGCGCGGCTTGCGGATCGAGGTGCTGTGCATCGTCGACAAGCAGCACGCGGATCCGGCTGCGCTCGGCGGCCAACAGGCCCGGGTCGGTGGCCAACGCCTCGAGTGCGGCGCCGACGAGCTCAGCCGCACCGAGTGCCGGAACCGTGGCGTGCGGTGCCGCCCGGCCCGCTGCGGCCCGCAACAGCATGACCTGCTCGTACTGCTGGGCGAACTGCCCGGCCGCCACCCACTCCGGGCGTCCCGAGGCCTTGCCGAGCCGCTGCAGCTGCGGTCCGTCGACACCGCGTTCGGCGCAGCGCGCCAACAGGTCTCGCAATTCGGTGGCGAATCCCGCGGTGGTGAGCGCGGGCCGCAGCGGCTCGGGCCACGCCACCATGGCGTCTGGCCCGTCGGCGAGGTCACCGGCCAGCAGTTCTCGGATGATGCCGTCCTGCTCGGTGCCGGTGACCAGGCGTGGCGGCGGGTCACCGGCGCGCTGAGCGGCCAGCCGCAGGATCGCGAATGCATAGGAATGCAGCGTGCGCACCAGCGGCTCGCGGATCACCATGGGGCCTTGCCCGGTCAGCGCCGCGGCCAGGGCGCGACGCGCCCTGACCGCCGCCCGCGCCGTGGGGCACAGCAGCAGAACGGATTCCGGCTCCAGGCCGGAGGCGATGTGCTGGGCCGCGGCGTCGACAAGCCGGCTGGTCTTCCCCGTGCCGGGACCGCCGACGAGGCGAACGAGGCCCCGGGTTTCGGGGTGGATGATCGGCTGCGGTGAGGCCATGCCGGCATGACACCACGGGGGTGTGACAAGTTGCGGTTTGGCAGGATCGAGCCATGTCTGATCTGCACGTCTACCGATACGGACCTGACGGGCCGATCAGGGTGCTGGCGATCCACGGGCTAACCGGACACGGCAAGCGCTGGCAGAGGTTGGCCACCCGGCACCTCGCCGACGTCACCGTCGCCGCGCCGGACCTGCTGGGGCACGGGCGCTCATCGTGGGACGCGCCGTGGACCATCGACGCGAACGTCGCCGCACTGGCAGCCCTGCTCGATGCCGATGGCGGCCATCCGGTGGTGGCGGTCGGCCATTCGTTCGGCGGGGCGATCGCACTGAGCCTGGCTGCACAGCGGCCCGATCTGATCGACGCGCTGGTGCTGCTTGACCCCGCGGCCGGTCTCGATGGCGGCCGCATGCGCCAGATCGCCGACGAGATGCTGGCGTCCCCCGACTACGCCGACCGCGATGAAGCCCGCGCCGACAAGCTGTCCGGGTCGTGGCACGAGGTCCCCCAGCAGGACCTCGAAGCCGAGCTGGACGAGCACCTGGTGTCCTGGCCCGGTGGCCGGGTGGGGTGGCGGATCAGCTTACCGGCGATGATGTCCTACTGGAGTGAGCTGGCCCGGCCAATTGTGTTGCCACGCAGCGGTATGCCGACGACACTGATGCGCGCCACCAAGACGCAGCCACCGTACGTCACAGACGCGCTGGTGCAGGGGTTGCAAGACAGCCTCGGCCCTGACTTCACCCTCGTCGACGTCGACTGCGACCACATGCTGCCGCTGGCCCGGCCCGGCCACACCGCGGCGGCAGTGCGGCAACGGCTATGACGGCTGTCAGCGACGCCGACGTCGAACGGGTACGCGCGCTGGTCTTAGCCATACCGCCGGGAAAGGTGGCGACATACGGCGACATCGCCAGCGCTGCAGGGCTTTCCAGTCCACGAACTGTCGGCTGGATCATGCGCACCGACTCCGCGGATCTACCGTGGCACCGCGTGATCCGCGCCGACGGCCGTCCCGCACCGCACCTGCGGAGCAGGCAGTTGGCGTCGCTGCGCGCCGAAGGCGTGCTGGCCGTCGACGGCAGGGTGCCGCTACGCGACGTCCGCCACACGTTCTGACTGCACCGTCGAGACTCGCACCCGCGCGGCGTTCCATGGCGCAATACCGTCGCGGCATTGGAAGCGGGCCGCCACGAGGTCGACGAGTGCGGGGTGCGAACCCAGCGGGGCGGTCACTGCTGTCGCGCCACAGTGGGCCAGCCGATCGTGAAAGAGGCCGGGCGCCAACAGGTACGACGCGACGAACACCCTGCGTCGACCCGCGGCCCTCAGCTGCTCGACGACGTCACCCACACGTGGCGCGCCCGTGGCCACGAAGCCGATCTCCACCGGGCCGACATGGTGCCCCAATAACTCTGCCGCGCAATGCAAGTCGCGATGAGCTCGCGGGTCCGAGGATCCGGCGGCTGCCATCACCACCGCATCGCCAGGGTGCCACCCCGCCTCGCGCAGCCGGTCACGCATCACCACCGCCAGCGTGGGGTCGGGCCCGATCGTCGGCCTCACCGACACGCCGGTACAACCGCTTTCGGCAATCCGCGCAGGAAGGTCGGTGTGGACGTGATAGCCGCCCGCCAGGAACGCGGGAACGACGATCGCGGGACCTCGGCTGAGAGCAAGAACCTCAGCGGGACTCGGTCCGAGTACGTCGACGAATGCGGTGTGCACCGGGCCGACACGGCGTGCTACCGCGGAACTCAGCTCGAAGATCGACTGCACACCGGCGCTGCTGCGGGTGCCGTGCGCGACCAGGATCAGCATTCGGCCGGATCGATCGCGAGCCGGTAGCCGCGCTTGACGACGGTCTGGACCGCGCCCGGCGCACCGAGTGCCGAACGCAGCCGCGCCATCGCGGTTTCCACTGCGTGCGTGTCTGCTCCGCCGCCGGGCAGTTGGGCGAGCAGCTGCTCGCGCGACACCACCAATCCGGGATTGGCCATCAGCCGGCGCAACAAAGCCATTGCGGCAGGCGGCAGAGTGCGGATTTCGCCGTCGACAGCGACTGTCGAGCTACGCACGCTGATGCGATGACCGCCTGCCGTGAAATGATATGCACGCCTGGGTACTTCGTCGCTGATGAGCCGCGCGAGCGCTCCCAGCCGATAGCGTTGCGGGTAGCTTGCCGGCACTCCGAGCCGGCGCAGGGGCGCGGCGGTAACCGGGCCGACGCAGATCGCTGAGACATGCTCTCGCAGCGCCTCGACGAGTTCACTCACGCATCCAAGGGCCTTGGCTCGCTGCAACATCGACGCAGCCGCCGGCGCACTGGTGAAGCTCACGGCGTCCACGTCGGCGTTGATGATCATGCCGATCAGCTGGTCCATCGGACGGCTGTCCTCCGGTGATTCCCAGCGGTAGACCGGTACTTTCACGACGTCCGCGCCCGCCATGGTCAGCGCATCGCAGATGTCGGCGTTGGGTTCCCACTCCGACGCTGCGCCGTGTAACTGCACCGCGACGCGCAATCCGGCGGCACCGTCGGCGAGCAGTCGGTCGAGAACCTCAGCTGACGCCTCCGATTCCGGACTCCACTCCTCGCACAGGCCGGCTTGACGAATGGCGCCGCGCGCCTTTGGCCCGCGCGCGAGGATGCGCGTCGAGCCGAGCGCTTCGGCCAGCTCGTCGGCCACGTCCCAGCCGTGCGCGGCCTCGATCCAGCCGCGGAACCCGATGCCCGTCGTCACCACCACCACATCGGGCGGTTGCGCGATGAGAAGCTCTGTGACGCGGCGTAATTCGGTGTCGTCGATCAGCGGGATGATCCGGATCGCCGGTGCATGTACGACGGTTGCGCCGCGGCGCTCGAGAAGGGTGATGAGCTCTTCGGATCGTCGTGCCGCGGTCACGCCGATCGTGAACCCTCTCAACGGTTCATTCGCAGGCGATTTCAACGATTCCATCAGTCACTCGCACGTCGTAGACCTTCAGCGCGCGCGACTCGTCATCGAGGCAGCGTCCATCACGAAGAGAGAAAACCTGTTTGAGTAGAGGCGACGCCACCGTCGGCTCACCACGCCGATCGCCGGTGATGCCGCGCGACATCACGGCGGCCCGGCCGAACGGGTCGATGTTGCTGACTGCTGCCAATGTGCCGTCGGGCAGCAAAAACAATGCCGCTTGTTGCCCGTCGGCAAGCAGCACCGCGACACCCCGGCCGGGCAGCAGCTCATCGAGGCGGCAGGCCGCGGTCCACGTGCGGGTCGCGAGGTCGGCGGTCCGGGGGCCGTCAACGAGAACGGTCATGAGTGCCCACTCCTTGCTGAATTTGTTGTGAACCCATTGCAGTCAAGCCGTGTTTCCAAGCCATTAATTCGACCTTTCGCGCGTGTCACCGAATCGCGGTGTGCCCAACAACACAGGCACCTTGCGCGGGCCGCTGTCGTCGAAGACGACGGTCGGATCGGCCTGGTCGGGCGCGTTGACGAACGACACGAACCGCGACAGTTTCGCGGGATCGGCCAGCACACCGGCCCATTCGTCGGAATAGCCGGCGACATGGCGCGCCATTGCCGCCTCGAGATCCGCGGCGATTCCCAGCGAGTCCTCGCATACGACGGCGCGGATGTGATCGAGGCCGCCGTCGATCGTTTCCTGCCACACCGCGGTGCGCTGCAGCCGGTCCGCCGTGCGGATGTAGAACATCAGATAGCGGTCGATGTAGCGGACCAGCGTCTCAGAGTCCAGATCACCGGCGAGCAGCTGCGCATGCTTCGGAGTGGCGCCGCCGTTGCCGCCGACGTAAAGGTTCCAGCCCTTTTCGGTCGCGATGACACCGACGTCCTTACTGCGCGCCTCCGCGCATTCCCGTTGGCAGCCCGACACGCCCATCTTGATCTTGTGCGGCGAGCGCAGCCCGCGATACCGCAGCTCCAGTTCGACGGCCATGGCCACGGAATCCTGCACGCCGTAGCGGCACCACGTCGAACCCACGCAGCTCTTCACCGTCCGCAGCGCCTTGCCGTACGCGTGGCCGGATTCCATGCCGGCGTCGATGAGCCGCTTCCAGATCAACGGAAGTTGTTCCACACGAGCGCCGAACAGGTCGATGCGCTGGCCACCGGTGATCTTGGTGTACAAGCCGAAGTCGCGGGCTACCTCGCCGATGGCGATCAGTTTCTCCGGGGTGATCTCGCCGCCCGGCAGCCGCGGCACCACCGAGTAGGTGCCGTTGCGCTGCAAATTGGCCAGGAAGTGGTCGTTGGTGTCCTGCAACGCGGCGGCCTCGCCGTCGAGGATATGATCCGACGACGTCGACGCGAGGATCGACGCGACCGCCGGTTTGCAGATGTCGCAACCGGTTCCGCTGCCGTACTTGGCGATCAGCGCGGAGAATGTGCGAATGCCGGTAGCGGCGACGATCTGGAACAGCTCCGCGCGGGACTGACTGAAGTGTTCGCACAACGCCTTGGACTGTTCGACACCCTGTGCCTCCAACAGCCGCTTGAGCATTGGAACACAACTGCCGCACGACGTCCCGGCCGCGGTGCAGCCCTTGATCGCGGGCACATCGCAGGCGCCCTCTGAAATCGCCTCGCAGATAACACCTTTGGTCACCGCGTTGCACGAGCAGATCTGCGCCTCGTCGGGCAGCGCACCCACCCCCACCTCGGCGCCGGCCGGGGCGATCAGCGACGCCGGGTCGGCGGGCAGTGGGCGCCCGACGAGCGGACGCAGCGTGCCGTATGCGGTCGCGTCGCCGACCAGGATGCCACCCAACAGCGTTGAAGCATCGTCAGACACAACGAGTTTCGCGTAGGTACCTTTCGTCGGGTCGTTGAGCACCACTTCCAGTGCGCCGTCACTGGTGGCGTGCGCGTCGCCGAAGCTGGCCACGTCGACGCCGAGCAGCTTGAGCTTGGTCGACATGTCCGCGCCGGGGAACTCCGCGGTGCCGCCGAGCAGCCGGTCGGCCACCACCTCGGCGGTGGCGTAGCCCGGTGCTACCAACCCGTAGCAGCGGCCTTCGATCGCCGCGACCTCGCCGATCGCGTAGATGAAGGGATCGCTTGTGCGGCAGGTGATATCGGTCAACACGCCACCGCGTTCGGCGATTGCCAGACCGCATGAGCGGGCCAGTTCGTCGCGCGGTCGGATACCGGCGGCGAAGATCAGCAGTCCGGCATCGATCACCGAACCGTCCGACAGCGCGGCCGTCAGGCCGTCGTCACGCGGTTCGATCGCGGTGGTGGACACACCGGTGTGTACGGTCAGGCCCAACTTCGTCACCAGACCGGCAAGCACAGCGCCACCGCCGTCATCGACCTGTGCCGGCATCAGTCGGTTGCCGAACTCGACGATATGCGGCCTCATGCCCAAGAGTCGCAGGGCATTTGCGGCTTCCAAACCCAGCAACCCGCCGCCGACGACCACGCCGTCAGCGCCCGGGGTCACCGCCGCGCGGATCGCGTCGAGGTCGTCGAGGGTGCGGTAGACAAAGCAACGCTGGCTGTCGCCGCCGGGCACAGGAGGCACAAACGGATACGAACCGGTGGCCAGCACCAGCGCGTCGTAGCCGAGCTCGTCACCGGTCGACGTGGTGACCACCTGCGCGTCGCGATCTATCGAAACCGCCCGCGTCCCGGTGCGCAGGTCGACGAATTCGTCACCGCGGTAATCGCTTCCGGGCAGGGCGAGTGCGGCGCGGTCCCAGCTGCCCACGTACGACGACAGCGCTACCCGGTCATAGGCGGGCGTCGGTTCCTCGCACAGCACCGTGATCCGCCAGCGCCCGTCGGGGTCGCGGTCGCGCAACGCTTCGACGAACCGGTGGCCCACCATGCCGTGGCCCACCACCACAACGTGTTTCGCGGTCATGCCGGCACCACCTCCGGTGTCGCAAGCGAGGGAACGGTGGCGGGACGGCGCACGTAGGCCAACCACGTGATCGTCGCGCACACCACGTAGCAGGCCAAGAAGGTCCAGAACGCCATCGTCGCCGAGTGCGCCGCGGACAGATAGGAAGCGCGCAACACCAGGTTGATGCCCACCCCGCCGAGTGCGCCGATGGCGCCGGCGATACCGATCAGCGCGCCGGACATACTCCGCGACCATGCAGTCTTTTCCGCCGCGGTCAGATCGTCGCGGCTTTGGGCCTTCGCGGCGAAGATTGACGGAATCATCTTGTATACCGAGCCGTTGCCGATCCCGGACAGCAGAAACAGCGCCACGAACCCGATGACGTAGGCGGTCATGATGCCGCCGGAAGGGGCACCGGGTGTGGCGTCGTCCATCCGTCCGGCGACCACCAGCCAGCCCGCCGCAGCGATCATCCCCACGAACGTGTACAGCGTCACCTTGCCGCCACCGATCCGGTCGGACAGCCAGCCGCCGGGCGGCCGCGACAACGAGCCCAGAAGCGGCCCGACGAATGCGATTTGAGCGGCGTGCAGCGACGCCTGGGCGGTCATCGCGGCGGTGGCCGGGCCGCCGTGAGCGAGGCCGGCCAGGAAGTTCATCTGCAGCACCTGGCCGAACGCGAACGAAAATCCGATGAACGAGCCGAAGGTTCCGATGTACAGCAGTGCGATCAGCCAAGAGTCACGGAAGGCCATGACTTCGACCATCGAGCGCACATTGGTCTTCTGGTGTTTGAGGTTGTCCATGAACAACGCCGCACCCACTGCCGCGAACGCGATCAGCACCAGATACACCGCGCACACCCAGTGCGGGGACCGGTTACCGACGGTCGCGATCACCAGCAGGCCGATCACCTGGATCACCGGGACACCGATGTTGCCGCCGCCCGCGTTGAGGCCCAGCGCCCAGCCCTTGTGCCGCTGCGGGTAGAACGCGTTGATGTTGGTCATCGACGAGGCGAAATTGCCGCCACCGAAGCCGGCGAGTGCCGCCACCAGCATGAAGGTGGTGTACGACGTGCCGGGGTGCGCCATGAAATACAGGGTCATCAGCGTCGGGATCAGCAGCAGCGACGCGGAGAAGACCGTCCAATTGCGGCCGCCGAAGCGGGTGACGGCGAACGTGTACGGGATGCGCATGATCGCACCCACCAGCGTCGGGACCGCGACGAGGAAGAACTTGCCTGCGGGATCGATGTGGTAGACGGCCTGGGGCATGAACAGCACCATCACCGACCAGATGGACCACACCGAGAAGCCGACGTGCTCGGCGATGACGGACCAGATCAGGTTGCGGCGGGCGATTTTGGCGCCGCCGTTGTTCCAGGCGTCGAGGTCTTCGGGGTCCCAATTGTCGATGTCGTGTCTGCGTGTCCGGGTGAGCATGCGGCCACGGTAGGAAAACCGTGTTGCGGCAACGCTGCAGGCGATGACCTGCTTGATACATCCTTCTCACATGCCCGGGGGCGGGCCGGTGAGCTAGAGGATCAACCGGACCAGCGCGGCGGTTCGGGCCAAACCGGGAAATGCCGCCGCGGTGGAGCGCGGGTGCAGGGCATGTACAGCGAGACGAAATATCAAGGCGCGCAACAACATTTGGGGCCATTCCGGTAGCGACGCCCAGCGCTCGATGAGTCCGTCGTCGGCGTCGCCCCAAGACAGCGCGTCCACCACGGCTACGCCGGCCGCCCACGACGCGGGTCGCCAGTACGGCGTGATGTCGGTGATGCCGGGAGCGGCAGTGCCTGCGAAAAGCACTGTGCCGTAAAGGTCGCCGTGCACCACTTGACTGGGAGTCTTCGTCGGCTTGCGCAGCCCGGCGAGCTGGTTGATCAAGTCGAGCGAACGCTGCCCGTCCGGCGATCCGGGTGACACCCGGGCACCTGACGGCCAGGAGTGCAGCGGGCGCTCTTCCCACGCCGCACGGTCCGCGGCGACGAACACGTCGACGTCGCCCCAGGGCGCCACCGGCGGCTGCGTCAGAAACCGTGGCCGTTCCAGCTTCGCGGTGGCCTCGTGCAGCCGCACCCCGGCCGACACCACCTCGTCGTGCCGCGGTTCCGGGGTCCCGGCGACGAAAGTGTCGGCGCGCCAGCCGGATACCACGTAGCGGCCGTCGGTCGAGCGCACCGGCCGAGCCAGCCGCACGCCGTCGACGAACAACGTTTCGCGCACCTTCGCCGACCAGGCGGCACGGGCGTGGTCGGCGATCATCGACAGCACGACCTCGCCGCAGCGGAAACCGCCTTCCCAGCCGGCCCCCAGCGGTACCGGACGAAATCCGCTCAGCCCGAACGCCGCCTGCACATGCTCCGGCGGACGCTCGACGATCATGGCGTCAGGTTACCTGCGCAAACTACTGCGGCCGGCGGGTGACCGAGCCGTGTCGGACGCGTCGTTACGCCGTCGAGACTGCGCAGAGATCGTGATTCGCGCCGGCGTCGCGATCTGCACGCAGTATCGACGAGAACGGCTCGTCAGTACATCACCATGTCGGGCTCGAGTTGGCGTGCCCACGCCACGATTCCGCCCTGCAGATGTTTTGCGTCGGCGAAGCCGGCCTTCTTCACCGCGGCCAGTGCCTCCGCGGAACGCACGCCGGTCTTGCAGTACAACACCGGCATCCGGTCCTGCGGCAGCTTGGCCAGGCCTTCACCGGACTCGATCGTCGACTTGGGTACCAACTGTGCGCCGTCGATGTGGTTGATCTCCCACTCGACGGGCTCGCGCACGTCGATCAGCGCGACTTTTGTGCCGGAGTCAAGCAGCTCACGCAGTTCTCGAGGCGTCAGCGACGAGTCCGCAGTGGCCTGGGCGGCGTCTTCGGAGACCACACCGCAGAAGTCTTCGTAGTCGATCAGCTCGGTGATCTTGACCGTTTCGGGGTCTTTGCGGATCTTGATCGTGCGATAGCTCATCTCCAGAGCGTCGTAGACCATCAGCCGACCAAGCAGCGGCTCGCCGATTCCGGTGATCAGCTTGATGGCCTCAGTGCCCATCACGGACGCGATCGACGCACACAGAATCCCCAGTACGCCCCCTTCGGCGCAGGACGGCACCATGCCCGGCGGCGGAGGTTCGGGATACAGGTCGCGGTAGTTCAGGCCGAGGCCGTTGGGCGCGTCCTCCCAGAACACCGACACCTGGCCCTCGAAGCGGTAGATCGAACCCCAGACGTAGGGCTTGCCGGCCAGCACGGCGGCGTCGTTGACCAGATAGCGGGTGGCGAAGTTGTCGGTGCCGTCGAGGATCAGGTCGTACTGCTCGAACAGTTCCACCGCGTTGGACGGCTCGAGCCGGAACTCGTGGAGGCGGACGTCGACGAGCGGGTTGATCTCGTGGATCGAGTCGCGGGCGCTTTGGGCTTTGGACCGGCCGATGTCGGACTGGCCGTGGATGATCTGGCGCTGCAGGTTGGACTCGTCGACGACGTCGAACTCGACGATCCCCAAGGTGCCCACGCCTGCGGCTGCCAGATACAGCAGCGCAGGCGAGCCCAGGCCACCGGCTCCGATCACCAGCACGCGCGCGTTCTTCAGGCGTTTCTGACCCTCGACGCCGAGGTCGGGAATGATGAGATGACGGCTGTAGCGCGCGACCTCGTCACGGGTCAGCTCGGCCGCGGGCTCCACCAGCGGCGGCAGGGTTGTCGACACCCGAGTTCTCCTCAATCAGCGGTTCCACCCCAGAATAGGCACCCCGAGCAACGACGGATGCCGGTCAGAGCTTCCCGGCGACGAACCCGCCGCGCACGCTCGTCGGGCGCCGGCGTGCGTCGTCGTACGAAGATCCCGGCGTGTCGGCGGACAGACGCGCACGCTCGCGAAGACGAGGGGTCAGGCGATCGGGTAGGGCCACGGATTGAAGCGGCACACCTTGCCGTCGGGCTTGACGGTGTCGGGGTCGAACTTGGCGGCGTCGTTGTCGTCGGTGGAGAACGTCTGCTGCATCATCACCGGGGCCAGCCCGCCGTTGTCCACGCACGGCTCATGGTGCTGATAGCCGATCGCGTGGCCCACCTCATGGTTGATCAGGTACTGCCGGTACGAGCCGATGTCGCCCTGGAACGGCACCGCGCCACGCACCCAGCGCGCCTCGTTGATGAACACCCGATGCTGCGTGTCAGCGCCGTACGCCGGGTTGTAGCACGACGCCTCCAGCGGAATCTCGTACCCGCATCCCTCCCGGGTGGTCATCGGCGACGTCAGCGACACCCGGAAGTCGGGCTTGCCGGGCACCGAAGCGTCGACCCGGCGAAACCCGAACTGGGGATTGTGCGTCCAGCTCTTCGGGTTGGCCAGCGTCTGGCTGACCATCCGGGCGAAGCCTTCGTCACCGCCGTATGTGGCGGTGTCGAGGCCGTCCTCCACCTCGACGGTGTAGGTGAACACCTTGGTGGTGCCTTGACCGACCTGTTGCTCGACACCGGGTACGACGTGCCACGTCTTGGCCCCCGCCTCGGTGTAGGGGCCGCCGTCCGGCAGGACACCGGTGGGCAGGCTCGCGTCGAATTGGGTGAGCCCCTTCGGCGGCGCGCCGACGATCGCGGTGCCGACGGGGCTGATGGTCTGCGCCGGACCCTCACGCGGCGGCGCTGCCGACTTGCTGTCGCCGTCGAGCACCTGCACGATCGCCAGCACCGTCACCACCGCGAGCACCGGCAGCGCATACGCCCGCCAGCCGTACGTCGACACGAACCGGCCCAGCCACGTTCGCTTGCGCCAGCGTTGTCTGCCATCGCGATTCGACCGGACCCGCCCGTAGTCGGCGGCCACCGGGTCGCGCTGGGCCCGCAACGGCTCCCGCCACTCGTTGCGCAACACCGGCACGCGACCGCCACGGCGCCCCGGGTCGTAGGTCACGAAACACAGAATGTCACAGCCCAAGCGGGTGGCACTTCCGGCGCACCGCTGGGGGCGGTAGTAGTGTCAGACTCCTGAACCAGCGGTCGAATGAGGATGGGATGAGCGAACTCGCCAACACCGCCGAGAGGCGCGGTAACGCGTTCGCCACAGGCGACGACGTCACCGGAAGCGCCCAGAGCGGCAACCGGCGCGGCAACCGGCTCCCCCGTGACGAGCGCCGCGGTCAGTTACTTGCCGCTGCCAGTGAGGTTTTCGTCGACCGCGGCTTCCACGCCGCAGGCATGGACGAGATCGCCGACCGAGCCGGGGTCAGCAAACCTGTCCTGTACCAACACTTTTCGAGCAAACTCGAACTGTACCTGGCGGTGCTGGAGCGCCACGTCGACAAGCTCGTATCGGGCGTGCGGCAGGCCCTGCGCACCACCACCGACAACCGCCAGCGGTTGCGCGCAGCGGTGCAAGCGTTTTTCGACTTCATCGAGCACGACGGCCAGGGCTACCGGCTGATCTTCGAAAACGACTACGTCACCGAGCCGCAAGTGGCCGCACAGGTGCGAGTCGCCACCGAAAGCTGCACCGACGCAGTGGCCGACCTGATCAGCCGCGACTCCGGATTGGAAGCCCACCGAGCCCGGATGATCGCGGTGGGACTGGTGGGCATCAGCGTGGACTGCGCCCGGTATTGGGTGGGCGCCGACCGACCGATCTCCAAAGAGGACGCCGTCGAAGGGACCGTTCAGTTCGCCTGGGGCGGGCTGTCACACGTGCCGCTGACGCGCTCCTGATTAGCGGCTTTACCCGCGTTCTCGCAAAGGCTCAAGCGCCGCCAAAGCCCACCCGGCGCACGTCGGCGATCCCGATCTCCACATAAGACACCTTCGACGTCTGCACCAGCACTTTGCGGCCGCGCTCGTCGGTCAGCTCGAGCACCGGCGAACCGCTCTCCAGCGCGGCGCGGACTTGCTCCTCGACCTCCGCGGGCGTCTGCGAGCTGTTGAGCACCAGCTCGCGCGGGCTCTCCGCAATGCCGATCTTGACCTCCACGCTGCACCCTTTCGTCGCTTCCAGTTCCCGACAGCAGGCTAGTTGAACCCGTCGGCGGTATGCGAAGACGGCATCAACCTGTGACCGGACCTGTATCGCAAGCGGCGGCGAAGAGCCGGTGCCCGTCACTACCATCGGCCCGATCCAGCGAGAAGGCCGACGGGGAAGAACACGCACGCGATGACTTGGGACACGACGACGAAGCAGCTCGACGAGCGCGCCGGCGACGTCGACGACATCGTGTACTACGCGGATTCGTCGCGGTGGCGCTGGGCGGGCGTACTGGCCGGCGTGGTGGTGGTGCTGGCGGTGATCGGCGCGATCGGGATCGTGCGCGGCGGCGACACCGCGTCCACGTCGGCAACCATCCAGCCGTCGCGCACACCGGCGGCTCCGTCGGCAGCTGCACCGTCGCCAACGCCGGCCCCGATGACGACGACGCCACCGCGCGCGTCGGGGCCGCCCACCACCTCGCTACCCCGAGAGACTTTCACCACGCTGACGCCGACGGCCGCGTCCACTACCGCGACGCCGACCGCTGCCGTCCCGCAGACCGACCCACGCACCATCACCTACACCGTGTCGGGCACGCGTCAGCCCGGCGACATAGTCACCGTCACCTATCTCGACGAAACAGGCCTTCCCCGAACGGAATTCAACGTCACGCTGCCTTGGACGAAGACGGTCGTCTCGGGGGGCAACATGTTGCTGAACTCGGTGACCGCCGTGAGCGTCGCAAGCCACCTCAACTGTGCGATCACCGACGCCGACGGCCAGACCATCGCGGCGCAGGACTACAACACGATCGCGGCGACCTGCAACCGCTGAGCCGGCTAGGCCAGGCCCAGTTCGGCCATCCGTTCGGCGTGCGTGCGTTGCAAGCGCTCGAAGAACGTGGTGATCTCGCCCAATCCGCCGGTACCCGACACCACCAGGTCGGCCAGGTCGTCGTGCTCGGCCAACACGTACTGCGCCTGCGTGATCGCCTCGCCGAGCAGCCGGCGCGCCCACAGCGTGAGCCGGTTGCGCTGCTTGCCGCTGGCCGCCACTGCGGCGCGCACCTCGGCCACCACGAACTGTGAATGCTCGGTCTCGGCGAGCACGCCGCGTACCACGTCCGCGACCTCGTCGGGCAGCACGTCGGCGATCTCGCGGTAGAAGTCGGCGGCCAGGGCGTCGCCGATGTAGGTCTTGACCAACGCCTCCAGCCACGTGCTGGGCGTGGTCAGCCGGTGATAGTTCTCCAATGCGGACACGTAGCGCGTCATCGCCTGCTCGACGTCGATTCCACGGGCCGCCAACGCGTCGCGAAGCAACTCGTAGTGCCGCATCTCGGCGGCCGCCATGCTGGCCATCGCGATCCGGCCACGCAGGCTCGGCGACATCCGGGCTTCGTCGGTGAGCCGGTAGAACGCGGCGACCTCGCCGTAGGCCAACAGCGCAAACAGCTTGTCGACGCCCGGATGGTCGGCGGGAATTCGCGACGCGGGCCGGTCGGCGAGCTGTTCGGCGGCAGCGGCGGGCTGCGTGAAACTCATGGCCGACAGCCTAGCCCGGTATGATGGCACCAGGCGGCCGCGTAAGCCGCCGCTCCGATATGTGCGTGCACGCAGTTGGCCCGCCTTCAGATAAGCGCAGGGCCATCGGAGTCGGCACCGATTTGGTGCCGGCCAGACGTGAACATTCGAACTCGTGCGCGCGTGGCGACAACGATTGCCAGCCCCGCTGGCGCGGAGAACGAATGACACGAAAGGCCACATGACCGCCCTCAACCCCACATTTGCCAAGCTCGGCGTCCGCGACGAAATCGTGCGCGCGCTGGCCGAGAACGGAATCGAACACCCTTTTGCCATCCAGGAACTGACGCTGCCGCTGGCGCTGGCCGGCGAGGATCTGATCGGCCAGGCTCGCACCGGCATGGGCAAGACGTTCGCCTTCGGTGTACCGCTGTTGCACCGGATCACCACCGACGACGAACGCCCGCTTGCCGGAGCGCCCCGCGCGCTGGTCGTGGTGCCCACTCGCGAGTTGTGCCTGCAAGTTTTCGGCGACTTGTCCAGCGCCGCGAAGTACCTGACGGCCGAGAACGGTAGACCACTGTCGGTGGTGCCCATCTACGGCGGCCGCCCGTACGAACCGCAGATCGAGGCGCTGCAGAAGGGTGCCGACGTCGTCGTGGGTACGCCGGGCCGGCTCCTGGACCTGGCACAGCAGGGCCACCTGCAGCTGGGCGGGCTGTCGGTGCTGGTGCTCGACGAGGCCGACGAGATGCTGGACCTGGGCTTCTTGCCCGACATCGAGCGCATTCTGCGGCAGATTCCCGACAACCGGCAGGCGATGCTCTTCTCGGCGACCATGCCGGACCCGATCATCACGCTGGCCCGTACGTTCATGAACCGGCCCACCCACATCCGCGCCGAGGCGCCGCACTCCTCCGCCGTGCACGCCACCACCGAGCAGTTCGTCTACCGGGCGCACGCGCTTGACAAGGTCGAGCTGGTCAGCCGCATCCTGCAGGCCCGCGGTCGCGGCGCGACGATGGTCTTCACCCGCACCAAGCGCACCGCGCAGAAAGTGGCCGACGAGCTCGCCGAGCGCGGCTTCAAGGTGGGCGCGGTGCACGGCGACCTCGGCCAGATCGCCCGCGAGAAGGCTTTGAAGGCGTTCCGCGGCGGCGACATCGACGTGCTGGTGGCCACCGACGTGGCCGCGCGCGGCATCGACATCGACGACGTCACCCACGTCATCAACTACCAGTGCCCTGAAGACGAGCAGGCCTACGTGCACCGCATCGGCCGCACCGGCCGCGCCGGTAAAGCCGGCGTCGCGGTCACGCTGGTGGACTGGGACGAGCTGGCCCGCTGGTCGCTGATCGATAAGGCCCTCGACCTGGGCTGTCCCGATCCGCCGGAGACGTACTCCAACTCGCCGCACCTGTACACCGAACTGGACATCCCCACCGACGCCGGTGGCCGAGTCGGTCCCGCGAAGAAATCCGCAGCTTCGGGCGGACGTTCGAATGGCTCATCGCCGCGGCGCAACGGCGACGAGCAGCCGGCCCGCCGGAGCCGCCCCCGGCGACGCACCCGCGCCGGTGAACCGGTCACTGGCCACGTCGAAGCCCAAGCCGACACGGCAGAGGACGACCAGCAGACCGCTGAGCCGGGTTCCGCCGGCCGGCGGCGTCGGCGGCGGCGTCGTCCGCGGCAAGCTGTGTCCTCAGGTGCAACCGCAAGCGGCTCGCCATCTGCCGGCTGATCTACCCCGTTGGTCAAGCCCGAGCGCCGGACTAAAGGCGACATCCTGGCGGCCGCAGCCATCGTGATGGTCATCGCGGTGGCGGGGGCGCTGATCTGGTGGCACAGCGACGCCCGCGCGACGATCAGCCGACCGGCCGCCGCACCGGCGCCGCCGATCAACCAGGCCCGTGCGGTTCCGGCGAATCTGCGTCAGCTATGGAGCGCGTCGAGTCCGGTGACCACCGAGCCGGTGATCGTGACCAGCACTGTGGTGACTGGGGAAGGTCACGAGCTGGTGGGTCGGGACCCGAAGACCGGTTCGCAGCGGTGGAGCTTCGCCCGTGACCGCGACATCTGCGCGGCGACATGGGTCTACGACCTGGCGGTTGCCGCATATCCCGACAGCCGCGGCTGCGGTCAGATCAGCACTGTCCAGGCGCGCACAGGCGAGCGCGGACCGACCCGGACGTCGTACGCCGACAAGCAGATCAGGCTGTCCACCGACGGCACCACCGTGCTGTCCGCCGGACGCACCCGCTTGGAGATGTGGCGCTCGGACATGGTTCGCACGCTCGCCTACGGCGACATCGACGCACCGGTCAACCCACCTGTGCCGCCGAAGCCGCCGTGCCAGTTCTTGTCGACGGCGGCGAGCACGTCGGCCGCGGCAGTTCTGGAGACCTGCAGCAGTTTTCCGGATGTGCGGCTGACGCTGCTCAAGGTTTCCAAGGAAGACGTCGAGCCGGAAGAGAAGTACGTGCAGCAGCCCGGGCTCAAACCTGATGCCGGCGCGAAGGTCCTGGCGGTGTCGGATCTGCGGACGGCGGTGTACCTGCCGACGCCGCAGCCCCGCGTCGTGGTGTACGACGAGACCGGTCAGGAGACCGGAAACACGCTGCTGCCCCGCCGGCCCGGGCCGCAGATCGCCGTGTCACATGCCGGTGATCTGGTCACGGTGTGGCTTGGCGACAGCGTCGCAGTGCTCGACGGCTCGAGTCTGGCCCTTCGCTACACCATCGCCTCAGGCAGCGCGGCGCCGTTGGGTCCGGGCAAGATGATGGCCGACCGGCTGCTGATCCCGGTGACCGGCGGCATCGGGGTGTACGACCCGAAAACCGGAGCATTCGAGCGGCTGATTCCCGTCGACCGCGGCAACGTCGCGGGTCCGATCATGCTCGGTGTCGTCGGCACCACCGTGGTCGAACAGCGTGGCGCCACGGTGGTCGCGCTCGGCGAGGCCTAGTTGACCTCCGGCGTGAAGCTCGCCAGAGGCTTGCCCGACTTCCAATGCTTGAGCAAAGAGTCCGCCAGATCTCGGTAGGCCGCCGAGCCCTTGTTCTTACGCCCGGCCAGCACCGAGCAGCCCGAAGCGCTGGCCTCGGCGAATCGCACAGTACGCGGGATCGGCGGGGCCAGCACGGGCAAGTCGTAGCGGTCGGCGACATCGAGGAGCACGTCGCGGCTGTGGGTGGTGCGCGAGTCGTACAGCGTCGGCAGCGCGCCCAGCAGCTTGAGGTCCGCATTGGTGATCTGCTGCACGTCGGCGACCGTGCGCAAGAACTGGCCGACGCCGCGGTGCGCCAAGGTTTCGCATTGCAGCGGCACGATCACCTCGTCGGCGGCGGTCAGCCCGTTCAGCGTCAGCACCCCCAGCGACGGCGGGCAGTCGACGATGACCACGTCGAACTCGTCTTTGACCTTGGCCAGCGCGCGTTTGAGCGCGTACTCGCGGCCGGCACGCATCAGCAGCATCGCCTCGGCCCCGGCAAGGTCGATGTTGGCAGGCAGCAGTGTCATGCCCTCCTCGGTGTCCACCAGCGCCGCTGACGGCTCGACCTCACCGAGCAGCACTTCATGCACCGAGACCGGCAGCTTGTCCGGGTCATGGCCGAGAGAGAAGGTCAGACATCCCTGCGGGTCCAGGTCGACCAGCAGCACCCGCCGGCCCTGCTCCACCATCGCCGCCCCCAACGACGCGACCGTCGTGGTCTTGGCGACCCCGCCTTTCTGGTTGGCCACTGCCAGTACTCGCGTCACGCTGCCATCCAAGCACGCACCCGGGTCGGTGTGGGTTAGTGCGGCAGAATCGGTGGGATGGGTCTGCACCAGCACCGGCTGCTGCTGCTTCGGCACGGTGAAACCGAGTGGTCGCGGAGCGGAAAACACACCAGCCGCACCGAATTGGACCTCACCGAGACGGGCCGCACGCAGGCGAAATCCGCCGGCGAGACGCTGGCCCAGCTGGGTCTGGACAACCCGTTCGTGGTGTGCAGCCCGCGCAAGCGCGCGATCGTCACCGCCGAGCTCGCCGGGCTGCGGGTCGACGAGGTGACACCGCTGATCAGCGAATGGGACTACGGCGACTACGAAGGCACCACCACCGAGGAGATCCGCAAAGCCGTGCCGGACTGGTTGGTGTGGACGCATGGCTGCCCCGGCGGCGAAACCGTCGCCCAGGTTCGCGACCGTGCCGACCAGGCGATCGCGCTGGCGCTGCAGCACATGGAATCGCGTGACGTGCTGTTCGTCGGGCACGGCCACTTCTCGCGTGCCGTTCTGACCCGCTGGATCGAACAGCCACTCTACGAAGGTATCCGGTTCTCCATGGTTGCGGCGACGATCGCGGTGTGCGGGTTCGAACACAACGTCCGCCAAATCAGCCGACTCGGCGTCACCGGTTATCCGCGGCCGCTGTACCGATGACTCCGTCGTTCGTGCTGAGTGGCCCCGGCGGCACCCTGGTGGGCCACGGCGCCGCCGCCGCATACCCTGACATCTCCGCCGCGCAGGCTGACTTGCATTCTGGGCAGGCGCCAATTGTGTTAGGCGCGTTGCCGTTTGATGTCCGCAGGCCCGCGGCGTTGATGGCTCCGCGAGCCTACGCATTCAGCGACCGGCTGCCGTTCGGGCCGCCGCACGAGGCGCCGGCGCCCCGGATCGTGGCCAGTGTCCCTTCGGCCGACGAGCACGGCGAGCGGATCCGGCGCGCGCTCGCGCTATTGCGTGACCCCAGCGGCGGGCTGCGCAAGGTGGTGCTGGCGCGGGCGCTGGAGCTGGTGTCCGACACGTCGTTGGAGGTCCCGGGCATTCTTCACCGGCTGGCCCAGGCCGATCCGCACGCCTACACCTACTTCGTCGACCTGTCGGCGGCCGGCGCCGACTACGGCGGACGCGCACTGGTGGGCGCGAGCCCCGAGCTTCTGGTGGACCGCCGCGGGGACCTTGTGACCTGTCAGCCGTTCGCGGGCTCCGCGCCACGCTCCCCCGACCCGGAGATCGACCGCGCGAACGGCGCCGCGCTCGCCGCATCGGCCAAGAACCGCGTGGAGCATGCGCTGGTGGTCGACGCGATGCGCAAAGCGCTGGACCCGTTGTGCGTCGACTTACAGGTCGCCCCCACACCTCAGCTCAGCCGCACCGCGGCGCTGTGGCACCTGAGCACAACCATCACCGCGCAGCTGCGCGAATCATCCACCACTGCACTGGATCTGGCGCTGGCCCTGCACCCCACACCGGCAGTCGGCGGAGTACCCGCCGACGCCGCCGCGAACATGATCGCCGAACTGGAAGGCGACCGCGGCTTCTACGCCGGCGCAACCGGTTGGTGCGACAGTCGTGGCGACGGTCGCTGGGTGGTGTCGATCCGCTGCGCGGTGCTGTCGGCGGACCGGCGCAGCGCCCGCGCATACTCGGGCGGCGGGATCGTCGCCGACTCCCAGGTGGACGACGAAATCGAGGAAACCACAACGAAATTCAGAACGATCCTCTCGGCGCTGGGGGTGACGGCGTGACGGCTGTGATCCGCCGTGCCCGACCCGGCGACGAGGCGGAGCTGACCGCGATGATCCACGAGCTGGCGGGTTTCGAGCGCGCCGCCGATCAGTGCTCGGTGACCGAAACACAATTGCGCACAGCGCTTTTCGGGGCTGAGCCGACGGTGCGCGGACATGTGGCCGAAGTGGACGGCGAGATCGCGGCCGGGGCGCTGTGGTTCCTCAACTTCTCCACCTGGGACGGCACCGCAGGAATCTATTTGGAGGATCTCTACGTACGGCCCGTATTTCGTCGCCGCGGGCTCGCCCGCGCACTGCTTCGCGAGTTGGCACGTGAATGCGTCGCCGCCGGCTACACCAGGCTGACGTGGGCAGTGCTGGACTGGAACGTCGATGCGATCGGGCTATACGAGGCCGTCGGCGCACGACCGCTGACCGAGTGGATCACCTACCGGCTGTCCGGCCCCGAATTGTCTGAGCTAGCCGAATCTGACTGAGCTGCCGCCCATTTCAGCGCCGGCGGGCTGAACAGCAACGCCAGCGTCATCAGCGCCACCAGGCCCAGAGGCGCACCGAGCTCGGGCCGGTGCGAACCGGCCAGCATGTAATACGCCACCGGCAGCAACAACAGCTGGGTGAACACCGCCAGGCCGCGGCCCCAGCGTCGTCCCCGCCACAGCGCCCACCCCGCCGCCGACACCGCGGCGGCGACGATCAGCAGCAGCCCGGCGGTGCCGTACGCCACCCGCGCGTCGGCGCCCCGAAGTCCGGCGATCGCGATCGCAAGCGCATAAAGCAAGCCGGTGAATCCTTCGAGCAGCACGAGCACGCCGGTCCCGCGAACGACAGGAGGAACAGCACCGGCCACGGACCTCAGCGTAAACACCCTTAGGCTCATGGCTCGTGCGCGCGGTGCTGATCGTCAACCCGAACGCGACGTCGACCACGCCGGCGGCGCGCGACCTGCTGGCCCACGCGCTGGAAAGCCGCACGCAGCTGACCGTCGAGCACACCGATCACCGCGGACACGCGATCGAGATCGCCCGCGCCGCCGCCGACGACGGGGTGGACGTGGTGATCGTCCACGGTGGCGACGGAACGGTCAACGAGGTGGTCAACGGCATCCTCGGGCCGCCGGCCGACCGGCGGATCGCCCATGCGCCGGCGGTCGGGGTGGTGCCGGGTGGTTCGGCCAACGTGTTCGCCCGCTCGCTTGGCATCAGCCCGGACCCGGTGGAGGCCACGAACCAGCTCGTCGACCTGCTCGGCATGCACCGCGACGACCGCAGCTGGCGGCGGATCGGGCTGATGGACTGCGGGGAACGCTGGGGCGTCTTCACCGCGGGCATGGGCCTCGACGGCGAGGTGGTGGCGGCGGTCGAGGCCCAACGGGACAAGGGCCGCAAGGTGACGGCGTGGCGCTACATCCGCACGACTGTGCCGCTGGCCTTACGCAGCGCCCGCCGAGAACCGGTGCTGAGATTGCAGCTGCCTGACCGGGAGCCGATCGACGGTGTGCACTTCGTGTTCGTCTCCAACGCCAGCCCGTGGACCTACGCCAACAACCGGCCCGTGTGGACCAACACGAACACCACCTACGAGACCGGCATCGGCGTGTTCGCCACCACAGGCATGAACGTGTTCTCGAACTTGCGGCTCGTGCGCCAGATGCTGTCCAAACGCCCCCGGATTCGCGCGAAGCACCTGGTCCGCGACGACGACGTTGCCTGGGTGCGCGTGACCTCGGCCACACCAGTGGCGACCCAGATCGACGGCGATTACGTGGGGCCCCGCGACGCGATGACATTCACCGCCGTTCCCAACGCCCTGGCGGTGGTCGCGCCGCCCCAGAAATCCGGTTGACCAGCGCCGACCCGATTACGCACTCGAAGTAGGGCCGAAAGTGTAGTACAAACGGATAGGGAATCCGAGAACGGATTCTGATAGTGAGATTGCCCACGAGTTACCGCAGAGTGTTGACATCTGTTGAGCCTGTGAAACGATCGGTTGCAACAGTGCGGAAACAATTCGTGCGCACGCATTAAGAGCCGAAGACAACCGTGCGTCGCTGCGCGCACGCTGCAAGGAGATTTACATGGATTGGCGCCACAAGGCGGTCTGTCGGGATGAAGATCCGGAACTGTTCTTCCCTGTGGGCAACAGCGGTCCTGCACTCGCCCAGATCGCAGAAGCGAAGCTGGTGTGCAACCGCTGCCCGGTAACCACCGAATGCCTGACGTGGGCGCTGGACTCCGGCCAGGACGCCGGCGTCTGGGGTGGCATGAGTGAAGACGAGCGGCGTGCGCTGAAGCGCCGCAACGCCCGGACCCGAGCACGCAGTTCGGTCTGACGTACTCAGCACGTATTTGGTAGGGCGCGGAAAATTCCGCGCCCTACTTTGCTGAGCTAACAAGCGTTTATCGGATTCGCCCTTTACGGGCTATTACTCCTATTGCCCGCTCGGCCTCACTGCGGGCTCCGCCCGCTCCGGCGGCCGATCGGCACCCTCAACACCACATCCGTCCCTCCACCCGGGGCATCGTGCATGCCGAGCGAGCCGTCCAGCTCCGTCGCCACCAGCGTCCGCACGATCTGCAGGCCCAGCCGATCCGACTTCTCCAGACTGAAACCGGGCGGCAGCCCGCGGCCATCGTCGTGCACCACCACGTCGAGCCACCGCGAGGAGCGCTCGGCGCGAATGGTCACGCTGCCGTCGGACCCTGACGGGTCGTAGGCGTGCTCGATCGCGTTCTGCACCAACTCGGTGATCACCATGATCAGCGCCGTCGCACGGTCCGAATCGAGCACACCCAGTGTCCCCGCCCGCTCGACCCGGACGCGAGAGTCGACACCGGCGAGATCGCCCATGATCGGCAGGATCCGGTCGACCACCTCGTCGAGATTCACTTCCTCGTCCACCGACATCGACAGCGCGTCGTGCACCAAGGCAATCGACGAGACTCGCCGCACCGACTCGATCAGCGCCTCGCGGCCTTCCGGATTCGTGGTCCGGCGCGCCTGCAGCCGCAGCAGCGCCGCGACCGTCTGCAAGTTGTTCTTCACCCGGTGATGGATTTCGCGGATCGTTGCGTCCTTGGACAGCAGGGCGCGATCGCGCCGCTTGATCTCGGTGACGTCGCGAATCAGAACCGCAGCGCCGACGGACTCGCCCCGCACCACCAACGGCAGCGTGCGCAGCAGCACGGCCGCGCCGCCTGCGTCCACCTCGAGCCGCATGCTGGAACCGCCGGCTAGCGAGTCGAGCACATGATCGGCCAGCTCCTGCGCCTCGAACGGATCCGAGATCAGCGGCCGGGTCACGCGCACGAGGTTGTGGCCCTCCAGCTCCGAGGTCAGCCCCATGCGGTGGTACGCCGAAATCGCGTTCGGGCTGGCGAACACCACGTCACCGTTGACGTCCAAGCGGATGAAGCCGTCGCCCACCCGCGGGCTGGACCGCGACACCGGCAGATCGCCGACATTGGGAAACGTCCCCTCGGCCAGCATCTGCAGCAGGTCGTTGGCGCAGTCCAAGTAGGCGATCTCCAGCGGACTGGACTTGCGCCGCGTAGCCACCGCCGTCTGCTGCGTCAGCACCGCCACCACGTCGTCGCTGTGACGGACCGGCACCGCTTCCATACCGCTGCCGTCGTCGCCGATCGTGCCGGATGCGAACGCGGCCGCAACCTGCGGTAAGTCCTCACTGCGAGCGACGGTTCCGACCGCGTCGGTCAGCAGCACTGTGGGCGCCGTGTTGGGCCGGCACTGCGCCACGCACACCAGCGCGCCGTCGTCGCGGCGAACCCACATCAGGTAATCGGCGAAGGAGAGGTCGGCCAGCAGCTGCCACTCCCCCACGACCGCGTGCAAGTAATCGACCGCCTCGCCTGGCAGGACGGTGTGCTCGGCGAGCAGTTCACCGAGGGTGGACATGGCTCCCAGCTAATCGATGACGGCTATCAAATCGCCGGCGCGGATGACGTCACCCACAGCCACCTTGACCTGCGTGACCCTCCCCGCCGTTTCGGCGTGCACGGGAATCTCCATCTTCATCGACTCCAGCAGCACCAGGGTGTCGCCCTCACCGACTTGATCGCCTTCTTTGACCATGACCTCCAGCACGCTGGCCACGATTTCCGCGCGAACGTCTTCGGCCATTCACTACCCCGTTCTCTGCACCGCAGGCGGAGCCGCCCGGGCGGCGACATCGATCGCCGGAGCCGCGCGGCGGCGACATGATTCTTCGCCCTCATCGAACCACAGCGATGAGCGCTTGCGCGAAGAGCCAACCTGAAGCGATGAGCGCTTGCGCGAAGAGCCGATCAGAAGCGATGAGCGCTTGCGCGAAGAGCCGAGCACTCGAGCCGCATGAGATGATGGACGGCCAGTAGACATGAAGTGACCGAAGGAGAAGACAATGGCCAAGCGTGGCCGCAAGAAGCGTGACCGCAAGCACAACAAGGCCAACCACGGCAAACGGCCCAACGCAGGCGCCAAAAAGTAGTAGGGCAGCCGCGGTCAGTACTTGATGATCGTGGTGCGGCTGATTTCCATCATCAGGCGCTGACGCAGCCGATCCGGCGCCTTCTCCCCGCTGCACTTGGCTGCGATCAGCCGCTTGATGCGCTCCTCGACGCCGTACTGACGCAGGCAGCCGGGGCACTCCTCGAGGTGGTGCCGCAGCTTGTCGCGGGTCTCAGGCGTGCACTCGCCGTCAAGTAGTGTCCACACCTCGGCCATCACGGCCGCGCAATCGGGATGCTCCGGATCAATCGGGCCTATCGGCGGCTTGAATACGTTCTGCTCTTCGCGCGAGCGCTCATCGGTGCTGCTCTGCTCTTCGCGCGAGCGCTCATCGGTGCTGCTCTGCTCTTCGCGCGAGCGCTCATCGCCACTCACGATGACACCTCCTCGTGTCCCCGCACGAATCCGCGATCTCTCGCCACATCGGCGAGCAAGCTGCGCAGTTGCCGCCGACCACGATGCAGCCGCGACATCACCGTCCCGATCGGAGTATCCATGATCTCGGCGATCTCCTTGTACGGGAAGCCTTCGACGTCGGCGTAGTACACGGCCATCCGGAATTCCTCCGGCAGTGCCTGCAGCGCCTCCTTGATCTCGTTGTCCGGCAGCGTCTCCAGCGCCTCGACCTCCGCCGACCTCAGCCCGGTGGACGAATGCTCGGCGTTGGCCGCCAACTGCCAGTCGGTGATCTCCTCAGTGGGATATTCCGCCGGTTGACGTTGCTTTTTGCGGTAGCTGTTGATGTAGGTGTTGGTCAGGATCCGGTACAGCCAGGCTTTGAGGTTGGTGCCTTCTTTGAAGGACCGGAACCCGGCGTAAGCCTTGACCATGGTCTCTTGCAGCAGGTCTTCGGCGTCCGCGGGATTGCGCGTCATTCGCAACGCGCCGCCGTAGAGCTGGTCGAGCAGCGGAATCGCATCGCGTTCGAAGCGTGCGGTCAGCTCAGCATCGGTCTCGGTCCGCCCACTATCAGTCGGCGTCTCCGACGGTCCGGCCTCGTCCGACGGTGCGGTGCCCGCACCATCGACGTCGGTCATGTCGATCCCTTTCGTTGGGGTGTCATCGACGTCGCCCACCCACACTGGGCGCTCCAGGCACGCCGTCAACACCAGACAACCCCTTCTTCAATCCTAGAACCGCGAGCCGCTCGACCCTTGACTGCACCCATCAACACCAGTCAGGACCTGCGTTGTTCCCGGTGCAGCTGTTACCGCGGCATGAACCGCACGAACGGTATGCGCCGCCCTACCGCGCGGAAGTCCTCCTCGGAGCCGTCGACTTCGAATCCCATCAATCGAGGCAGCAGGTGCTTGGCCAGCACGCGATGTCGGGTGGCGTAGCGGGCGAAGATCTCGGCGCCCTGCTCAGCCGACAGCGCCTCGGCCGTCACCGGGATCGTCGTGCGGCCCACCTCGATGGTGACGTCAGGGTGCGTCATGACGTTGCGGTACCACGCCGCGGTAGGACCCCATCCGGACGCGACGACGTAGCTGCCGTTGCGGACGTCGTGTTCGACCACCTCCAGCACCGCCGCCCGCGCTTCACCCGTTCTGCGGCCGATGTGGTGCAGCAGCAGCAACCGCTGGGCGAACAACCAGCCGAGCCTAGCCTGGTACAGCTGGATGGGTATACGAAACAGCGAGCGGCGCAACCCTTTTGGCGGCTGCATCGATTTGACTACTTTCACGCACTGAGCCTCCCGTCATCGCGCCCTGGTTGTCCGACGGCACAGACGTCTTACCCGTCCCACGAGCACGCCATCCAGCCCAGGAGCGCCCGGTTAAGGTCGACAGATGTCCCTTTCCGGCAAAACCATGTTCATCTCGGGTGCCAGCCGCGGCATCGGCCTGGCGATCGCCAAGCGGGCCGCCGCGGACCGCGCCAACATCGCGCTCGTCGCGAAGACGGCCGAACCCCACCCCAAGCTGCCCGGCACCGTCTATACCGCGGCCAAGGAGATCGAGGAGGCCGGCGGCCAAGCTCTGCCGATCGTCGGCGACATCCGCGACGGCGACATGGTGGTCGCCGCGGTGGCCAAGGCGGTGCAGCAGTTCGGTGGCATCGACATGTGTGTCAACAACGCGTCCGCGATCAACCTCGGCTCGATCACCGAGGTGCCGCTGAAGCGCTTCGACCTGATGAACGGCATCCAGGTGCGAGGCACCTATGCGGTGTCGCAGGCCTGCATCCCGCACATGAGAGGCCGGGAGAACCCGCACATCCTGACGCTGTCTCCCCCGATCCGTCTCGAACCCAAGTGGCTCAAGCCGACGCCCTACATGATGGCCAAATTCGGAATGACGCTGTGCGCGTTGGGAATTGCCGAAGAGATGCGTGATGAGGGCATCGCCTCCAACACTTTGTGGCCGCGCACGATGGTCGCCACCGCGGCGGTGCAGAATCTGCTCGGCGGCGACGAGGCGATGGCCCGGTCGCGCAAGCCGGAGGTTTATGCCGACGCCGCGTACGCGATCCTCAACAAACCCGCCCGCGAGTACACCGGCAACACTCTGCTGTGCGAGGACGTGCTCGTCGAATCCGGAGTCACCGACCTGTCGGTGTACGACTGCGTTCCCGGTGCGACGCTGGGCGTCGACTTCTGGGTGGACTCGCCCAACCCCCCGGGGTACGGGGACTGATCCAGCCCTACACCACGGAGATGTGCGCGCCCAGCAGTAGCCAGGGCCACAGCGCCGCCGTGGCCACGAACGACACCATCTCCGATCCCGCCGGCATCCGAGTGCGCAGATCGCCCTCGAGCAGCTGCACCTGCTCGGCGTCGAAGAACGCCCACACCAGTCCGACGACGATGTAGGGAACCGCAAGCCAGAAGGCCAACTCGATCATCGCTTCGACGCTGACCCGTCGGCTCAGCAGCCGGCGCAGTGCCCTCATACCAGCGCCCGGTTGTCGCGGACCCGCTGTCTAACGTCAGCCAGCAACACGTAGCTGCCGCCTTGGCGGATGAACACCGGAATGAACCGGTTGACGAAAGCGACTGTCAGGAAAAGCCATTCGAACAGACCCTGCTTGACGTTGCTCCACCGCAGACCCATCGCGTCGCGGAACACCGGCGCCAGAAAGCCGGTGGTCAGAAATTTCAACAGCGGCCGAAAAGCAAGCCGCAGAACAGGATTGATCATCCGAAGGTTGATCAGATCCAGCAGGTACTGACGGACCGTTTCGTCGATTTGCACCCGACGGCACGCGTCGACCCAGTAGGCGTCGAACTCGGTGCGGGTGGGTGGCCACTGGTCCTCGGTGACTTGCAGCGTGGTTCCCAGCGTCCACGCGGATCGGTAGAACTGTTCGGCCTGCGCCGGCGTCATCTCGCCGCGCAACAACTGGTAGACATCCTCCAGTCCGACGAAAAGGCAAGCGGCGACCCACATTTGGAGGTCGCGGTCGAACGCGTTGTACCGCACCGGACTGTCCGGGCCGGACTTGACCTGTCGGTGCGAGCCGTCCACCGCCTTGCGGAACGCCGCACGGTCCGCCGGCGTGCCCAGCACCGCGACGGCCAGATACTGAAGCGTGGTGCGTGCCCGCTTCCACGGATGCTTGAGGATGTTGCCGGAGTCGACCTTGCTCTCGACGACTCCGTAACCCACTTCGGGCCACGACAGCTGCATGATCACGTTGGCTGCGCCGGCCGCGAACCCCCAGAAATCCATGGCCTCGGCTGCGGTGACCGCACCGTCGTCCCATCGTGCGGTGCGTCTGCGGATGCGGATCCGGCAGTCGTCGGGCGGGAATTCGCGCATGCGTCTCCTTCCGGTGGCTTAGGCTCGCATCAGGTCAGACAGACGTTGAACAGCACGAGAACGGGCCACGACAGCGCGGACCCGGCAACCACCACCACACGGTGGGAACCGTGCGTCTGGCTGAGCTGATCAGTGTGAGTGGCCAGCCACAGGGCGCCGACGAGCAGGTACGGGACGCCCAGCAAGGCCGCTGTCCCGATCCACTCAGCGACGGTCATCTGGAAGCTCACGATCTTTCGCACCGCACTGAGCATGCCGTCCCCGTCCGTTGCGCTGGTCTCAGCCTTGCCCGTCGATGTTAACGACGGTTCTGGCACCGGTGCTGTGTTATCGCCCGATACGGCGGCGAACGTGAATGCCGGTTCCTACAGCAGGGTCGGCTGCCTGGCCTCCGGCTCGGCGGGCTCGATGAGCTCGGGGCCGTTGTTGCGCACGTTGTTGACCAACGTCGACACTTCACGGATCTCCAGTTGCGAGAGGTCGGCCCGCACCGTGAGCAGTTCGGGGTCGAGCGGACTGTCCGGGTCCAGCCAGCGGTCCCAGTCGCGCTCGTCGATCATCAGCGGCATCCTGTCGTGGATCTGCGCGAGCGGGCCGACCGCGTCCGTGGTGATGATCGTGCAACTCAGCAGCGGCTCAGCGTCCTTGGCTGGTTTCCAGACCGACCACAGCCCGGCCATGCAAATCAACTGGTCGTCGCCGGGTGTCATGAAGTACGGGGTCTTGCGCGGCTTCTTGCCCGACGGCGCGTCCGAATTGGCCTTCCACTCGTACCACCCGGTCATCGGCACCAGGCAGCGTTTGCTCTTCGCCGACGACCGGAACGCCGGCGACGTGGTGACCTTGTCGGCGCGGGCGTTGATCAACAGCGGCCCCTTGCCCTCGGGCGCCCCGTCCGGGCCGGCCTTGGCCCACGGCGGCACCAGTCCCCACCGCATCAACCGCAGCCGTCGCGTCGGATCGTCCTCGGGTTCGTTGTGTCTGCTCACCACGGTCGCGATCGTGTTCGTCGGCGCGACGTTGTAGTTGGGCCCTGAGCTGTCTTTCGCAGCCGACGTGGCCTCGTCGATCGCGTGGATCTTCTCGGCCAGCAGCTTCGGATCGGTGGTCACCGCAAAACGCCCGCACATGCCTCCATCGTGGCACCGGTTACCGACACGCCAGAATTGAGGCGTGAGCATCTGGCAGGCCCCCACCGCGCCCGCCCCTGTGCACGCCACCGTCGCCGTTCCCGGCTCCAAGTCGCAGACCAACCGTGCGCTGGTGCTCGCGGCGCTGGGCGCCAGCGACGACGAGTCGGTGTCGGTGACCGGTGCGCTGCGCAGCCGCGACACCGACCTGATGATCGGCGCGCTGCGCACGCTGGGCTTCGGCGTCGACGTTCACGGCAGTGACGTCACCGTGTCTGGCCGCGTCGAGCCGGGCGAGGACGCGACCGTGGATTGCGGGCTGGCCGGAACCGTACTGCGGTTCGTTCCGCCGCTGGCCGCGCTCGGTGCCACGGCGGTCACGTTCGACGGCGACGAACAGGCGCGCAGCCGGCCCATCGCCCCGCTGCTCGACGCGTTGCGCACGCTGGGCGTGTCCGTCGACGGCAGCCGGCTGCCGTTCGTGGTGCGGGGGACGGGCGCGGTGCGCGGCGGCAAGGTCGAGATCGACGCGTCAGCGTCGTCACAGTTCGTGTCCGGACTGCTGCTGTCGGGAGCAGCTTTCGACGACGGGCTGACCGTCGTGCACACCGGCGCCACCCTCCCGTCCACTCCGCACATCGCGATGACGGTGGCGATGCTGCGCGAGGCCGGCGTAGACGTCGACGACTCGGCGCCGCGGCGCTGGCACGTGGCACCCGGCCCGGTCACAGCGCGGACCTGGCGCGTCGAGCCCGACTTGAGCAACGCGGTGCCGTTCCTGGCTGCGGCGGTGGTGACGGGCGGCGCCGTGCGCATCGCGGGCTGGCCGCTGGTCAGCGTCCAACCCGCCGACCACATCCTCAGCCTGCTTCGCAAGCTGGAGTGCACTGTGCTGCAAGCCGATTCACATCTCGACGTGCAGGGGCCCAGCAGCTACGGAGGAATCGACGCAGACCTGGGCGACGTAGGCGAGCTGACCCCCGCAGTCGCGGCGCTGGCCGCGCTCGCCCAGCCCGGTTCGGTGTCGCGGCTGACCGGCATCGCCCATCTGCGCGGTCATGAAACCGACCGGCTGGCCGCACTCGCCACCGAGATCAACAAGCTCGGCGGCGACTGCGAGGAGACCGACGACGGCCTGGTGATCACCGCGACGCCGCTGCACGGGGGCACGTGGCATTCCTACGCCGATCACCGGATGGCGATGGCCGGCGCCATTGTGGGCCTGGCCGTGTCGGGGGTCGCCGTCGACGACATAGAGACCACCGCCAAGACGCTGCCGGAATTCCCGCAGCTGTGGGCGGACATGCTGGCAGGCCAGGATCCCGCCCGGTGAGACCGGGCGACTTCGACGAATCCGACGTCAAAGTGCGCTCGGGCCGAGGCTCGCGGCCGCGGACCAAGACGCGCCCCGAACACGCCGACGCGCGTCCGGCGATGGTGGTGACCGTGGACCGTGGCCGCTGGGGGTGCGTGCTGGACCGCGACCCCGCGCAGCGGGTCACCGCGATGCGGGCCCGTGAACTCGGCCGCACTCCGATCGTCGTCGGCGACGACGTGGACCTGGTCGGCGATTTGTCGGGGCGCCCGGACACGCTGGCGCGCATCGTGCGCCGCGGGCCGCGGCGAACCGTACTGCGGCGTACCGCCGACGACACCGACCCCACCGAGCGGGTGGTGGTGGCCAACGCCGACCAGCTGCTGATCGTGGTTGCCCTGGCCGACCCACCGCCGCGTACCGGGCTGGTGGACCGGGCGCTGATCGCCGCGTATGCGGGCGGTCTTCGGCCGATCCTGTGCCTGACTAAAAGCGACCTGGCCCCGGCCGAACCCTTCGCCGAGCAGTTCGCCGACCTCGAGCTGACGGTGACCACCGCCGGCCGCGACGATCCGCTCGATGCCGTGGCCCCGCTGCTGACGGGCAAAGTGACTGTGTTGCTTGGCCATTCGGGCGTAGGCAAATCGACGTTGGTGAACCGCCTTGTGCCGCAAGCTGACCGGGCGATCGGCGAGGTGACCGGCGTGGGCAAGGGCCGGCACACGTCCACGCAGTCCGTCGCCCTGCCGCTGCCGGACTCCGGGTGGGTTATCGACACACCGGGAATCCGGTCGTTCGGGCTGGCGCACATCGAACCCGACGACGTGCTGCTGGCGTTTTCCGACCTGGCCGACGCAGTCGAGGACTGCCCGCGCGGATGCGGGCACCTCGGTCCGCCGGCCGACCCGGAATGCGCGCTGGACGCGCTTCGCGGCCCCGCGGCGCGGCGCGTCACGGCGGCGCGCCGGCTGTTGCGGGTGCTCACCGAAACATAGGCTCACCAGCGCCGTTTGGGCAGGGCTGAGGGGCGCCCTTACCATTCCACCGAGTGTTTCAGCGGCGTCGCGGCACAGGCGATCCTTCGCCGACCGCGGTTGGGGGCAAGCAGATGGCCGCTGAACGTAGACCGAGAGGACCCAAAGTTATGACTCACGCCGGTAAGCACGCCGGTAAGGTGGCTGGCCTTCTCGCGGCCGGCACCGCGATCGCGTTGTCGTTGGGGCTGTCGGTGACGGCGCACGGCGACCCCCCGTCGGAGCCGACGCCGACCAGCAGCCCGACGAGCCCCACCTTGCAGCCGCCCGACCCCCAGGGTTCCGGCTGCGACAACTACAAGAAGCAGGTCCCGTCGGGTAAGGGGTCGTTCGCGGGCATGGCGACCGAGTCGATCACCGACGCCGTGGCCAACAACCCGATGCTGACGACGCTGAACGCGGCGCTGACCGGACAGCTCAATCCGAACGTCAACCTGGTCTCGACGCTGAACTCCGGTCAGCACATCCTGTTCGCACCGGTCGACGACGCATTCGCCCAGCTGCCGCCTGAGCAGCTGAACGCGCTGAAGGCCGATCCGGCCGCGCTGAGCAATCTGCTCAGCTACCACGTGGTGCTCGGCCTGCTGTACCCCGAGGACGTGCACGGCAAGTTGACGACGTTGCAGGGTAACCAGGTCACCGTCACCGGCAAGGGCGGCGACGTGAAGGTCGACGACACGGCGAAAGTGGTCTGCGGCGGCATCACGACCACCAACGGCGTCATCTACATGATCGACACGGTCTTGAACCCGGCCGGCTCGACGGCCTCGAGCAGCAGTTCCACGACGCCGACCACACCTTCGTCGACACCCTCGTCGACGTCGGCATCGCCGAGCCTGACCGCGCCGAACGCCGCCGAGGCGCCCGGGCGCTGAGCGCCGAGGTCAGGCTGCGGCGCGGCGGGCTTCCCGCCGGTTCTGGCGCCAGCCGCGAACCGTCGCGATCGCGGTCTTGAGCCCACGTCGACGACCGGTGTTCGGATCGGGGCCGGCGAATCCCGGCTCCAGCTCCGCGAACATCTTTTCGCTGCGGGTTTCCGGTGCGTCGTCTGCGGTGGCACTGAGGTATTTGTCAGGCAGCGACAGCTTGGCGATCGTCCGCCACGCCTTGCCGTACTGCACCAAAAACGACCCGGTCGTGTAGGGCAGGTCGTATTTGTCGCACACCTGACGTACCCGCACCGAAATCTCGGCCAGCCGATTGCTGGGTAGATCCGGGTACAGGTGGTGCTCGATCTGGTACGACAAGTTGCCCGTCATGAACGCCATCACCGGCCCGGCATCGATGTTGGCCGAACCGAGCATCTGGCGCAGATACCACTGGCCCTTCGATTCGCCTTCCATGTCGGTCTTGGTGAACTTCTCTGCGCCGTCGGGGAAATGGCCGCAGAAGATGACCGCGTTGGCCCACACGTTGCGGATGACGTTGGCCATGAAATTCGCGGTCGCCGTGGACTTGAAGGTGGCGGCCGGTGAGGCCGACGTCAGCGCCGGGAACGCGACGTAGTCCTTGAACACCTGCCTGCCGGCCTTGGTCGATACCTCACGCAGCCGTACTTTGGTGGCGTCGCGATTGGCCCGGCCCTTGAACAGCTTGCCGATCTCCACGTGCTGCAACGCAACGCCCCACTCGAAGCCGAGCGCAAGAATCGTGTTCCACAGCAGGTTGAAGGCGTTGTACTTCTTCCAGCGCTGGTCACGCGTGACGCGCAGCATGCCGTAGCCCACGTCGTCGTCCATGCCCAGGATGTTGGTGTACTTGTGGTGCTGGAAGTTGTGGGTGAAGCGCCAGTGCTTGGACGCGCCGCCCATGTCCCACTCCCACGTCGAGGAGTGGATCTCGGGATCGTTCATCCAATCCCATTGGCCGTGCATGACGTTGTGGCCGATCTCCATGTTCTCGATGATCTTGGCCAGGCCCAGCGTCGCTGCTCCGGCCCACCAGGCCGACCGCTTGGAGCTGGCCGCCAGCATCACCCGGCCGGCCACCTCGAGCGCGCGCTGCGCGGCGATGGTGCGACGGATATAGCGCGCGTCGCGCTCGCCGCGTGAGTCCTCGATGTCTTGGCGTATCGCGTCCAGTTCGACCGCGAGGCTTTCGATGTCCGCGTCCGTGAGGTGGGCGAACGCGGGGACGTCCGAGATAGCCAACGCATGCTCCTTCCGCCGTCGGGTCGCTACCTACGCTAGCGTAACCTACGACGTCGTAGGTTACCAGTGGGTAATCATTAGACGTCCAGCACGCAATCTCCCGACGCCGCCGAGATGCAGGTCTGCACGCGAGTACCGGGCTCGTGCTCCACACCGGTGCGCAAGTCGCGCACATAGCCGTCGACCAAGCCCACCACGCATGATTGGCAGATTCCCATCCGGCAGCCGAAAGGCATTTGCACGCCAGCGTTTTCGCCGGCGTCCATCAGCGAGGTGGCGGCGTCGACGGTCACCGACTTGCCGCTGCGGGCAAACGTCACGGTGCCGCCGGCGCCATGCGTGGCAGCCCTGCTGACCGCGAACCTCTCGAGGTGGAGCTTGCCGGTGAGTCCGGCGTCGGCCCACACCTGTTCTGCCGCCTCGAGCATTCCCAGGGGGCCGCACGCCCACGTTTCACGCTCGCGCCAATCCGGCACTTCTTCGGCCAGCCGGTTCAGATCGAGGCGGCCCTGTGTGCGGGTGAACCGCAGATTCAGCCGGTAACCGGGATGCTCGCGCGCCAGGTCGGCCAGCTCGCCGCCGAACATCACGTCGGATTCCGTTGGCGCCGAATGGATGTGCACGATGTCCGTGATTTGATCGCGACGCGCCAGCGTGCGCAGCATCGACATCACCGGGGTGATGCCCGAGCCCCCGGTGAGAAACAGCACCGACGCCGGCGCCGGATCGGGCATCACGAAGTTGCCCTGCGGGGCAGCCAGCCGCACGATAGTGCCCGGCGCGACTCCACCGACCAGATGCGTCGACAGGAAACCCTCGGGCATCGCCTTGACGGTGATCGTGATCGTGCGCGCCGAGCGTGAGGTCACTGGGCTCGAGGACAGCGAATACGAGCGCCACCGCCAGCGCCCGTCGACCAGCAGACCGATGCCGATGTACTGGCCCGGCTCGTAATCGAATTCGAAGCCCCACCCCGGTTTGATCACCAGGGTCGCGGAGTCGGCGGTTTCCCGCCGGACGTCGAGTACACGGCCGCGCAATTCCCTGGCGGACCACAGCGGATTGGCCAGTTGGAGGTAGTCGTCGGGCAGCAGCGGCGTGGTGATCCGGCTGGCCACCGCGCGCAGTGTCCGCCACACCGGATGCTTGGCTGCGGCGCTTGAAACGGTCGGCCGTTGAGTATCGGCGACGACCGCGGTGGGCTTCGAGATCTTCGAACCCATGCCTCACTCCCGTCGGTCAATCCGTGCTACCTACGGTACCGTAACCTACGGTGGCGTAACAACTCCCGTCAGAGCAAGTCGAGGAGGAAAGCCAACTCCTGCGGCGCGTACCAGGCCAAATCGTGGTCCTGCGCGTCGCCGACCCGAAGCTCGGCATCCTCGTCCCCAAGGTCGGCAGCGTCAATCGCTTCCACCGCCGCGACCACCGCCTCCTCGGCCGCCGCGTTGTCGACGTGTGCGCAGACCACCTGGTCCAACCACACTGGACCGCTGAGCCGCACAACGGCATCGTCGAGCAGCGGAAGCGGCTGCGCATAATCCACGTCTGCGACCAGCACCGCGCGCCGGGGCGGCAGCCCAGACGAGTCGTCCTCGGTAGTCAGCAGCCGCAGCGACGCCAGCGCGGCATCGCGCAATGCCACCTCGGCGAGCTCGTCGTCGTCGCCTTCCGCGTACGCCTCCCGAAGCGCCGGCGTCACGGCAAAAGCCGTGCCATTCACCGGGTCGAGCTGGCCGTCGGCCACCAGCCGTTGCAGCATCGCCAGCGTGGCCGGGATGTAGACCCGTGTCACGATGCCGGCTCCGCCTGGCCGAGCAAACGGGCGACGTGGTCGGGCACATAGTGGTAGTGGCGCCGCGAGGGACGCTGGTAGCTGTCGGAGTGAACGGGCTCGGGCGGCAGCTTTACTGTCGGCCTCGGCGTCTCGTGATAATCCAAAGTGGACAGCAGATGGGCCATCATGTTCAGTCGCGCAGCCTTCTTCGAATCGGATTCGACGACGTACCAAGGGCTTTTGGGAGTGTCGGTGACGGCCATCATCTCGTCGCGCGCACGCGAGTAGTCCTCCCACCGGTAGATCGATTCCAGATCCATCGGGCTGAGCTTCCACTGCCGCAGCGGGTCGGTCAGGCGCGATCGGAACCGACGCAGTTGCTCTTTGTCCGACACCGAGAACCAGTACTTTCGCAGTACCACGCCGTCGTCGATGAGCATGTCCTCGAAAATCGGTGCCTGCGTGAGAAACAACGAATGCTCTTGCGGCGTGCAGAAATCCATCACCTTCTCGACGCCGGCGCGGTTGTACCAGGACCGGTCGAACAACACGATCTCCCCGCGTGCCGGCAACTGCGCAATGTAGCGCTGGAAATACCACTGGCCACGTTCGCGGTCAGATGGCACCGGCAATGCGGCAATGCGCACCACCCGCGGGCTGAGGTACTCGGTAATCCGCTTTATCGTGCCGCCTTTGCCAGCGGCGTCACGGCCTTCGAACACCACCACGATGCGCGCGCCGGAATGGCGGGTCCACTCCTGCAACTTCACGAATTCCGTTTGGAGACGGAACAATTCAGCTTCATACACGTCCGGCGGGATCTTGCGTCGCTTGGGCTTGCCCGTCGGCGACGCCGACGCGTCGTGCGCCTTGTTGCCGCTCATCGCCGAATGGTATCGCCGCAGACCTACTGCGCGGCTTCGATCAGCTCGTCGAGGGATTCTTGAAGCAGGGTCGGCAGCATGTCGACATCGCTCATCGCGTCACGGTCGGCGTTGATGCCGTAATAGAGCATCCCGCAATAGGACGTCACCCCGATCGCCAGCACCTGATTGCGCAGCAGCGGCGGCACCGCGTAGGTCTCCAGCAGCTTGGCGCCCGCAATGTACATCTGCGACTGGGGGCCAGGAACGTTAGTCATCAGCAGGTTGAACACCCGAGCCGAGTAGCTGGTAGCCACGCGGATGCCCATCGCGTGCAACGTCGGTGGGGGGAAGCCGGACAGCGTCACGATCGTGCGCGCGTCCACCAGACTCGAGGCCGTCGGGTGGCTTTCGGTGGCGTGCGCGATCTGCGAGAGCCGCACCACCGGATTGCCCTCGCCGACGGGTAGATCCACGAGGAACGGCGACACCTCGCTGATCGCCTGTCCCGGGCCGGCATTGGTCTCCAGATCGGCTTCGGGATACACCGACATCGGCGCCATCGCGCGCACCGTCGACGTCGTCGTCACCGGCTCCCCCCGCGACAACAGCCAATTGCGCAACGCCCCGGCGACCACGGCCAGCACCACGTCGTTGACGTCGCAGTCATAGCGGGCCCGCAGCTTGCGGTAGTCCTCCAACCGGCCGGTGGCCACGGTGAATCGGCGGTTACGCGACACCTGCGTGTTGAGCGGACTGTCGGGCGCGGTGCCTCGCAACAGGGTGCGCACGGTATGGGTGAGCTGACGGCCCATGTCGGCCAGGTAGCCCGCGTTGGTGACCATGTCGGCGGCCGCGGTGCGCATTGACTCCAGCTGCGTGGTGGGTCGCGTCACCCAGTCGCCGACTGCCCCCATCACCAGCTCGAAGTTCGACGGCTCGTGGGCGGGAATCCAGATGTCCTCGCCGAACTCGGGCTGGCGCTGGGTGCGGTCGGCGATCACGTGGCCGATCTCGAGGGCCGTCATGCCGTTCACCAGGGCCTGGTGGGACTTGGTGTAGATCGCCAGCCGATTCTTCGCCAGGCCCTCGACCAGATACATCTCCCACAGCGGCCGTGAGCGATCCAGCGGCCGCGATGCCAGCCGGGCGACGAGCTCGTGCAGTTGCTCGTCGCTGCCCGGAGAGGGCAGCGCCGAGCGACGGATGTGGTAGGTGATGTCGAAGTCGGGATCGTCGACCCACACCGGCCTGGCCAGACCGAACGTCACTTCGCGCACCTTTTGGCGATAGCGCGGGATCTGCGGCAGCCGCTGCTCGACGGTGCGCAGCAGCGTTTCGTACGACAGGCCACCCTTCGGCCGCCGCAGAATCGACAGAGACCCGACGTACATCGGCGTCGACGTGTCCTCCTGGTGGTAGAACGACGCGTCGGATGCCGACAAGCGGGTCACCACGCGGGCCATACCCTCCCCTCACCGAACTCAGCCGCAGCTTGCGCCCACCGTATCCGGCGACGCGGGTGTTCCGCATTGTCGGGCCGGAACGAAAATTCGGCGCTAGGACGCCGCATTTGCCATGGGATCATTTGTGAGTACACGTCTGCGTCTCTCCAGCAGGCAGGTCGACATCGTCACCGCTGGAGGCTGCGCGCATGAACCGCCATTTGACCGTCGTTCCCGTCGTCGACTATGAGCCGCCGATCGGCCAGCCCCGCCCACCGACGCCTGGTCCCCGACGGACCCGCCGGCTGGTTGCGGTGCCGCCTGCGCCGGAGCAGCCGTCGGCACAGGCTGCGGCCGTGTTCGCCGAAGCCGCGTTGCGTGGTGTGCTGGAAGTGATCGACGGGCGCCGCCCGTTCGCGCAGCTGCAGCCGATGCTCGGCGATTGCGTGACCGATACGGTGATCGCTTTGGCCCGCGCGCCCCGAGGCGCCGGCCGGACGGCGGCTCAGCTGCGCCGGGTCCGGCTGCGCATCGTGGATAGTGACGGCGAGATCGCGGAGGTGTCTGCGACCTATTGCCGCGGCGAGCGGGTCCGCGCGATCGCGGGGCGGGTGGAGCACGCCGTGGTCCGCGGCCGTCGAAGATGGCGACTCGTGGCGCTCCAGATCGGCTAGCGTGGGTCCATGGCCAGCGTGGAAAACGACAGAGTGAGCGTCGAACGGGTGATCGACGCACCGGCGAGTGCGATCTTCGAGTTACTTGCCGACGCCGGCAAGCACGCCAGCTTCGACGGCTCCGGCACCGTGCAGCATGCCGAGCAAGAATCGATACCGCTGTCGAAGGGTTCCAAGTTCGGTATGTCGATGCGGATGGGATTGCCGTACCGGACCACCAATACCGTCATCGAATTCGAACCCGACCGCCGAATCGCTTGGCAGACAACTATGTTGGGTGGCCTGGTAGGCGGCCGCATCTGGCGCTACGAGCTCGAGCCCACCAATGGCGGCGGCACGCGGGTGCGCGAGACATGGGACATCTCGCAGGACAAGCAGAAGTGGTTGCTGCGATCCAGCGGCATGCCGAAGCAGGCCGAGAACGGCATGCGCGAGACGTTGGAACGGATAGCCAAGCTCGTCGAAAGGCGTTGAGCTCGCGCCTCGCCGCAGCCCGCCTCTCAGCGTTTGCGCGATTTCGGTGGCTTGGCTCCGCGGCCGGCCCGCCGTGCGGCTTCTCGGCGCTCACGCCGGGTGCCACCAGCGGACACACCTGCGGGCTCGCCACCATTGCGCCGCTGCACCTGCGCTGAACCGTCTTCCGACGGCCCGGTGTAGGTAAGCTGCTGCTCTCCGTCGTCAACTCCCTTGGCGCGCAAGGGAGCTGGCGCAGCGCTCGCCCTCTCCTTCGTCGCCACTGCACCACCCTGCCGGTCGGCTTCGGACGCCGCGAGCTCGCTGAGCCCTTCCGGCGCAGGCACGGGCGCCACCGTCGGAGCGGGCGCGGCTTCCACCGCGACGTTGAACAAAAAGCCGACGGACTCCTCTTTGAGGCCTTCGAGCATGCCCATGAACATGTCGTAGCCCTCGCGCTGGTATTCCACCAGCGGGTCGCGCTGCGCCATCGCGCGCAGCCCGATGCCCTCTTTGAGGTAGTCCATCTCGTAGAGATGTTCGCGCCACTTGCGGTCCAGAACCGAGAGCAGCACCGTGCGCTCGAGCTGACGCATTGCCCCTTCGCCGGCCAGCGCGTCGATCTCGGCCTCCCGCTTGGCGTAGGCCTGCTCGGCATCGGCGAGCACCGCGTCGAGCAGCTCCTCGCGCGTGAGGTCGTCGACGTCGTCGTGGCGGTGGGTCAGCTGCTTGTAGTCGATGCCCACCGGATACAGCTGCTTCAGCGCCGTCCAGAGCTGCTCCAGATCCCAGTCCTCGGCGTAGCCCTCCGCGGTGGCGCCGTTGACGTACGCGGTGACGACGTCCCGGATCATCTTCAGGGCCTGGTCTTTGAGGTTTTCGCCCTCGAGGATGCGACGACGCTCGGCGTAGATCACCTTGCGCTGCTGGTTCATCACCTCGTCGTACTTGAGGACGTTCTTGCGGACCTCGAAGTTCTGCTGTTCGACCTGCGTCTGGGCGCTCTTGATGGCGCGGGTGACCATCTTGGCCTCGATCGGCACGTCGTCGGGCAGGTTGAGCCGGGTGAGCAGCGACTCCAGCGTCGCGCCGTTGAACCGCCGCATCAACTCGTCACCGAGCGACAGGTAGAACCGCGACTCGCCAGGGTCACCCTGACGCCCGGACCGGCCGCGCAACTGGTTGTCGATGCGCCGCGACTCGTGCCGCTCGGTGCCGAGCACGTAGAGCCCGCCGGCCTCGATTACCTCTTTGGCCTCGGCCGCCGCTTCCGCTTTGACCTTCGCGAGCTCGTCGTGCCATGCCTGCTCGTAGTCCTCAGGCGTTTCCACCGGGTCGAGGCCACGTTCGCGCAGCCGCTTGTCGGTAAGGAAGTCGACGTTGCCGCCCAGCACGATGTCGGTGCCACGGCCGGCCATATTGGTGGCGACGGTGATGGCGCCGCGGCGGCCGGCCTCGGCGATGATGCCGGCTTCCTGCTCGTGGTACTTGGCGTTGAGGACGTTGTGCGGGATGCGCCGCTTCTGGAACTGCCGAGACAGGTATTCCGAGCGTTCGACGCTGGTGGTGCCGATCAGCACCGGCTGACCTTTCTGATACCGCTCGGCGACGTCGTCGACCACCGCGAGGTACTTGGCTTCCTCGGTCTTGTAGATGAGGTCGGGCTTGTCCTCGCGGATCATCGGCTTGTTGGTGGGGATCGACACCACGCCGAGCTTGTAGATCTCGTGGAACTCCGACGCCTCGGTCTGGGCGGTGCCGGTCATGCCGGCGAGCTTGTCGTAGAGGCGGAAGTAGTTCTGCAGCGTGATCGTGGCCAGCGTCTGGTTCTCGGCCTTGATCTCCACGCCTTCCTTGGCCTCGATGGCCTGGTGCATGCCCTCGTTGTAGCGGCGGCCGATCAGCACGCGGCCGGTGAATTCGTCGACGATCAGGACCTCGCCGTCGCGGACGATGTAGTCCTTGTCGCGGTGGAACAGCTCCTTGGCCTTCAGCGCGTTGTTGAGGTAGCTGACCAACGGCGAGTTGGCCGCTTCGTAGAGGTTGTCAATGCCCAGCTGGTCTTCGACGAACTCGACGCCCAGCTCGGTCACACCGACGGTGCGCTTGCGGATGTCCACCTCGTAGTGGACGTCCTTTTCCATCAGGGGCGCGAGGCGGGCGAACTCGGTGTACCAGTTCGACGCGCCCTCGGCCGGCCCCGAGATGATCAATGGCGTGCGGGCCTCGTCGATGAGGATCGAGTCCACCTCGTCGACGATCGCGTAGTTGTGGCCGCGCTGCACCAGGTCCTCGAGCCGGTGGGCCATGTTGTCGCGCAGGTAGTCGAACCCGAACTCGTTGTTGGTGCCGTAGGTGATGTCGGCGCTGTAGGCCACCCGCCGCTCGTCGGGTGTCATGCCGGCCAGGATGACGCCGACGTCGAGGCCCAGGAAGCGGTGCACGCGCCCCATCCACTCGCTGTCGCGTTTGGCCAGGTAGTCGTTGACCGTGACGATGTGCACGCCTTTGCCCGCGATCGCGTTGAGGTAGGCGGGCAACACGCAGGTCAGCGTCTTGCCCTCACCGGTCTTCATCTCGGCGATGGTGCCGAAGTGCAGCGCCGCGGCACCCATCACCTGCACGTCGAACGGCCGCTGGTCCAGCACCCGCCAGGCGGCCTCGCGGGCGACGGCGAACGCCTCGGGCAGCAGGTCGTCGAGATCCTCCCCGGATGCGTAGCGCTTCTTGAACTCCTCGGTCTTCGCCCGCAGCTCGGCGTCGCTGAGCTTCTCTACGTCACCGGACAAGCTGCCGACATAGTCTGCGACGCCCTTGAGGCGTTTGACCATGCGACCTTCACCGAGGCGCAGCAATTTCGACAGCACAGATATCCCCTATGGGTTGACGTCTTCGGCGTACCCCATGGTAGGCGAGAGTGCGACAGGCCAGTCAGAGCTCGCCGCGGGGTTCAGGCTGTCACGGCGGTTACGCCAGCCGGATCAACCCGTAGTCGTAGGCGTGCCGTCGATACACGACAGAGGGCTTGTCGGTCTCTTTGTCGTGGAAAAGGAAGAAGTCGTGGCCGACGAGCTCCATCTCGTAGAGCGCGTCGTCGACGGTCATCGGCGTCGACGGGTGCTCCTTGACCCGCACGATGCGCCCGGGCTCGTGGTCGTCGACGGCGATGCCGTCGACCGGTGGTGACTCGGCGGCCTGGTTGTCCAACGGCGGTACCGCAGCGGCGGTGGCTTCCGCCAGCGAGACCGGGGTCTTGTCGCCGTAGTGGACCTTGCGCCGGTCTTTGCTGCGGCGCAGCCGGTTCTCCAGCTTGTTGACCGCCGACTCGAAAGCGGCATAGAAGCTGTCGGCGCACGCCTCGCCCCGGACCACGGGGCCACGCCCCCGGGCCGTGAGCTCCACGTGCTGACAGTTCTTGCGCTGGCGGCGGTTCTTCTCGTGGTAGAGCTCTACGTCGAACAGGTAGATGGTGCGGTCGAACCGCTCGAGGCGGGCCAACTTCTGCGACACGTACACGCGGAAGTGGTCGGGTATCTCGACGTTGCGCCCCTTCACCACGACCTCGGCGCGCGGCGTGGGTTCAGCATCGTCGGTGTCGGCCAGGACTCCCCCGCGAGCGGGAGATGTCCCCAGATCGGATTCCACGGATCGGCTTGGCATGCTTGACAACTCGTTTCTGTCGCGGAGTCGCACGCGGTCCGGCGTGCCGGGTTCTGTGAAACAAAACCGGTGGATCGCGACCTACGCCTTCGCCACCCACCGGCACAAGAGGTCGAAAGACTCACCTCCTACCGCTGTCGGTAAGTGGCGCCCCGGTGGTTCGAGGCGGCCGAGTCACTGTTGCTTGGTCCCGACGGTAATGGTGTTCACCGCCGCGTGCCACCCCTTTCTCTCACCCGTTGCCTGTTCTTCATGTGTCACGCATGGGCGATGGCGAGCACCGCCGCCACGCGGGCTCCTGCGGCATGCAGGATGCGGACCGATTCGGCGGCAGTGCTGCCGGTGGTGACGATGTCGTCGACGAGAACGACGTCGCCGTGGGGGCTTCGGCGCAGCACGATGCGGCCGCGCACATTGCGCTGCCGCGCGCTTGTCGAGAGGCCGACTGAGTCGCGTGTGCGTGCCCGCATGCGCAGCGCGGCGACGACCTCCACGCCGTCACGGGTGGTGGCGACGGCGCGCGCAATGCGGGTGACGGGGTCACCGCCGCGGCGCCGCGCGGCAGACCGGCGAGTGCGCCGGCACCAGCGTCAGCGGCAGGCCGACGATCCCCCAGCCGACCAGCCGGTCCAGTCCTTGGCCCGTTGCCTGCGACAGTGGTGTCAGCAGGTCGGTGCGGCCGTGTTCCTTGGCGGCGACGATCGCGGCCCGGCGGGCGCCGGCGTAGCGACCGAGCGAGAACACCGGCACCTCTGAGTCCACGCGTGGGGTGACCAGTCGAGGGTCGTCTTCTGTGAGCGTCAGCTCGCGCGCGCAGGCGTCACACCATCGTGTCGCCGGCATACCGCAGCCACCGCACTCCAGCGGCAGGACAAGGTCAAGCATGGCGCCAGTGTGGCGAGAGCCACCGACAGGGCGACGGCAATGCTGCAGGGGCTCCAACGCAAGTGAGTCGACGATGTCACTCGTTCTGAACCGGTTCGTCGGCGAGGGCATCGATGAAGCCAACGGCGACATAGTCGACCTTGCTCATGTCCAGCCGCTGATCACGTCCAAGCGTGTTGTCGATGACAAAGGCGATATTCACAGGAAACGCCTTCATACCGGGATGCAGTTGCGTGCCGACGAATCGGCTACATATGACCAACATATAGATCCACACAAACGGTCCATTACCGTCGTGAGCACGGAACTCGGGTTGTGTACGCTCCCACACGAAATCAGCTGGTGGGTGATACTTGATTGGGCGGTCAAGTAATACGGTTATGTAATCATCCCTATCCGGACCTGGTATCCACCGCCGGAGGCTTGCCGTTAGCGGGATCTGCGCCTCCAAGTCAGGTGGGCCAAAATCGAGGTTTCGTAGTTCGATTCTTGCCAACTCGATCCTCTCGTCAGTGCCGTCATGAGCATTCTGTTCTCTTGCGTGTGATCCCAGCTCGGCAACGGCAATCCTCCTCGGCTAGCAACTCGTGCAATTCCTCATAAGAGATGGTCAACACATCACTCATTGGCTCCTCCCAACTTTGCAAAACGGCGTAGATGTCAGGGTGCTGCCTGATCACATAGCGATGCATGGATCGCCGCTTCCCAGGTTCGACATTGTCGATACAGTTGATTGCGGTGAGAAGTCGCTGATCCGGAAGATCTTTCTCTATGCGGTCATCGAGGCCACCATCTCTCCATCGCCAAAAGACCGGATCAGCGCGGCACTCGGTCCTGAGAGAATCGCCCATCTGCGCGATGACGTATTTTCCGCATTTTCCATCCGCGAGAAGACCGCGGCCACGGTCACCGACGGAGTGGATCGCCGTTCGGTAGTCGAAGCGAGAACGAAGAAGGCGTCTGCCTCTTGCCGTATGACATAGCCGGTCCAGTCCGGGAACGGGTACCCCCTGCGGAGCGAGAGGTCGCTTCCAATCCAGGCCGGCGAGTTCCAAGGAGTGCGGCCCTTCGTCTTTCGCCATAGGTTGCGCGACTGCTCGTACTGCCGAAGGAAGTCATCGACCGAACCTCCTTCGCCGGTGGGCCGCATACCGTTCTGTTCAAACCTCATTAAGTAACCTCTCGAAGAAAACCGAGCTCGGTCATAGTTTCAACCGCATCCCGTACTTCGAAAAACTGCTCTGCAATATCTTGTTTCGACATTGTTGAACACGTGACATAAGCTTAGCTTAACCGTCATCTGCCTTTTGCTCCTTTGCATACGAGATGAGCTCATCCAGTGCCGCCGTTAGTCTGCGTCGACGCTCAGGGTCGCTAAGATTTTCCAAATGCACTGGAAGATCATCGGCAATAATGTCAACTAATTCCGAGTGTCTGGCCTCTCGCAAATCAAGGATAGGCACATTCGCGGCTTCCAGTTCTGATAGATACCTACTTACGTTCGGGTCCGATGCTTCCTTCGCAAGATAGTCGAATACGTAAAAGATGAGCTGCGCACTCTCGGCCCAATGATGCTTGCGGAAGAATATACTTCCCGCCATTAACGACCCCTTCCTGTGAAGACGTGTCCGTGCCGAATGCCCCCGACGCCCAATAAATTGTGCCCTTGGAAGTCGTTAATGGAGATTGAAGGCCACAGGTCACCGAACATTTCACTAATCTGCTCGATGGTTTGGGAGAAGATGAGATATCTCAACCATGATTAGGGAATTCGTCGCCGACTTGGAACATCGACATAATTTCATCGCAGGCTTGGGGAAGCAAGTGTGTTAGTTCTACCAACCTAGCCGTGCCGGTGGAGCTGTTCTTCGCCGCAGCGACTCTGCTCCCGGACGAATCAACAAGCCACTGGAGGGAGTCATCGTCGGGTATCAATGAATAACCTTCGCAAACTTCCTCAGCCTTGAAAGGCAGATTGACAAGCGCTATTCGTCGGCTGGCGCGCACACCTTGCCCGAAAAGCGCGAGGAAATATCGATCGAGCGCACGACGATCGGCAGCTGCCAATTCGAATTTCTCAGCGCCAGAACGGTTGGCCTTGATCACGGTGTACCAACCCTGCGGCTCGCGTCGGATGTAGAAGACTATTTCTCCGCCATTGTTAACCAGACGTGTGGCGTCCCCGTCGACTTCGTGCTCCTTGAAGCCGGCCGCCACCGCTAAGGCGGCAACATCAGCGGACGGCTCGTAGCAGTTATTGCTCACTTCAGGGCTGCACGCTCTAATAATCGCCATACAAACACCGCGTCGCCTCCCCCATCCAAAGTCATCGCTTGCATAGCCTTACCTTCGCTCCCAAAGGCAGGAGCTACCTTGGATATCTCGATTCAATTCTTACATCTGAGGGCATGCGTTGCGCTTCGGGAAGCGCGCCCGCCGCTGGCGCTGTGGGGGTGGGAGATCCGCCGGCCGACGCCGGCACTTTCACGTCGGCGGCCGACTGCCCCGGGGTTCGCGCCGGTGCCCGATCGATTGTGCTCTTGCAGGTCGACCGATGGGCATTGGAAGGTCACGCGTCACCGAACATTTCACTGATTTGCTCGATCGTTCTTGGGAGAAGATGCGATAACTCAACCAAGTATGACTTGCCAATGTCACCGGCTCGCGCGACAGCGAGTTTACTACCATGCTCGTCAATCAACTGATGCTTACCATCGTCCATCTGCACGACAGTATAGCCAGTATTCGTGAACTCTATTTCTTGCGGCAAAGGTATGAGAGGCAATCTTCGGCTAACGCGGAGGCCTTGTCCAAAGATAGTGAGGAAGTGGCGATCAAGTACTGCATGATTTCCAGCCGCAAGCTGAAACTGCGCCGCGTCAGAGCGGTCCGCAGTACATACAACAAACCAGCTGCGATCGCTCGGCCTGATATAAAATCGGGTCTCACCGCCCTTATTCGATAGGATCGTTGTCTCGTCGTCGCATTGATGTTGTCGATAACCAGCCGCAGCAGCAAAAATCGCAACCTTGGCCGGCAACTGATAGCAGCCATTGCTCATTTTATGGAGCCCGTTCGTAGCAGTATATGTACGGGAAATCTCGCTCCGGCATTGTCAAATATGACCATTTGTAAGCCTCCCCCATCGCGGCCGAATACCGGTGCTACCTCCGACACTTCGGTCCTCCACTCGTCAGGAAGCGTGCCACTTAAACGGTATTGGTAGTAGGAATGCCGCAAAGACCCCGACAGGGGAGACTTCGTTGCCCGAAGGAGGCCGGAACACCCATTTTCCATGACACCGAAGAATTTCCCATCTGGGTCGCCTACCGTTCCTGGACCTGCGCCGAGCGTGTGGTTGAGTCACGCATTATGCGAATCCGCGTACATCAACCCAACACTCGGCCTCGAGGGTAAGCGCCCAGATCACCCCGGCAGCACCGGCACGGCACCGGCAATCATCAACGCCCGCACCTCGATCCACCGCTGCTCGTTCTCGGCAGCAGCGCTCGACAACTGCAGCACGCCGCGCTGGTCGGCGACGTACACGGTCGACGGGTTGGCCACCACCGTCGACACCGGGATTGTGATGTTGCGCGAGGGCGCATCGGAATTCACGCCGTCGAGGTTCACATACGACACGGGATGCTGAGGGTCGGTGCGGCTGACGACGATATCGTCCCCCGTACGCCACGACAGCGACACCACCGACGCGCCGAGACCGAAGCCTAGCCGGCGCGGATACGTCAACGCGTATTCACCGCCAGGTGTCTGTTCGACGGTCGCGAGAACCACTTGGCCGTTGATCACCATGGCCGCCCGGGTCCCGTCCCGCGACAGCTGCAACTCCGTGACCGGACCGGGAAAGCGCGTCGTCACCGCCGTCGCATTGACCGGAATGCGGGCGGGCTGGCCCGACGCCGCCTCCTGAATCACCCGCACCACGTTGACGCCGTCGACCACCACCCACACCGCATTGTCCAGCGACCAGCTAGGACGGGTGATGGTGTGCCCGTCTGTAGCCTCCACCGCGACACCGCCGCTGGGCCCGATCCACAGCGACGCCGCCGCGTCCGGCTGTCCACCGCGCAGCACCACCACCGACGCGACGTCGCGGCCGGTGCGCGACAGCATCGCCGCCTTCTGCTCCGGCATCTGGCCGAACGAGCCGGGCATCCGCGGTGCGTTGTCGTTCTCCACCGACACCAGCGACCCGCCCACCAGCGCATGCAGACCGGCCGACGCACCGTCGTCGGCGCCCGGGTCCGTCGATGCGACGTCTGTGGCCTCCCACCCGTTGGCGAACCGGTCGTCCAGCGCGGCGCCGTCGGCGTTGATCACGTACGGCCCCGCGATGCCGGAGCGCGCGAACGTCCAAATGATCTGCGCCGCAACCAGTTGCCGGCTGTGCGGATCGGTGGTCGACAATCCCTCCAACTCCACGCGGGCGCCGCCGTAGCCGCGGCCGATGCCGGTCTTGCCGCCGTCGGCCCGGGTCACCGGCCCACGCAATTTCAGGGGAGGAGCCAGCATGTTGCGCACCGAGTGAGCCATCTCCGGTCGCGGGCCCGCGATCAGTTTGCTCACCAGTTCGGTGGGCAGCTGGTCGGGATCGGCCACTGCGACGTAGCGCGGATCGGGTACGACGGTCTTGCCGGTCGGGTCGGCGAAATAGAGGTTGTGACGCTTGTAGGTCGCCTGGAACTGCTGCCAGTCAAGGAACACTCCGTTGGGCAGGCGGTCGATGCGCCAGCCGCCGCTGGTTTTCACCAGTTCGATCGGCCCGGGGTCGGGCAGCGCCCCCTCCCCCGTCTCGAACACCCCCATGTCCGACAGCGAGCCGAGGATGTCGGCTCGCATGTTCACCGAAACCCGGTCCGCACTTCGGGTTTCGAGGAACACGACGTTGTCGATCAGTAGCGAGCTGCCCGCGTCGTCCCAGCCACGCGACGCCGACTCCGTCAGGAATTGACGGGCCGCCAGGTGCCGGTTGGCGGGATCCGCTGTGGCCTTGAGGAACTCGCGCAGCAGCACGTCGGGGTCCATGCCGGGAGTGGGTTTGGGCAGGCTCGGCGCCGGCGAACGCTCCACCGTCCCGATCGCTTGAGGCGCCGACGACGACGGCACCCCGGCGCAGCCGGACACGGCCACCACAATGACGGCCGCCAGCGCGACGACCACGGCCGGCAGGCGTCTCATACCTTCTCCGCAGCCTCGCGCTGTCGCGGCGCGCGAGGATTTGGCTGCGGCGCAACGGGTTTGAGCGGCAGCGGGCTCGTCGTCACCTTGTGGCCGCGCACCAGAGGCAGCGTCAACCGGAAACAGGCGCCCTTGCCGGGCTCGCCCCACGCCTCGAGTCGGCCCTGGTGCAGCCGGGCGTCCTCGATGCTGATCGCCAGGCCCAGCCCGGTGCCGCCGGAGCGGCGCACCCGCGACGGGTCGGAGCGCCAGAACCGGCTGAACACCAGCTTCTCCTCGCCTGGGCGCAGGCCGACGCCGAAGTCGCGGACGGTGACGGCGACGGTGTCCTCGTCGGCCGCCATCCGGATCTGTACCGGTTTGTTCTCGGCATGGTCGATAGCGTTGGCGATCAGGTTGCGCAGGATCCGTTCGACACGGCGCGGGTCGACCTCGGCGATCACCTCGTGATCGGGCAGGTCCAGTTCGAGTTCGACGCCGGCGTCGTCGGCGAGGTGGCCGACATTCTCCAGCGCGTTGCGCACGGTAGTGCGCAGATCGAGCTGCTCGACGGACAGCTCGGCCACGCCGGCGTCGTGACGAGAGATCTCGAGCAGGTCGTTGAGCAGGGTCTCGAAGCGGTCGAGTTCGCTGACCATCAGCTCGGTGGACCGGCGCAGCGACGGGTCGAGTTCTTCGCTGTGGTCGTAGATCAGGTCGGCGGCCATCCGCACGGTCGTGAGCGGCGTGCGAAGCTCGTGGCTGACGTCAGAGGTAAAGCGCCGCTGCAGATTTCCGAACTCTTCGAGCTGGGTGATCTGGCGCGACAGGCTTTCAGCCATGTCGTTGAACGACACCGCGAGACGCGCCATGTCGTCCTCGCCACGCACCGGCATGCGTTCGGTCAGATGGCCTTCGGCGAACCGCTCTGCGATCCGCGACGCCGACCGCACCGGTTGCACCACCTGCCGTGACACCAGCAGAGCGATCGCGGCCAGCAGCACAAGCAACACCAGGCCGCCGGTCAGCATGGTGCCGCGAACCAGCGCGATCGTGCTTTCCTCGCTGGACAGCGGATAGATCAGGTACAGCTCGAGGTTGGACACCGGCCCGGTGGTGGGGCTGCCGACGATCAGCGCCCGGCCGGTGAACCCCTCGGTGTGCACGGTCGCGTACTGGTAGCTGACTTGGCCAGCCTTGACGAAGTCGCGCATGGTTTCCGGGATCTGGGTGACCGGGCCGGCGGAGGTGGCCGCGCGAGGACCGTCGCCGGGGACGACGAGCACGGCGTCGAACGCGCCGCCCAGGTTGCTGGCGCCGGGGTCGGTCTTGCGGTCGATCAGCGTGTTGCGGGCCAGCTGAAGACTGCTGTCCAGGGATCGGGTTTCTTCGCCGCCGACGATGCCGCTGACGGTGGCGCGGGCCCGATCTATCTCCTCGGTGGCGGCGCGGACCTTGGCGTCGAGCACGCGGTCGGTGATCTGGCTGGTCAGTACGAAACCGAGGACCAGAATCACCAGCAGCGACAAGCCCAGCGTCAGCGTGACGACACGCAGCTGGAGGGATCGCCGCCAAGCGAGACCGATGGCGCGACTCAACGCGCCGAGGCCACGCAGCAGTGGCGCGGTGCGCCGAATGCGCCGCCTGGAACCGAAGATCACGGCGACCGCCGAGCGGTCAGATTGACGGCGACCGCGCAGCGGTCATGGAACGCAGCGACCGCCGAGCGGCCACCGATCACGGAGGGCCGGCCTTGTATCCCACTCCTCGAACAGTCAGCACCACTTGCGGGTTCTCGGGATCCTTCTCGACCTTGGCCCGCAGCCGCTGAACGTGCACGTTGACCAAACGGGTGTCGGCGGGATGCCGGTATCCCCACACCTGTTCGAGCAGCACATCACGAGTAAACACCTGCCGCGGTTTACGCGCCAACGCCACCAGCAGGTCGAACTCCAGCGGGGTCAGCGAGATCTGCTCGCCTTGACGGGTCACCTTGTGGGCGGGCACGTCGATGTCGACGTCGGCGATCGACAGGATCTCAGCGGGCTCGTCATCGTTGCGCCGAAGCCGCGCGCGCACCCGTGCCACCAGCTCCTTTGGCTTGAACGGCTTCATCACGTAATCGTCGGCGCCGGACTCCAGACCGAGGACGACGTCCACGGTGTCGGTCTTGGCGGTCAGCATCACGATCGGCACGCCGGAGTCCGCCCGCAGCACCCGGCACACGTCGATGCCGTTCATCCCCGGCAGCATCAGGTCAAGCAGCACCAGATCGGGGCGAAGTTCGCGTACCGCGGTGAGTGCTTGGGAGCCGTCGCCGATCACCGCCGTGTCGAAACCCTCGCCGCGCAGCACGATGGTGAGCATCTCGGCGAGCGATGGATCGTCGTCGACCACAAGAATCCTTTGCCTCATGGTGTCCATGGTGTCACCAGATCGGGATAAAACCCGGCTACCACACGCGCATGTCCTGGAATAAGGCGCAACGCGTCGCTTGACTCACGGAAACAGGAAGCTTGCCAGCACCGCCGTGTTGACGTCGGCGCGCGCGATCTTCCAGGGCCCGCCGAAGTCGTTCTCGGCGAGCCCCCGGTACACCTCACCGGTGCGGCGCTGCAGGTCGTCGTCACGTTCATAGGAGTCGCGGGCCCGGCTGTCCTCGGTGGCCTCGCGATGTTGCGCGCGGGCCTTCGCCAGGTCGGCGGGCACATCGAGAAGCACCTGCCAATCCGGGGCCGGCATGTGAAGCCGCTCGTATTCGAGCCTCTTCACCCATTCGACCACCTCACCGTCGGCGTCCTGGCGCAGCCGCGCGGCGCTGTAGGCGGCGTTGGAGGCGACGTAGCGGTCGAGGATGACGACGTCGTGCGTGGCCTTGAGGTGGTGGATCTCGTCACGCGCGGCGGCGCGATCCAGTGCGAACAACACCGCCATCGCATACACCGACGACGCGAGATCGCCATGGTCGCCGTGAAGCGCCTCGGCGGCGATGTCCGCGCTCACCGAATGCCCGTAGCGCGGGAACGAAAGCATCGCGACCGATCTGTGGTTCCGCTCATACTGCGCCCGCAGGCCGTCGCACAAGGTGCGCTTGCCGGCGCCGTCGACGCCTTCGATCGCAATGAGGACCCCCGCCACACCGGACAACGTACGCGAGTTCGCTACGGCACGGACCTACTGAGCTCGGCGAGTCCAGGGGCAGCGACGTGTTCAAATGGTGGTGCTGATGCCAACTCAGCCGGAGGTGGACGTGTGCTCGAGATTGCCGATGGCGGTGGCGTGCCTGCTGCTCGTGGCCGGGTGTCAGTCGAGCCTGCGCTACGAGTTCTTCGGCCTAGCGGACGTGACGGTGAATGAATCTCTCAATGGACGGCATATCGAGCTGAACAGCGGTCAGGTGCTCGACATCGTCTTGCCGGACGACTATGAGAAATCCAAATGTCAGTGGCACGATGAGGAAAAGTACGACGTCACGATCCTCGAGCATCTCGGGGGAAAATACGAGCCTGGCCCTGCTGACAAAAACGGTGGCACCTTCACGAGTAGGTATCGGGCGGCACGAGCGGGAACCGTCCACGTCACGCTGGTTCAGCAGGACAATGCCTATCCACCGCACGTCGCCGGACGATTTGCGCTCGATGTGACAGTGCGTTAGTCGCGACGGCCGGCCTAAATCGGCCCGATGGCGTTCGCCACGATGAAGCCGGTGACGAAAATCGCTATCGCGGCCGGCACCGAGAGGAGACCGATCAATATTCCTCGGCCAGCCTGGCTTACTCTGCCAGTGCTTCTGGCAAGGAAGATCGCAACTACCAGAACGATCAATATCGGCGGTAGAAATATCGGAAAACCGATGATGGCGTACGGACCCAAGAACCAGAGGTAAGAATTCAGAAGGAAGATAGTGATGAGTGTCGACAGAAAACTGACGGGACCATAGCGGTCCTGGATCACCGCGCAATGCTCGCTGTGCTCGCTCACCACCGAAACATCCAAAACGCAAAAATCGACGCACCGAGAAGGACGGCAAGTGAGCAGCCGGCCATACTGACGGCGAGGCCCCGCGCGCGCGGCGAACGGGAGAAGGCAAATAACCCTGCGATCAGCAGACCCGCCAACGTCGAGATACCCGCCGAGGACAGCAACCAGCCTCGTTCATGGGACTGTTTGAAATATTCGGTCTTTCCCAACAACCACATACAGATGAGGGTTGCGCCGACCACAAGTTGAGTTACGAATGGCGCGGTCCAAGTGGCCCAGGACCAAGCTATGGCATCCATTGGCTCGGAGCGCGTAGTGGGTGAAATGGAAGCCTACCTTTCCATTGATCGACAGCTTGTTACGAAAGTAGACGGAGCCTTAGACGGTAGCTTGACCCTATCGCACGATCTGTTTCTATTGTGGGCGTCCAGGCATGCGTAACAGTAAATTAGTAGTACCCCGGCGCGGCCGGCACTGACTTCGAGGATACCGACGGCGGGGCTGAGACTGGTCCCAGGTCTGTTGACTGCAGCGGAGTTGGCACATCGAATTGGGGATTCCATCCGCCCCTGTTGAAAGGCTCGAAGGCGCGTCCGCCGGTACCGATCTCGTGGTGAAACGGAAGGTTCATGATCGGCCCGTTGGACCGGCCGGAGTCAGCCGGATCTATGAGAACTGTGCGAGTAGTTCCGTTTGGCAGGTCTTGATATACCTCCATCGAGGGGTAATCAGTACGAATTCCGTCTACCCGGACACCGCTGGACTCAGGGGTAAACACTATGTCGCCATTCACAGTGAAGGCATGGCTTGCAAACGGTTCCGGAGGGTGCTTCGCAACTTCGGGTGCGTATGGGTTGGCCGCGTCGTATCGAATGCGCACCGACCCGTCGTCGAGTTGCCACACCCGGCCCTTTGGGGCCTCCACCCTTACTGATCCAGGCCCCCCATTAGGCGCGAGTTCGACCGAAGGATTCTGCCTCATCACTACAATGCCGTTCTCGTAGTCAATGTAGGTCGTTACCTTGGTGATCTCCGGGTCAAACGCTGCGTCAGCCAGTCGGTTGTTTCCGAAATCGCGCCTACCGAGCGGCCAGCTCCACACATCGCGTTGTTCGATGTACTGCGCCATGCGAACGAGACCTTGTCCTGGCACCGGGCGGATTCGAGCGACTACAATCTGCGGATCGACACCTTGATATAACGGGTTGTAGCTATGGGGGTTCAGCACCTCCGCTGTTTCCCAATCAAGAGTGCTCTTGGGCGGTCGCCCGAACACCTGCTGGAACGCCTCGGCCGACGCGCGCATTCGCGCGGAGTCGTCTTGTCGTAAGCCGTTCGGAGAGCCGTCAGGAGTCAGCGATTGCTCGCCGACAGCTGCTCGGATTGCTGTGGCGATCTCCTCGTCGACCTTGGCGGCGCGTCCCATTGCAGAAGCGACGGCAAGCAAGACGGACTGATAGTCGGCAACCCTCGCCGCCGTTACAGGCGGTGACGGAAACAGCACGACGCCCGAGTCCGTGACGGCGATATTGCGGTCTCGCGCCAGTTGTAACGCGGCGGCCAGTTGGCGTTTGACGTCAAAGACATCGTTCTCGGCTCGGGCTATGGCATTCGCTACTGCTGTCGACTGATGCCCGGAAGCGTCGATGTCTCTACGAACTTTGCCTACAGCATGTCGAAACGCGTCCCCGCCCTGGCCTTCCCAGTCGGCGAGCCCATTGGTCACGGCTTGTAAATTGGTGCCGAAATTCTCAAAGGTGCCGGCTCGATCCTTCGAGATCCGAAAAACCTCACCGATTGCCGCCGGATCCCAACGTTGGATGTCAGAGATTGTCAGCGGCGCCATGATCGTCGCGAATACACAAGTTGCGAAGCGCCGCGGCGGACGCCTCCTCCTGGTCAATGTAGAGCTGAGCAGCAGTCGCCATTCTGCTTGCCAAGCGGTACGCCTGTGTTTGATGTAGCTCGTCGCGCCACTTCCAGTGCGCCGCCAATTCCTCCAGCGCCGTCAGCGAAGATCCGACCCATCCGGCGGCGGCGGTGGCCAGTCCTGCTGCGTGCGTTGCACACTCGGCCGCGGCGTCCATCGCAGCCGTACCTGCGCGGGAGGAACCGTGCTGAACGTCGTTCGGGTTAACGCATATTCGCACTGAGCCCACTCAATCGACCTTTCGTTAGGCGATTCTTGGACGCTAACACGAGTGGCACGCGCGAATTCGCACCAATTTTGGCGTCTCTCACCGGGCCCGCGTCGAGACTGCGCTCAGATCGCAATTCCCGACGTTTTCGCGATCTGGACGCAGGCTCGACGCCGCCGAAAATCAGTAGCGGTAGTGCTCCGCCTTGTACGGGCCCTCGACGTCGACGCCGATGTACTCAGCCTGCTCCTTGGTGAGCTTGGTCAGATGCCCGCCCAGTGCTTCGACGTGGATGCGGGCCACCTTCTCGTCGAGCTTCTTGGGCAGCCGGTACACCTCGTTGTCGTACTCGTCGTTCTTCGTCCACAGCTCGATCTGCGCGATCACCTGATTGGAGAAGCTGTTGCTCATCACGAACGACGGGTGCCCGGTCGCATTGCCCAGGTTCAGCAGCCGGCCCTCACTCAGCACGATGATCGACTTGCCGCTGTCGAACACCCACTCGTCGACCTGCGGCTTGATGTTGATCCGCTTGGCGCCTGAGCGCTCCAGCGCGGCCATGTCGATCTCGTTGTCGAAGTGGCCGATGTTGCCCAGGATTGCCTTGTCCTTCATCGCCCGCATGTGATCGAGCGTGATGATGTCCTTGTTGCCGGTCGCGGTGATCACGATGTCGGCGTCGGCGATCGCATCCTCGACGGTCTTGACGTCGAAGCCTTCCATCAACGCCTGCAATGCGTTGATTGGGTCGATCTCGGTGACCGTGACGCGCGCGCCCTGGCCCTTCAGCGACTCAGCACAGCCCTTGCCGACGTCGCCGTAGCCGCAGATCAGCACGTTTTTGCCGCCGATCAGCACGTCGGTGCCGCGGTTGATGCCGTCGATCAACGAGTGCCGGGTGCCGTACTTGTTGTCGAACTTGGATTTGGTGACGGAGTCGTTAACGTTGATCGCCGGGAACGTCAGCTCACCGGCGGCCGCGTACTGGTAGAGCCGGAGCACACCCGTCGTCGTCTCCTCGGTGACGCCCTTGACCGACTCGGCGATCTTCGTCCACTTCGTCTTGTCGGACTCGAAGCGCTCCCGCAGCCGCGCCACGAACACCTTCCACTCGGTTGGGTCGTCGTCCTCTGCCGGCGGAACCACGCCTTGCTTCTCGAACTCGGCGCCGCGCAGCACCATCATGGTGGCGTCACCGCCGTCGTCGAGGATCATGTTCACCGGCTCGCCCGGCCACGTCAGCATCTGCTCGGTGGCCCACCAGTACTCCTCGAGCGTCTCGCCCTTCCACGCAAACACCGGAACCCCTTGCGGCTCTTCGGCTGTCCCGTGGGGGCCGACGACGACGGCCGCGGCCGCGTGGTCCTGGGTGGAGAAGATGTTGCAGCTCGCCCAGCGCACTTCGGCGCCCAGGCTCACCAGGGTCTCGATCAGCACCGCGGTTTGCACCGTCATGTGCAGCGACCCGGAGATACGCGCACCCTTGAGCGGCTGCACTTCCGCATACTCGCGGCGCAGCGCCATCAGGCCCGGCATCTCATGCTCGGCCAGCCGGATTTCCTTGCGGCCGAAGTCGGCTAGCGACAGGTCGGCCACCTTGTATTCGACGCCGTTGCGGACATCGGCCATCAGGCTGTTTTCTAGAGTCGTCATCTCGTCCTTCTCAAGCTCAATCTGTGTCGATGACACCGTATCGCTCGGCGAACGGTGTCATGAGCCTGGCTAGGTCGTCGGCGACGTCGTGATCGGCCTCGGGAGGCATCGACACGTAACTCATGGCCAGCCGCACGATCGCGCGCGCCAGCACCCCGGCGTCTTCTTCAGACGCCTTGACCCAGCTGTTCATGAACGACGAGGTCAGCCGCTGCGAGCAGTGGTTGATGATAGGCGCGCTGTCGGTCGTGATCAGCTGAAGCAGGTCGGGTTTTGCTTCACCGTTGAGCAACGAGATCACCAGCGGGTCGGCGGCCGACTCGGCGAAAAACGATCCGAACCCTTGCCGGAACGCGGCGTAGATGTCGCCTTGGTTCTGCTGGATCTGCTCGTCGATGACGTCGACGAGGCGGTCGGCCAGCCGCAGCGCATAGCCCTGGGCCAAGCCTTGGCGCGATCCGAATTCGTTGTAGATGGTCTGCCGGCTGATCCCCGCGGCGCGCGCCACGTCGGCCAGCGTGATCGCCGACCAGTCGCGGCTGAGCAGCAGATCCCGCATGCCGTCGAGGATCGAGTCGCGCAGCAGCGCGCGCGAGGCCTCCGCATACGGAAGTCGCTGCTTCACACGCGCGAGAGTAACCGTCACGCGCGGGCGATCTCGACCATCTCGAAGTCGGCCTTGGCCGCCCCGCAGTCCGGGCAGCTCCAGTCGTCGGGGATGTCGTCCCAGCGGGTGCCGGCGGCTATGCCGTCCTCAGGCCAGCCCACCGCCTCGTCGTACTCGAAGCCGCACTGGATGCAGCGGTAGAGCTTGTAGTCCATTTCTCCTCTTTCGGGTTGCGATTTCGGGCGCTCAGCGCATGTTCGCGCACCGAAATCCCCATCGTGGGTGCACGTGCGCCCGGGTGATGTCGCCGTCGTAGTGCGCCAGCACCCGCGGGTCCATCACCCTGCGCCACAGCGGCGGGACCAGCGTCAGCATGATCATGCTGGCGTATCCGCTCGGCAGGTTCGGCGCTTCGTCGAAACTGCGCAGCGTCTGATAGCGCCGCGTCGGGTTGGCGTGATGGTCACTGTGTCGCTGCAGGTGGTACAGGAAGATGTTGGTGACGATGTGATCGGAGTTCCAGCTGTGCTGCGGCGTGCACCGCTCGTAGCGACCGTTGGCCGTCTTCTGCCGCAGCAGCCCGTAGTGCTCCAAATAGTTCACGGCTTCCAGCAGGCCCACGCCCAAGACCGCCTGGATCACGATGAACGGAATCAGGCCCCAGCCGAACACCGCCAGCAGCACACCCCACAACACCACCGACATCAGCCACGCGTTGAGCACCTCGTTGCGAATGCTCAACGGACTCTTGCCCATTCGCCGCATCCGCTGGGCCTCCAATTCCCACGACGAACGCAGGCCACCAAAGATGCTGCGCGGCAAGAACATCCACAGCGTTTCACCCATCCGCGCGCTGGCCGGGTCTTCAGGGGTGGCGACGCGCACGTGGTGGCCGCGGTTGTGCTCGACGAAGAAATGCCCGTAGCAGCTCTGCGCCAGCGTGATCTTGGACAGCCAGCGCTCCAGCGCGTCCTTCTTGTGTCCCAGCTCGTGTGCGGTGTTGATTCCCACGCCGCCGAGCACCCCCACCGATAGGGCGACACCGATCTTGCCGAGCCAGCCCAGCGATCCGTCGAAGCCCAGCCAGGACACGTGCTGGGCCGTGAAGAGGTACGCGCCCAGCACCACACTGGCGTACTGCAGCGGAATGAACGCATACGTGCAGTACCGGTAGTACTTGTCGTTCTCGAGTCGCTCCATCACCTCGTCCGGCGGGTTCTGACCGTCGGCGCCGAACTTCAGGTCGAGCAGCGGCAGAACCACGAACAGCAGCAGCGGGCCGATCCACAGCGGCAACTGAGCGGCGGTGTGCCAACCGGCCCGGTTCATCGCCCAGACCAGCGGAAGCACGGCGAACAACGCCGTGGGCGCCACCAGCCCCGTCAGCCACAGGTACCGCTTGGTGTCGTGCCATTGCTGTGTGTCCATGCGTTTACGATAACGCCCAATTTGTCCTCTGTCTAGACATTGACACACAATTTGTAAACGATGCAGCTCAGACCGCTGCCTCCACTGCGCGGCGACCTTGCAACGAGTGCCGACGGCCGTACGCGAAGTAGACGACGATCCCGGCCAGCATCCAGACCGCGAACCGGATCCAGGTCAGCAGCGTGAGGTTCAGCATCAGCCACAGGCACGCCGCGATCGCCGCGATGGGCAGCCACGGCACCCACGGCGTCCGGAAGTCGCGATGCAGGTCCGGCCGCGTGCGGCGCAGAATCATCACGCCCGCTGACACCAGCACGAATGCGAACAGCGTGCCGACGTTCACCATCTCCTCGAGCTTGCCGATCGGAAACACCGATGCCGCCAGCGCGATCAGCACTCCGACCAGCACGGTGATGCGCACCGGCGTGCCACGCGAGCCGGTCTTGGCCAGCTGCCGCGGCAGCAGACCGTCACGCGACATCGCGAACAGCACGCGGGTCTGCCCGAGGATCAGCACCATCACCACCGTCGTCAGCCCGGCCAGCGCGCCGATGGAGATCACCTCGGCTGCCCACGTCACGCCGTGTTCCTTGAACGCGGTCGCGAGGTTGGCGTGGCCACCGTCGGCGGTGTCTTTGAGCTGCGTGTACCGCACCATCCCGGACAGCACAATCGATACGGCGACGTAGAGCACGGTGACGATCGCGAGCGTGGCCAGGATGCCGCGGGGCACGTCGCGCTGAGGCTTCTTGGTTTCCTCGGCGGTGGTGGCGACGACGTCGAAGCCGATGAACGCGAAGAACACGATCGAAGCCCCCGCGAGCACCCCGTACCACCCATAGGTGCTGCCGCCTGCTCCCGTCAGCAGCGAGAACACCGACTGGTCGGCCTGCGACGGGCTTGGCTGAGGGGCCGGCACGAACGGCGAGAAGTTGGACGCTTTGACGTAGAAGGCGCCGACGACGACCACCAACAGCACCACCGAGACCTTGATCGCGGTGATCACGGCGCTGACGTTCGCCGACAGCTTGGTGCCCAAGGCCAGCAGCGTGGTCAGCACCGCGATGATCAGCAGGGCTCCCCAGTCCAGCGTGACCGGGCCGAGATCCGTTGTGCCGCCGCGGAATCCGAATACCGTGCCAAGGTACGTCGACCAGCTCTTGGCCACCACCGCGGCACCGACGGCAAACTCGAGGATCAGATCCCAGCCGATTACCCAGGCGACGAACTCGCCGAACGTCGCATACGAGAAGGTGTAGGCACTGCCCGCAACCGGCACCGTCGACGCGAATTCCGCATAGCAGAGCGCGGCCAGCCCGCACGCGACCGCGGCGATCAAAAACGACACCGAGATCGCCGGGCCGGTGAGATTGCCGGCAGTCGACGCGGTGATGGTGAAGATGCCGGCCCCGACCACCACCGAAACCCCGAAGACGGTCAGGTCCCACCAGCTCAGATCTTTGCGGAGCCGGGTGCCTTCTTCGTCGGTGTCTTCGATCGACTGCTCGACCGATTTGGTGCGCAGGTCCATAGTTCTCGTCTTCCTCCCGAGTGTTGCTCTACTGTGCCCTCATAGCGCCGAAACGAAAACACGCAGTGGTGATCGGAGCCAGCATCGCAGGGCTGTGCGCCGGGCGCGTGCTGTCCGATTTCTACGACCGCGTGACCCTGTTCGACCGCGACGACCTGCCCGAGCGTCCCGCGAACCGGGCGGCGGTGCCGCAGGGCCGGCACGTGCACATCCTCATGTCGCGCGGCGCGCAGGAATTCGGCGCGCTGTTTCCCGGACTGCTCGACGACATGGTGGCCGCGGGCGTGCCCATCCTCGAGGATCAGCCGGGGTCCATTCACTTCGGTGCGGCCGGGCATCTGCTGGGCATCCCCACCGAACTCGAGGACACGTTCACCACCTACGTGCCGAGCCGGCCGCACCTGGAATGGCAGATCCGGCGCCGCACCGCCTGGCTGCCGAACGTCACGATCCAGCAGCGGTCGGTGAGCAGGCCGCAGTTCGACGCGGCCGCACAGCGGGTGACCGGGGTCGTGCTGGACGACGGGCAGATCGTGGACGCCGACCTCGTCGTCGACGCCACGGGTCGCGGAACCCGGTTGCCGGTGTGGTTACAGGAGTGGGGTTTTGAGCGCCCTGTGGAGGACACGGTCGACGTCGGCATCGGATATGCGACGCAGCAGCTGCGCATCCCCGAGGGACTGATCGAGGAGAAGGTGGTGGTGGCCGGGGCGTCGCGGGCGCAGCCGGTGGGCATCGGGATGCTCTACTACGAGGACGGCACCTGGGGCATGACCACTTTCGGCGTCGGCAAAGTGCAACCGCCGCAGACCTTTTCGCAGATGTGCGACGTCGCCGACGTCGTGCTGCCCGACCATGCCGCGGCGATCCGGCAGGCCACGCCGATCGGTGACATCGCGTTCCACCAGTATCCGACCAGCCGCTGGCGCCGCTACGACAAGCTCACCCGATTCCCCGCCGGCATCGTCCCGTTCGGCGACGCCGTGGTCAGCTTCAACCCGACCTACGGCCAGGGCATGACGATGACGTCGCTTCAGGCGGGCCATCTGCAGCGGGCGCTGGCATCCGGCGACGACGACATCGCACCGGCGCTGAACCGCGCCACCGCGAAGACCACCTTTCCGGTGTGGACGATGAACGCGATCGGCGATTTCATGTTCCACAACGCCAGCGGCACGGTACCGCGGTGGTATCGGCCCGTCGGCAGCCTGTACGAACAGTTCCTCAGCGCCGCCGAGACGGAACCTGTTCTGGCCGAATGGTTTTTGCGCCGGTTCTCTCTCCTCGACAGCTTGTACATGGTTCCGAACGGGCGGATCATCGGTCGGGCGGTGCGCCACAACATGCGGGCCTGGCTGGCCGAGCGCAACCGCAACCGCCGCGCGCCGGGTCGCGTGGCATCAGTGCCCGCCTAGGAAAGTCCGCACGGCCTGTTCGAGCACCTGCACTGCCGTCGCCATTGCGTCCAGCGAAATACTCTCGTCGTACACCGCCCATCCGTCGTCGCCCGGCCCAAAGGTGACGGCAGGAATTCCGGCGTGGCGGAAGCGGATCGTGTCGTTGAACGCCGGCTTGGTGTACGTGCGGACGGCCTCACCGGTGACCTCGCGATAAGCGTCGCTGACCGCTGCCACCAATGGGCCGTCGTCGTCGAGCCGTTCGGTTCCGGCGACGAATGTGGGTCCGTCGACAAAATCCACGCTGACGTCGATGCCGTCGGGTCTGGAGAGCGAAAGGCGCCGGTGGAATTCCGCTAACAGCTGGCCCGCGACCACGTCGGGCCCGACGTTGACCGCCGCGACTCGTGCTGTCGCCACCAGCGGTGTGAACTGGGCCATGCCGGCTTCCCCGGCATGCAAGCCCACGACCGAGATCGGCCATCCCCGCACGGGATTGGCGTGCAGGTCTGCCAACGCCTCGGCCAGGTACTGCGCCGGGTTAGCGCCGGTGTCAGGTCGCCAGATGTGGCTCGACCGTCCACGCGCGGTGATGTCGAGCAGCGCGTGGCCGGTCTGCGCGACGGCCAGCGCGATCCCCCGCCGATCACCCTGCGTCCACGCCGTCGGCTCGACTGTGATCGACGCGTCGGGCCGCAAGCCGCATTCCTCGACCAGATACTTCGACCCCTCGACGCCGTTGCGCTCTTCGTCGGCCGTCAGCACCACAAGCAAGGTTCCTCGCGGTGGCGGATCGTCGGCGAGACGTTTGGCGGCGGTCAACAGCGCTGCCAGGTTCGCTCGGGTGTCGGAGGTACCACGGCCGTAGAGGCGGCCGTCCAGTTCGACTGCGGTGTAAGGGCTTTCACGGCAGACGTGCCAGCGGCTGGGTGGCCCGGACGGGTAGGTGTCGAGGTGGTCGTTGAGCATCAACGTCGGGCCGTCTCCGAATCTCATGGACGCGACGACGTTTGGCCGCTGCGGTGTGCGCCCGATCAGCTCCACCGAGAAGCCCCACCCGCGCAGCAGTTCGGCGAGTGGACGCGCGATGCGCTCTTCCTCCGGAGGTCGTGCGGGGCCGTCGAGGCTGTTCTCGCACCACGGCTGACCAGTCGCGACCAGACGGACCGCCAGATCGGCGAGTTCGCGGCGGTTCACCGAAGGCGCGACGGCGAAGCCGGTCATGGCCGCACTTCTGAGCGGATCATCGCCCGCAGTTGGTCGTGGCCGAGCCCTTGCGCGAGGCCTAGAGTGACGAGCAGCCGCGCGCGGTGCGGAGTGAGTCCGTCGGCCAGCTCGGCCCCATACGCCTGAAGGCCGGCGACACCGCCCGGGTAACCGTAGACCGGTGCCACGCGCGCGTCGACCGCTCGGCTGGTGATGACCACCAGCGTGCCGTTGTCGATCAGTTCCCTGACCGCAGCGGCTTGGCGCGGCGGCAGGTTTCCGGCGCCGTTCGCCGCGACCACGATCGCCCGCTGCCCGCGGCCCGCGGCCCGCAGCACAGTGCCGTCGTCACCGAGCGCGGCCAGCACCACCGGGACTCCGACAATCGGGCCGGCGGGGTCACCGTGCGCCTTCAGACGCGCGCAGTGGCGATGCCAACGAGCCTGCCCCGCAACCACATACCCGATCGGACCGCGACCCGGTGCATCGAAAGCATCGCGCGCCAGACCGGAAACCTTCACCACCTCGCGGCCGTCGAAAACCTTCCCGCCGAACACGACGACCGGATCGACGTCGGCGCCCGACGCCGCCACCGCCAAGGCGTCCGCCAGATTCGCGCGTCCGTCACTGTCCGGCCGCGTCCCCACGATCATGGCGCCGGTGACCACCAATGGCACCGGCCAGTTGTCGCGATATGCCAGCCATGTCGCAACCTCTTCGATGGAGTCCGTTCCGGTGGTCACGACGATGCCGTCGGCTCCCTCGGACACCACCTCGCGGGCTCGGAACACGAGCCGTTCCAAAAGCGCAAAGTCGACTTCGGAACCGCCGACCAGTGCCAGCCCCTCGGCGCTGCGGAAACCGCCGACCTGGCCCGACACGTCCGCGGCATCGATGCTCGGCACCGCCCCGGTTGCGGCCTCACGCATCGAGATCGTGCCGCCGAGGGCCAGAAGGTGGACCACGGTCAGGACTTACCCGCCTCGAGGAACGACGGCACGATCACCGACTGGTAGTCCGGGATCGGCTGCTCCGCGGGCACGCGGCCAATGCTTTGCGCCCAGCGTGCACGATCGGCCAGGTCTGCGGCCAGTTCCGGTCCGAGCTCAGTGCGGAAGACGAACTCCGAAGACACCGAGTCGATCAGATTCCGTTCTAGCCCAACGGCTTTCGCGACCGCGGACAACGCGGCTGGATTCTTCTGGGTCAACGGAGCGTCGGCCTGCCGTATTGCCGAGATGAACTTGGCGATCACGGCCTTCTTCGATGTGACGACGTCGTCGTTGGCGAGGTAGAGACTGTGCTGGTTGTACTTCTGCCTGCCTTGCAACTGGAGTTGGTCATCGCCGAGAGCCTGGACAGCTTTGGCCAGCGCGGGCTGGAACACCGCGATCGCGTCGACGTTGTGGTTGACGATCGCGGTGACGATCTCTGCCGGACCGGTCTGGATGAGGTCGGCGGTCACGTTGGCTTCGGCCAGGAACTTGGTCGCGAAGTAGTGGGCGCTGCTGCCCAGCGGTACCGCGATCTTGTGGCCCGCCAGCGCAGCGATGGAGTCGATGCCCGACGACCGCCGGACCACGAACCGGCCTTCCGGCCAGCGCGCCCCGTCGGCGATCACCCGTAGCCGCGGATTCTTCAGCACTGCGGCAGACGTCGGGACGTCACCGCCATTGGCGACGTCGACTGCGCCGCCCGCGAGCGCCTCCAATGCCGCAGCACCGGTGGGAAACGGCACCACCTTGACCGTTACGCCGTTCTGCGCGAAGTAGCCGAGCTCGTCGGCGACGGGCACCTGTGCCCAGCACGGATCGACCACCCAGCCCAGCGTCAGAGTCGAGGCGGACTCTTGACTGTCGGCGCAGGCGGCAGCGAAGCCCAGACCCAGCAGCGAGGCGAAAAGAACCGCGGCGAAACGTCGTGCCCGTGTCATATGTGCTCCCTCGTAGCAGCCGACGCGGACTCGGCCAGCAGCAGATCGTGCAACTGGCGGCGCAGCGCCGCGTACTCTTCGAATTCACCCAGCCGGCTTGCGGTTCGAGGCCTCGGCAGCGGGTTTGCCAGGTGCGCGGCCACCGTGCCCTCGCGGTCCATCACCACGATCGAGGACGCGATCCGGATGGCTTCGTCGACGTCGTGCGTCACGAAAACGACTGTGCTTCCGCGGTTCTCCCACAGTTCGGTCACCAGGTCTTGCATCTGCTGGCGGGTCAGCGCGTCGAGCGCCCCGAAAGGTTCGTCCATCAGCAACACCCGCGGATTGTTGGCCAGTGCGCGGGCGATTCCCACCCGCTGACGCATGCCGCCGGACAGTTCGTGCGGCAGCTTCTTGGCCACCGACGGCGCCAGGCCGACCGACTCGAGCAATTCGGCGATCCGCTCGGGCCGCTGTCGTCGAGGCAGCCGTGCGGCGCGCAACGCGAAACCGATGTTGCTGCCCACCGACGCCCACGGGAACAACACGTCGCGCTGGAACACGACGCCACGTTCACGGCCGGGACCGGTGATCGGCGCTCCGTCGAAGGCGACGAAACCGGCTGCCGGGCGGACGAATCCGGCGATGGAATTGAGCAACGTCGACTTGCCGCAGCCCGACGGTCCGAGCACGGCCACGAACGTACCCGCGGCGATCGTGAGGTCCAGACCGTCGATCACGGGCCTCGCCGTGTCGGCGTAGCGCACGGTGAGACCTTGGATGTCGATGCTCACGACTGTTCTTTCGCCCACCGCAGACCGTGCCGGGTGGCTTGGTGGAACAGCTGATCGGCGATCGCACCGACGATCCCCAGCGCGGCAAGACAGACGAAAAGCCGGTCGGGCTGGCTGAACAGGCGGGCTTGGTCGAGCCTGAAGCCGAGCCCCGCCGTCACCCCGGACTGCTCCGACGCCACGATCAAGATCAGTGACGTCGCGATGCCCTGACGCAAACCGGTCACGACGAACGGCAGCGCGCCGGGCAGTACGACGTTGGTGAACGTCAGCCACCGCGACGCGCCGAGCGAGGCCGCCACCCGAAGATGGTCTTCGCGGGTTGCCGAGATCCCGGCATGGGTGTTGACCCAGACGGGAAAGAACACACCGAGGCTGGTCAGGAACAGCTTGGATTCCTCGCCGATGCCGAACCACAGAATCGCCAACGGCACCAACGCAATTGCGGGTATCGGACGCACCACCTGAATCAGCGGCTCGAGCAGCCCACGCGCGATCCTGCTGCGTCCGGTGAGGGTGCCGACGACGATGGCCACGGCCGAGCCGACAACGAAGCCCTGCAGTGCGCGGCGGAAGCTGGCAGCCGCATCGGCCGGCAACGTCCCGTCGGCGTACATCTGCCGCGCCGCGTCCAGTACCGCGGCCGGTGAAGGCAGCAGGCGCGGCGAAAACAATTCAAGGCGCACTGAGGCATCCCACGCGACCGTCGCCATCACAAGGCTGAGCAGTGGCAGCCCGACCATGACGATCCGGTGAAGCAGCGCAGTGCGGGATCGTCGTGCCCTCAGCGGCTTCACCGACACTCCGGCGGGCAAGGTCGCCGACCTGCGCACCGCAGTGAGCCCGGGTGTGCGTGTCGGCGCCGATACCACTTCGTCTCCCTGCATGGCCTGGTCGGGCAGGAAACGTAACACGGTGCCGAAGGTTGCAACGCGGCGTCGCGTGCCGGCCGCGAGCGAATCAGGCGCGCTTTACGCCACCTTGCTCAGAGCTTGAGCTGCAACGACATTCGGTCGTCAGGCTATTACGCCACCTGCCGACGGGTATCGCGTGTTTCGATCAGCCTGATCGAATGCGCGACCGGGTACCGCTGGATTGCCGCAACGGCTCGTCGACTATTTCCCGCAGGGCGGCGACATGGCCGTCGAACGCGTCACGGCCCGCGTCCGTCAGACGCGCAATGAGGGTGCGCCGACTGCCGCGCGGATGCCGCTGTGTGGTGACGTACCCGGCGGACTCGAGAGTCGAGAGCTGTTTGGACAACGCCGAGTCCGACAGAGCGAAGCGCTCCTTGAGGTAGGAGAATTCGACCCAGTCGGCAGCCGCGAGAGCAGCCACCAGCGACAGCCGCGTGCTCTGATGGATCAGTTCGTCGAAGCGGGCTTTCATGTGCGCAGCCGAGTGCGAATCCCCGTGAAGATTGTCGAGCCACCGAAGCCGATCATGACGGCCACGATCAGCGCCGCCCAGATGCCGGCATGGCGGCCGCCATCGGCGTGGATCGCAAACCCCAACCCCACTGTCAGCGCTACGAAGCCGAAGAGCATGCCGATCACAATCAGCGGAATGCGCCGGCCCGCAACGACTTCGTTGACTTGTAGCCGCGGATTCGGCCGTCGGCCTTCCAGCAGCCGCGACGCGATCAACGAGTGTCCCATCCCGAAAGCCAGGGTGGCCGCGCTGGTGAACCATATCGTCGCGAAGGCACCTATGACGCCCAATGCCAGCCAGCCGGCAGCCATTGCCCACCAATAGCCGCCGGGCAGTCCGACAGCGCTGGCGATTTGATCGTGCGCGTGCTCGACCCTGCGCAGCGCCTCGCGCGCCTGATCGGGTGTCAGGTCAGCCACGTCCACCTACTTTCCTAGTGGGAAAGTACGCTTCTCTTTCCCATCAGGAAAGTCAAGTGTCGGACAGCGTCCGATGTCGCCGTCCGCGTCCGGCGGCTACCTGGCCAGCGCTCGGTCGAGGTCTGGCTCGAGATAGATCACCCGTGCGGCCGGTACCGCCTCGCGCACCCGTGCCTCCGCGTCGTCGATCGCCCGGGCCACCGTCACCATGTCGCTGCCCGGGGACAACGCGATCTTGGCGGCGACCAACATCTCCTCGGGCCCGAGATACTGAGTGCGCAGGTGGATCACCCGGTCGACGTTCGGGGTGGCCTCAAGCGCCCCGCGGATCGCGCGTTCCTGCTCGCCGGTGGCGCCCTCGCCGATCAGCAGGCTGTGCATCTCGACGATGAGGATCATCGCGATCACACCGAGCAGCACACCGATGGCTATGGTGCCGACGCCGTCCCAGACGGCGTCGCCGGTGAGGACCGTCAGCCCCACGCCTATGAATGCGAACAGCAGTCCGGTCAGCGCGCCGAGATCCTCGAGCAGCACGACGGGCAGTTCGGGATTGCGCGACGTGCGGATGAACCGCCACCAGCTGCCGGAGCCCTTCAGCGGCCGCGACTCGACCACCGCGGTTCGTAAACTGAACGACTCTAAGGCAATTGCCACCGCGAGGATCACGATCGCCACGACCGGTGACGTCAACGGCTCGGGATGGCTGATCTTGTGGTAGCCCTCGTAGAGCGCGAACAGCGAACCGAGACTGAACAATACGAGCGCCACGACGAACGAGTAGAAGTAGCGGCTGCGGCCGTACCCGAACGGGTGCAGGCGGTCGGCTTCCTTGCGGGCGCGGCGCTGCCCCAGCAGAAGCAGCGCCTGGTTTGAGGTGTCGGCCACCGAATGCACCGCCTCGGCCAGCATCGACGAGCTGCCGGTGATGAGATAGCCGACGAACTTCGCTACCGCGATACCGGCGTTGGCCGCCAACGCCGCCAAGATCGCCTTCGTACTGCCCTCGCTCGACACGCCGCGATTCTCCTTAAACACCTGGGGTAACCCGGAACAACTCCGCCGGCCGTTCGGCGACCAAGCGAATGGGGCCGTCGTCGGCCGGCACCCAGGCCGCCTGCCCCCGCTGCAAGGTCATCGACGACGACTTCGCGTGCAATTGCACCGCGCCACCGGTACACAAGAGAACCTGGGGTCCGTCATGTCGAACGGCGGTGTCGATCTCGTGTCCCAGGTTCTCGCCGTCTATGCGCAAACACGACACCGCGAATTCGTCGGCCGGTGCCAGGTACACGAGCTCTGGTCCCTCCCAACGTATTTCGGGACGCATCGATTCTGCTGCGACGGGATGGAAGTCGAGGATCCGCAGCAGCTCCGGGACGTCGACGTGCTTGGGGGTCAACCCGCCGCGCAACACGTTGTCTGAATTGGCCATCACTTCCAGCGCCACGCCGCGCAGATAGGTGTGCAGGTTGCCCGCCGGCAGGAAGAGAGCCTCCCCCGGCTCGAGGTGCATGCGGTTCAGCAGCAGCGCCGCTAGTACGCCGGCGTCACCGGGATACCGCTCGCCGAGCTCCAGCACCGTTTTCGCCTCATCGGCGAATTGCTTTGCGCCCGAACGGATGTAGTCGATAGCGCCGTCGAGCACTGCAGGCACCAATACGTCGAGGTCCGGTTGCGGCGCGGTGATCCAGGTGGTGAACAGTGCCCGCAGCCCGTCGGCGTCGGGCTGGCCGTTGAGCAGCGCAATGAACGGATCGAGGAGCGGTACCGCCAGCGCCTTCATCAGCTCGACGGTGTGCGCCACGTCGCGAAACCCCGCCAGCGCCTCGAACGGTTCCACCGCGATCACCAGCTCGGGTTTGTGGCTGCGGTCACGGTAGTTGCGCGTCGGCGAGGTCACCGGGATGCCCAGCCGCTCCTCGCGGTCGAACCCCTCGGCGGCCTGCCGCGCGCTCGGGTGCGCCTGCAATGACAGCGGCTCGTCAGCGGCCAGCACCTTCACCAGAAACGGCAGGCGTTCGCCGAATCGCTCGACCACCGATACGCCGAGCTGGCCTTCAGGATCGGCCGCGAGGGTCTCGAGCAGGGACCGGTCTCCGGCGTCGGTCTGCAGCCACGCCGGATCGCCGGGGTGCGCACCGAACCACAGCTCGGCCTCGGGATGTTTTGTGGGAGTTGGTCTTCCGGTGAATTCGGCGATCGCCGTGCGGGACCCCCACGCGTAGGTGCGCACCGCGCCGCGTAACAGATGCACGTCGCTAACCCCGAATCAATCGCAGATACACCGCGGCCATTTCCAACCGCACCGCCAGCACTGCCAATTGCGCGTCGGCGGTGCCGATCCCCGCCGCGGCGGGATCCGTCACGTCTGCGGCACCCACCAGGTCGACGTCGTCGAGCCCTGCCGTGCGGGCCGCCACCACGGCGCGTTCATCGGTGAGCGTCAACGCGAGAACCCGCAGGCGCTCCGGCAGCGGACCGTCGATCTCTTCGTCGTGGAAGATCGCGTCCACCGAATCCACGTGCCCCCGTTGGAAACCCGACCGCAGCGCCACCACCACGTCACCCAGTCCGGCCGCGGCGGCCACGGTGCCCGAAATCCGCAGCAGCACCGCGCTGCCGTGCTGCGCCAAGGCCAACGCGGCGGCGGAGTCGGCGGCCAGCACCACGCGGCGCGACACCATACGATCCGCCAGTGCCTTGGCCGGGTTGGTGACCACTTCGCGGCCGGCACTGCTGCGCAGCACTTCAGCGTCGACGTCGTCGGCCAGCGCGGCGATGTCGGCGTGCACTGCGGGGTCGACCGTCGACACAGCGGCCAAGCCGGCGGCGAAATAGCGGGTCAACCCGAACGCGTCGTTCAGCGGCAGCCGCGGCTCGAGCACCGCGGCCCGTCCGGCAGCGGCGTCTCGCAGCGGTCCTTCGAACGGCGCGACCACCAGCACCCGCGCGCCGCGCCGCACTCCCATCGACGCGGCGGCCACTAACGCAGGGTCGCCGGGATCGTCGCCGGCCACCACGACCACGTCGAGCGGGCCGATCCACGGCGGCGCGCCGGCGGCCACCATGATCGGCGCCCCGGCAGACTGGCCGACGAGCGCGGACACCATGCGACCGGCAGTGCCGGCGGTGCCGCGCCCGGCCACCCAGACCACCGTGCGCGGTTGCGGACCGGCCAGCGACTCCAGCGCCCCCTCGTCGACCGCGGCAGCCGTCGCACGCACATGTGCCCCGGCCGTCGACGCCGCCCGCAGCAGGCCTTCGGTATCGGCGGCGACGAGCCCGTCGACGTCGTCGAGGTCGATCACCGACCGCGTGGCATTCATGACGAAACCTTTGACGCAGAACGGATTTCGGCTGCGACTCGGTCCACCACGGCATCCACCGCCTCCGGGGTCCGCGCTTCGACGTTCAACCGCAGCAACGGCTCGGTGTTGGACATCCGGATGTTGAACCAGGTGCCCTCACCCAAGTCGACGGTCACGCCGTCCAAGTGGTCGATCGAGACGATATGTGTGCCGAACGATTTCAGTACGGCGTCGATGCAATCCTGGGCGTCGGCGACCGTGAAGTTGATTTCGCCGGACTGCTCGTAGCGCTGATAGTCGGCCATCAGATCCGACAGCGGCCGATCGTGCTCGCCGAGTGCCGCGAGCACGTGCAGCGCGGCCAGCATGCCGGAGTCGGCGCCCCAGAAGTCGCGGAAGTAGTAGTGCGCAGAATGCTCGCCACCGAAGATCGCGCCTGTCTCGGCCATGAGCGCCTTGATGTAGGAGTGCCCGACGCGTGAGCGCACCGGCGTCCCCCCGCGCTCGGTCACCAGCTCCGGCACGGCACGCGACGTGATCAGGTTGTGGATCACGGTGGCACCGATCTCCCGGTCGAGTTCGCGAGCCGCTACCAGCGCCGTGACAGCCGACGGCGACACCGGCTCGCCGCGTTCGTCGACCACGAAGCAGCGGTCGGCATCCCCGTCGAAAGCCAGCCCGATGTCGGCACCGGTCGCCCGGACATGCTCTTGCAAGTCGGCCAGGTTGGCCGGGTCCAGCGGGTTGGCCTCGTGGTTGGGGAACGTGCCGTCGAGTTCGAAATACAAGGGCTCGACGGTGATCGAGGGGATCGGGCCGAGCACCGCGGGTGTGGTGTGGCCGGCCATCCCGTTACCCGCGTCAACCGCCACCCGCAGCGCCCGCCCTCCGCTGAGGTGGACCAAGGACCGCAGGAATTCGCCGTAGTCGGCGAGCACGTCGCGGTCGGTGACCTTGCCGGCCGGCCCGTCATAGTCGGGCACGCCGGCGATCATGTGCTCGCTGATCGCGGCGAGCCCGGTGTCGCGGCCCACCGGTTTTGCGCCGGCCCGGCAGAGCTTGATGCCGTTGTAGGCGGCAGGGTTGTGGCTGGCCGTGAACATCGCGCCGGGGCAGTCCAGCATGCCGGACGCGAAGTACAGCTGGTCGGTGGACGCCAGACCGATGCGGACCACGTCGAGGCCTTGGCCGGTCACACCGTCGGCGAATGCCGCGGCGAGCGCCGGTGAACTCGACCTCATGTCATACCCGAGCACCATCTGCCGCGCACCTTCGTCGCGCAGCAACCGCGCGAATGCGGCGCCGACTTCGGCGACGAACGGCTCGTCGATCTCATCGCCGACCAGCCCACGAACGTCGTAGGCCTTGATCACGCTGTGCACCAACGCAGCGGGCCGGGACATGACGAAGGTTGACTCCTGGTCGAGAACGCTACTGTTGGCGCCAGCCTAACTGTTTGCCCCCGGCCTCAGGTTCAACTCACTGCGGGTCCGGCAACACCCTGAGGTGGCCGCGGCGTCTACCGGCCTTGGACGACGCAGAAGGTGGCGGGGCCAGCACGGCGCCGTGGGTGCCGACGGGCGCGCCGTTGACCGGATCGATCTGCTGGTATCGGCCGCCGGCGGGCGAGTCGTCGAGCGCTGCACTGCCCCGGCTTCCCATCACGAAGTTGCCCCGGCCGCCGTCACGGTTCTCCCGGACCGCGTCGGCGAGCGCGACCAAGTCGTCTTCGTCGGGACTGGTGGGCAGCGGCCCGGCGTGGCGAACCAGCTCCCATCCGCGCGGGGCGGTGATGCGACTGGCGTGTCCCACACACAGGTCCCACGAATGCGGTTCCGGCGCGGTGGCCAGCGGGCCGACGACCGCCGTGGAATCCGAGTAGACAAACGTCAGCGTCGCGACCGCATATTGAGGACACCCGGGCCGGCAGCAGCGACGGGGAACGTTCACGTCGGGAAGGCTATCGTGCGGGATCGTCGGCCGCCGCCGGACACGCGCACGGTCCGAAGCGAAGATCCCCAACCGTTACGATCGCCCGCGTGGCCGGTAGACGCCGTTCCCGGCGACGGGAGATGAGGGGTCCGTTGTTGCCGCCGACGGTGCCCGGATGGCGCAGCCGCGCCGAGCGATTCGACATGGCGGTGCTCGAGGCCTATGAGCCGATCGAGCAGCGGTGGCGCGACCGGGTGTCCGGGCTCGACGTCGCGGTCGACGAGATCCCGCGCATCTCCCCCAAGGATCCGGACAGTGTGCAGTGGCCGCCGGAGGTGGTGGCCGACGGGCCGATCGCCCTGGCCCGATTGATCCCCGCCGGTGTGGACGTTCGGGGTAATTCGACGCGCGCACGCATCGTCTTGTTTCGCAAGCCGATCGAGCGGCGCGCCAAAGACAGCGACGAACTTGCGGACTTGTTGCATGAGTTGCTGGTGGCTCAGGTGGCGACGTATCTGGGTGTCGAACCCTCCGTCATCGACCCGACGATCGACGACGACTGAGCGCCTGGGTGCCTGAGCAGTTGGGGGCTAGATGATGCCGCGCTTGAGGCGGCGGCGCTCCCGCTCGGAGAGACCGCCCCAGATGCCGAAGCGCTCGTCATGGGCCAGTGCGTATTCGAGGCACTCGCCGCGAACCTCGCAGCCCATGCAGATGCGCTTGGCCTCACGGGTAGAGCCGCCCTTTTCGGGGAAGAACGCCTCCGGGTCGGTTTGGGCGCACAGTGCCCGCTCCTGCCATTGGTCGTCCGGGGCGTCCGGTGGCAGACCGAAAAAGTCAGGCACCAAAGCCAAGTTAGCTCGCTGGGCGCTGGGTGCCTCGTCGTCGGAGTGGGTTTGCGGCGCGCTGCCTGCCGCGCTCAATCCGCGGTCGACCAGCCGGATCGGTCGCGGGAAATCGCTTTGCTCGTAAGGCATTTCGCCTCCTAACCTAAGAATCGCAGTTGGTTGTGGATGTCGCCCACTATTCAGCAGAATTCGAACAAGTGATCGAATCTCGGTCTGCTGCACCGGAACCGGCTGGCGAACCGGGAATGACACTGATGTGATTACACACTTGTGAGCAGGCCCGGTCAAGCGTTAGAACCAAAATTCATACCATCTCGTTATCGAGATTCGGCGCGTCGTTTCTGCGGCGTGTCGCACCGCGGCGAACGCGCGCGCGGGCGAAGGCTTAGTGTCCTGGGTTGTGAAGGTCACCGTTCTCGTGGGCGGCGTCGGCGGGGCGCGCTTCCTTTTGGGCGTTCAGCACCTGCTCGGCCTCGGCCAGTTCGCCACCGGCGAAAGCACGCATGAGCTGACCGCCGTCGTCAACATCGGCGACGACGCGTGGATGCACGGCGTGCGCGTCTGCCCCGATCTGGACACGTGCATGTACACCCTCGGCGGCGGCATCGACCCCGAGCGCGGCTGGGGCCACCGCGACGAAACCTGGCACGCGAAGGAGGAATTGGCCCGCTACGGCGTGCAGCCCGACTGGTTCGGGCTCGGCGACCGCGACCTGGCGACCCATCTGGTGCGCAGCCAGATGCTGCGGGCAGGCTATCCACTGTCGCAAGTGACCGAAGCACTGTGCCACCGCTGGTCGCCCGGCGCGACACTGCTGCCCGCCAGTGATGACCGCTGCGAAACCCACGTCGTCATCACCGATCCCGCCGACGGCGCACAGCGCGCGATCCACTTCCAGGAGTGGTGGGTTCGCTACCGCGCGCAGGTGCCTACGCACAGCTTCGCGTTCGTCGGCGCCGAGAAGGCCACCGCCGGACCCGGCGTCGTCGACGCGATCGAATCCGCGGACGTGGTGTTTCTGGCACCGTCGAACCCCGTCGTCAGCATCGGCGCAATCCTGGCGATCCCCGGCATCCGCGGCGCATTGCGCTCCACCTCCGCGCCGGTGATCGGTTACTCCCCGATAGTCAGCGGAAAACCCTTGCGCGGCATGGCCGATGAATGCCTGCGGGTGATCGGTGTGCCCAGCACGTCGGAGGCCGTCGGCGCCTACTACGGCGCCCGCAGCGGAGTCGGGATCCTCGACGGCTGGTTGATCCACGAAGGCGACACCGCGACCATCGACGGGGTGACCGTTCGTGCGGTGCCGCTGCTGATGACGAACCCGGCCGCCACCGCAGACATGGTGCGCAGCGGTCTGGAGTTGGCCGGGCTGACGTCGGAGCCGCGGTCGTGACCGATCACGGGTCGGCGCGCCGCGTCGAGCTGCTGCCGGTAGCCGGGCTTCCCGAGTTCCGGCCCGGCGACGACCTGGCCGCGGCGATCGCCACGGCAGCGCCGTGGCTGCGCGACGGCGACGTGGTGGTGGTCACCAGTAAGGTCGTGAGCAAGTGCGAGGGCCGCATCGTGCCGGCGCCGGCCGACCCACAGGCCCGAGATGACCTGCGCCGCAAGCTGATCGACGCCGAAGCAGTCAGGGTTCTGGCGCGCAAGGGCAAGACGCTGATCACTGAGAACGCGCTGGGGCTGGTGCAGGCCGCCGCGGGCGTCGACGGCTCGAATGTCGGGGCCACCGAGCTCGCGCTGCTTCCGGTCGACCCTGACGCCAGCGCGGCGACATTGCGGGCGCGGCTGCGGGAACGGCTCGGCGTCACTGTCGGTGTGCTGATCACCGACACGATGGGTCGCGCGTGGCGCAACGGGCAGATCGACGTCGCGATCGGTGCGTCCGGTGTCGAGGTGCTGCATGCCTATGCCGGCGCTCACGACGCGTACGGCAACGAGCTGGTGGTGACCGAAGTCGCGGTCGCTGACGAATTGGCTTGCGCCGCAGACCTTGTCAAGGGCAAGCTGACCGGTGTCCCGGTGGCTGTGGTGCGCGGCCTGGCAATTACCGACGACGGCTCCACCGCCGCGCGGCTGGTGCGGGCCGGCGACGAAGATCTGTTCTGGCTCGGCACCGAGGAGGCACTTGCCGAAGGTCGCCGGCAGGCGCTGCTGCTGCGCCGGTCTGTGCGGCGGTTCACGCCCGAGCAGGTGCCGCCTCAGCACATCGAAGCCGCCGTCGCGGATGCACTCACTGCGCCGGCGCCGCATCACACGCGCCCGGTGCGGTTCGTCTGGTTGCGTGATCGTGACCGCCGGGTCGCACTGCTGGACCGCATGAAGGCCCGCTGGCGCGACGACCTCACGCGCGACGGCAAACCGGCACACGCCGTCGACGCGCGAGTGGCCCGCGGTCAAATCCTCTACGAGGCACCAGAATTGGTGATTCCGTTCCTGGTGCCCGACGGCGCGCACGACTATCCCGACAGCACCCGCACCGCAGCCGAGCACACGATGTTCACCGTGGCGGTCGGTGCCGCCGTTCAAGGGCTGCTGGTCGCGTTGGCCGTGCGCGGCATAGGCAGCTGCTGGGTGGGGTCGACAATCTTCGCGCCAGAGGAAGTACGCGACGAACTCGACCTGCCCGTCTCCTGGGAACCGTTGGGGGCTATAGCAATTGGCTATCCTGCCGAACCGCTGGCCCCGCGTGAGCCCGCCTCGGTGGCTGGGCTGCTGGTGCACAAGTGAGCCTGCGCGATTCGGTGATCACGACGCTGTCCGACTGGCGCGCACCGGATCCCGCGCAAGACGCGATGCGTGGAGCGGTGCTCGCGTTCGTGCTCGCGCGGGCCGACGCATGCCGGCGCGAATGCGAGCCGGGCCACATCACCGCCTCCACGCTTCTGCTGGACCACACCGGCACGCGCGCTCTGCTGACGCTTCATCCGCGGTTGGGCCGGTGGGTTCAACTCGGTGGGCACTGCGAGGACGTCGACGCCGACATCGTCGCCGCAGCCCGACGTGAGGCCGTCGAAGAGTCCGGCATTGCGGCGCTCTCGCTGGCTCCTGAGCTGACCGCCATTCACGTCCACCCGGTGACGTGTTCGCTGGGTGTGCCGACTCGACACCTCGACCTGCAGTTCGTCGGGCACGCGCCGCCGGATGCGCAATTCGCGGTCACCGACGAATCACTGGATCTGCGGTGGTGGGGCCTCGACGCCATGCCGAATGACATGGATTACGGCCTCGCTCAACTGGTTTCGTACGCGATTTCGGGGCGCTAACGTGCGCTCAGCGCCGGTTTGCGCACCGAAATCGCATAGCGGTCAGACGTCGGTGGAGAACCGGATGCCGCCGTCGGGAATCGTCACGCCGGGCCATACCCGTGCGCCGCGCAGCAGCTCACACCGCGCGCCGACGTCCGCGCCGTCGCCGATCACGCCGTCGCGGATCAGCGCCCGCGGCCCTACGCGCGCGCCGAACCCGATGATCGACCGCTCGATGCGCGACCCGGCCTCCACCCGCGCACCGTCGAAGATCACCGCGCCGTCCAGCCGCACCCCCGGCCCGATCTCCGCGCCGCGACCGACCACCGTGCCGCCGACCAGCACCGCTCCGGGCGCCACCGCGGCGCCGTCGTGCACCAGCTTCTCGCCGCGCTGGTGGCCCAGCGCCGGCGACGGCGCGATCCCGCGAACGAGGTCGGCCGATCCTTGGACGAAATCCTCGGGCGTACCCATGTCGCGCCAGTAACTCGCGTCAACGTAGCCGCACACCCTCAGCCCGTCCGACAGCAGCGCCGGGAACACCTCGCGCTCCACCGACACCGGCCGGCCGCGAGGAATGCGGTCGATCACCGAGCGGCGAAAGATGTAGCAGCCGGCGTTGATCTGGTCGGTCGGCGGGTCCTGCGTCTTCTCCAGGAACGCGGTGACCAAACCCTCATCGTCGGTGGGCACGCAGCCGAACGCGCGCGGGTCGCCGACGCGCACCAGGTGCAGGGTCACATCGGCGTCCAGGCGGTGATGCGTCTCGAGCATCGACACCAGGTCGGCCCCGGAGAGCACGTCGCCGTTGAACACCATGACCGTGTCGTGGCGCAGTCCGGCGGCGGCGTTGGCGATCCCGCCGCCCGTGCCCAGCGGTTCGGTTTCGGTGACGTAGTCGATCTGCAGACCCAGCTTGGAACCGTCACCGAACTCGGATTCGAACACCTCGGCCTTGTACGACGTGCCCAGCACCACATGGTGGATTCCGGCGGCCGCGATCCGCGACAGCAGGTGGGTCAGAAACGGCAGCCCGGCAGTCGGCAGCATCGGCTTGGGCGCCGACAGGGTCAGCGGCCGCAGCCGCGTGCCCTGGCCGCCGACGAGCACGATCGCGTCGACGTGCGCCGGGTCGATCGAGGTGTCCGTCATCTCACCTGCCTTTCGCCAGCTTGCGCCGGGAGCCTCGCACCGCCAACCGGGACCGCACCGCAAGCGCGAACCGCATCGCCCACCTCAGGGGCGCCTGCCACCAGTGCGGGTGCCGATCGGCAAGGTAAATGTAGGTGCTCTGGTGGTGTGCGACGAGGTTTCGGGCAGGATCGCGGCCGGTGGCGTGGCCCTTGTCGTGCAAAATCTCCGCCGAGGGCACGTAGACGTTCTGCCAGCCGGCCTTGCCGAGCCGGTCGCCGAGGTCGACGTCTTCCATATACATGAAGTAGCGCTCGTCGAATCCGTTCACCTCGTCGAAGGCGGCCTTGCGCACCAACAGGCACGACCCCGACAGCCAGCCGACCGGCCGTTCGCTGGGCTCCAGACGCTCCTGGCGGTAAGCCGCCGTCCACGGGTTGGTGCGCCACAGCGGTCCGATCACCGCGTGCAGGCCGCCTCGGACGAGGCTGGGAAGGTGACGTGCCGACGGATACACCGAGCCGTCCGGGTCGCGGATCAACGGGCCCAGCGTGCCGGCTCGCGGCCAGCGGCCGGCCGCCTCCAGCAGCAGGTCGATGCTCGCCGGCCCCCACTGCACATCGGGGTTCGCGACGACGAAGAAGTCTGTCTCCGGGCCGAGTTCGGCGGCCGCGCGGTTCACCGCGGCGCCGTAACCGATATTGCCGCCGGTGCGCAGCAGGCGGGTGTTCGGGAACTCGGCCAACGCGGCCTCGGGGCTGCCGTCGGTCGACCCGTTGTCGGCCATGACGACGGTGACGGGCCGGTCGGTGGCGTGCGACAAACTCGCCAAGAACCGGTGCAGGTGCGGACCCGGCGAGTACGTCACCGTCACCACCGTCAACATGTCACTCACGGGACGCGCCAACTCCCTCACTCACGGCGTAGAGGGTAACGGTTCTCAGCCCCGACCAGCGTCGTCAGCCGAGCTTTCGCGCGCACGGGTCTCGCTGGCGGACAGCGCGGCGGCCAGTGCGTCGCGCCACGGCCGCAACGGAGTCAGTCCGGCAGCGGCAGACAACCGGGCCGACAACGCGGAGTAGGCCGGCCGTGGGGCGGGCCGCGGCTTGCGGTCGGCGGCGACGGGCCGGACCCGTTGCGGGTCGGCGTGCAGCTCTTCGTAGACGGCCCTGGCCTGATCGAACCGGCTGACGGCGCCGGCGTTCGCGGCGTGCAGCAGGGGCGCGCTGATACCGCCCGCGGCGATCTGCAGCAGCGCACCGACCAGGTCGGCGACGAACGTGGGCGAGCCGATCTGGTCGGCCACCACGTCGATCTCCTCCCCGCCGCGTGCGCGTTGCGCGATGGCGGCGACGAAGTCATTGCCGACGCCCGTGTAGACCCAGGCAGTGCGCACCACCTGCGCGTCGGGCAAGACGGCGTGGACCGCCTCCTCGCCGGCGAGCTTTGTGCGCCCGTACACCGACAGCGGCTCCGGCTGGTCGTCGACGTCATAGGGCCGGGGTGAACCGGCGAAACGTCCGCTGAACACGTAGTCGGTGGACAGGTGGATCAGCCGCGCGCCCACCCGCGCACAACTGCGCGCGACGTTTCCGGGACCGACCGCGTTCACCGCGTGCGCAGTCTCGGCGTCCGACTCGGCGGCGTCCACCGCGGTGTAGGCGGCGCAGTTGACCACCACGTCGCCGGGTTCGACGATCCCGTCACCGGCACCGGCAGTGGTGATGTCCCAGTCGGTGGAGGTCAGCGCCACCACGTCGTGACCGGCGCAGGCCGCGTCGACGGCCAGCCGGCGCCCGACCTGCCCCCGCGCGCCGGTGATAACGATTCGGTGGCCCACGGTTTTCGAGTCTGGCACGCCGGGCCTCGGCTACGGCGTCTGCGGCGCCTGCGCCAGTAGCCTGGTCGCAGCTACCGAACTGAATGGGGTTTCTTCGTGCCTGCTGTGCCAACCGCCGGCCCGGCCGCGAACGCGCGCCGTGGCGTGCGGGTGCTGTGCACTGTGGTGGCGTGTGCGATCGTGTTGGCCACCGGACTGGCGTGGAGCAAGATCCGTTCGCTGGAGAACGGCATCCTGCACATCAGCTCGCCGCTGCTGGGCACCGGCGGCGAGGACGGCGCGATCGACATCCTGCTGGTCGGCATGGACAGCCGCACCGACGCTCACGGCAATCCGCTCAGCGAGGACGAACTCGCCCAGCTGCACGCCGGCGACGACGTGTCCACCAACACCGACACGATCATCCTGGTGCGCATTCCGGACAACGGGAAGTCTGCGACGGCCATCTCGATCCCCCGCGACTCGTACGTGCAGGCTGCCGGCCTGGGGAAGACGAAGATCAACGGCGTCTACGGTCAGACCAGAGAACAGAAGCGCATCCAGCTTGTCGAGTCGGGCGTCAGTGATGCGCAGGCCGACGCCCAGGCCACCGAGGCGGGGCGCGAGGCACTGATCAAGACCGTCGCCGATCTCACCGGCGTTACCGTCGACCATTACGCCGAAGTGGGACTGCTGGGCTTCGCGTTGATCACCGACGCCATCGGCGGTGTCGACGTGTGCTTGAAAGATGCTGTCTACGAACCTCTTTCGGGTGCGGACTTCCCGGCCGGCTGGCAGCGGCTGAGCGGGCCGCAGGCGCTGAGCTTCGTCCGACAGCGTCACGATCTGCCCCGCGGTGACCTCGACCGGGTGGTGCGCCAGCAGGTTGTCATGGCTTCCCTTGCGCATCAAGTGATTTCAGGTAAGACCCTGTCCAGCCCATCGGCGCTGGAGCGCCTGCAGACGGCGATCCAGCGCTCTGTGGTGCTGTCGGACGGTTGGGACATCATGGACTTCATCAAGGAGCTGCAGAAGCTGGCCGCAGGCAACGTCGCGTTCGCGACCATCCCGGTGCTCGACGAGTCGGGCTGGAGCGACGACGGCATGCAGAGCGTGGTGCGGGTGGACCCCTCGCAGGTGCAGGAGTGGGTCAAGGGCTTGCTGAGCGACCAGGCGCAGGGCAAGACCGAAGAGCTGGCCTACACACCGGCCAACACTGCGGTCGAGGTCGAAAACGACAGCGACATCAACGGTCTGGCAGCGGCGGTGTCACAGGTGTTGGCCAACAACGGGTTTCAGCCGGGGCCGATCGGCAACCACGACGGCGGGCACGTCCCGGGCAGCCAGGTGCACGCGGCCAAGGCCGACGACCTCGGTGCGCAAGCGGTGGCCAAGCAGCTCGGCGGACTGCCGGTGGTGGCCGACCCGTCGGTGCGCCCGGGCACCGTGCGGGTGGTGCTCACCGCTGACTACACCGGGCCCGGCTCTGGGCTGGACAGCACCAATCCCACCGTCGCGACCGTCGATCCGGCAGCCGCAACCACCGGTGACACAGCCACCGATTCCGAGGCGCCGCCGCCGTCGCCGATCATCACCGCAGGTTCGAACGACCCGCAGTGCGTCAACTGAACCAGTGACCAATCTGGCTGCGGCAGTGCTCGATCCGTTGTTGCGAACGGACCCGTCCAAACCGCGGATCACCTACTACGACGACGCCTCCGGCGAGCGGATCGAGCTGTCGACGGCCACGTTCGCGAACTGGGCTGCCAAGACCGCGAACCTGCTTCGCGACGAGCTCGGCACCGGGCCGGGCAGCCGGGTCGCGGTGCTGTTGCCGGCTCATTGGCAGACGGCGGCGGTGGTGTTCGGGGTGTGGTGGATCGGTGCGGAGGTGGTGATCGGTGGCGGCGACGCGGACGTGGTGATGTGCACTGCCGACGCTGTTGCCGATGCCGACGCCGATGACGTGGTGGCGCTGTCGCTGGACCCCTTCGGCCGGCCCGTGAACGACCTTCCTCCCGGCGTCGTCGACTACGCGACGACAGTGCGGGTGCAGGCCGACCAGATCTCCGCCGAGCGGCAGCCGGGTCCCGCGCTCGGTGGCCGCTCAGCCGACGAGGTCCTCGCCTGGGCCGCTGATTCTGCTGCAGCGCAAGGCGTTTCGAGTCATGACCGGGTGCTGTCGACCGCCGACTGGACTACCGATGCCGCGCTGGTAAACGGCCTGGTCGCGGTGTTCGCCGTCGGTGCGTCACTGGTGCAGGTGGCCCATGCCGACCGGTCGGCAATGGAGCGCCGCCGCGTCACCGAAAACGTGACCGTGACGCTCTGACCGATGCCTCAGCGCAGCAGCGCGCGCGACATCACCACTCGCTGAATCTGATTCGTGCCCTCGTAGATCTGGGTGATTTTGGCGTCGCGCATCATCCGCTCCACCGGGAAGTCCTCGGTGTAGCCGGCGCCGCCGAACAGCTGCACGGCGTCGGTGGTGACCTCCATCGCCACGTCGGACGCGAAGCACTTCGACGCCGAGGAGATGAAGCCCAGGTTCGGCTCGCCGCGTTCGGCGCGGGCTGCCGCGCTGTACACCATCAGCCGGGCGGCCTCGACCTTCATCGCCATGTCGGCCAGCATGAACTGCACGCCCTGGAACTCCGCGATCGACCGGCCGAACTGCTTGCGCTCCTTGGTGTAGGCGATAGCCGCGTCCAGCGCGCCCTGTGCGATGCCGACGGCCTGCGCGCCAATGGTCGGGCGGGTGTGGTCGAGTGTGGCCAGCGCAATCTTGAACCCGGTGCCCGGCTCGCCGATGATGCGGTCGCCGGGGATGCGGCAGTTCTCGAAGTACAGCTCGGTGGTGGGTGAGCCCTTGATGCCGAGCTTGCGTTCCTTCGGCCCGACCGTGAAACCCTCGTCGTCTTTGTGCACGACGAACGCGGAGATGCCGTTGGCGCCCTTGTCGGGATCGGTCGACGCCATCACCGTGTACCAGGTCGACTTGCCGCCGTTGGTGATCCACGCCTTGGCGCCGTTGAGCACCCACGAATCCCCGTCGGCGCGGGCGCGGGTACGCATCGCGGCCGCGTCGCTGCCCGACTCCCGCTCGGACAGCGCATACGACGCCATCGCCTCGCCCGAGGCCAGCGACGGCAGCACTTGCTTCTTCAGCTCGTCGGAGCCGGACAGGATCAGCCCCATGGTGCCGAGCTTGTTGACCGCGGGGATCAGCGACGCCGACGCGTCGACGCGCGCCACCTCCTCGATGACGATGCAGGTGGCGACCGCGTCGGCGCCCTGCCCGCCGTACTCCTCCGGGATGTGAACAGCTGACAAGCCGGACTCGTTGAGCGCCTTGAGCGCCTCCTCGGGGAACCGTGAGTTCTGGTCCACATCAGCGGCGTGCGGGGCAATTTCCTTCTCGCACAGCTCGCGCACCACCGCGCGCAGCTCGTTGTGCTCGTCCGGCAGTTTGAAGACGTCGAACGACGGATCACCGGCCCATTTAGCCATCTCGGCCTCCTTGCTACTCCCCAGTAACGGTACCTTCGGGGCCCAGCAACCGGTCTTTCAGGGCGGCGTCCTTCTCCAGCACCGACGCCTCGAGTCGGCGCTGGAAATCCTCGATGCGCTGCCGCAGTCGGGGGTCTGACGCCGCCAGGATCCGTACCGCCAGTAGCCCGGCGTTGCGGGCGCCGCCGATCGACACCGTGGCCACCGGCACGCCGGCCGGCATCTGCACGATCGACAGCAGCGAATCGAGGCCGTCGAGCTTGGCCAGCGGCACCGGTACGCCGATCACCGGCAGCGGCGTGGCCGACGCGACCATGCCGGGCAGGTGCGCGGCTCCTCCCGCCCCGGCGATGATCACCTCGATGCCGCGCGACGCCGCGCCGCGGGCGTAGTCGAGCATGCGGGCCGGGGTGCGGTGTGCGGACACCACGCCCACCTCGAACGGAATGTCGAATTCGGCCAACGCGTGGGCGGCGGCCTCCATGACCGGCCAATCGCTGTCGCTGCCCATGATCAGGCCGACCCGCGGTTCAGGCATGCGCGTCCCATCCGTCGGTCCACTGGGCGTGCGACAACCAGTGTGCCGCCCGCAAGGCCCGCTCGCGCAGCGTGGCCACGTGATCGTCGTCGTCGGGCGAGCCGCTGCGGCCGAGAATGTTGACGTGGCCGATCTTGCGGCCGGGCCGCTCGGCCTTACCGTAGAGGTGCACCCGAGCATCGGGGATGCGGGCGAACAGGTGATGCAGCCGCTCGTCCATCGTCATCGTCGGCGTCTGCGCTGCGCCCAGCACGTTGGCCATCACCGTCACCGGCACCACGGGTGCGGTGTCGCCGAGCGGATAGTCCAGCACCGCCCGCAGATGCTGCTCGAACTGGCTGGTCGTGGCGCCGTCCATAGTCCAGTGCCCGGAGTTGTGCGGGCGCATCGCGAGCTCGTTGACCAGCAGCCGGCCGTCGACGGTTTCGAACAGCTCGACCGCCAGTAGTCCGACCACGCCGAGCTGCGACGAAAGCCACAACGCCAGCTCTTCGGCCTCGGCAGCGGTGTCCGGGTCCAACCCGGGAGCCGGTGCCACCACCAGCACGCAGATGCCGTCGCGCTGCACGGTCTGCACCACCGGCCACGCAGCGCCCTGGCCGAACGGCGACCGCGCGGTCAGCGCCGCAAGCTCTCGCCGCATCTCGACGCGCTCCTCCAGCAGCACCTGCACGCCGTCGGCCAGCAGCCGGGCCACCACGTCGCGGGCCGAGCCGAGGTCGTCGGGCAGGAACACCCCCTTGCCGTCGTAGCCGCCGCGTACGGTCTTGACCACCACGGGACCGCCGACGCGGGCGGCGAACGCGTCGACGTCGTCGACGGCGGCCGCCTCGGCGAACCGGGGCACCGGCGCGCCGAGCGACTCCAGGCGCCGCCGCATCACCAGCTTGTCCTGGGTGTGGATCAGCGCCTCCGGCGACGGCGCCACGGTCACACCCTCGGCGACCAGCTTGTCCAGCAGTTCTGTGGGGACGTGCTCATGGTCGAACGTCACCACGCTCGCGCCGTCGGCCGCGCGGCGAAGCGCGTCGAGGTCGTCGTGGCGGCCGAGCACCACATCCGGGCTGACCTGAGCTGCCGGGTCGTCAGCCGAAACCGCGAGCACCCGCAGGCTCTGGCCCAGGGCAATCGCCGCCTGATGAGTCATGCGAGCGAGCTGACCAGCACCGATCATCGCCACCACGGGCAGGGCACCAGACGAGTTACGCACGTTGCCATGGTGTCATGCGCGGCGTGCGCGGTTGGCGCGCACGGTTCGGCAGTGGGGCCCGCTCTTACGTAGACTGCCGTGTTGTGTCCTTCACCGACGCCACGATCGCCCGTCTCCCGCGTGTGGTCCGGCCGGCAGCAGAGCGGCATCACGAGCTGATCAAGTTCGCCATCGTCGGCGCCACCACGTTCGTGATCGACTCGGCGTTGTTCTACACGCTCAAGCTGACCGTCCTGGAACCCAAGCCGGTGACCGCCAAGATCATCTCCGGGATCGTCGCGGTGATCGCGTCGTACATCCTCAATCGCGAGTGGAGCTTCCGCGATCGCGGTGGCCGCGAACGTCACCACGAAGCGCTGCTGTTCTTCATATTCAGCGGCGTAGGTGTGCTGCTGTCGATGGCGCCGCTGTGGGTCTCCAGCTACGTGTTCGGACTGCGGGTGCCGCACGTCAGCCTGACGGTCGAGAACATCGCCGACTTCGTCTCCGCCTACATCCTGGGCAACCTGTTGCAGATGGCGTTCCGGTTCTGGGCGTTCCGGCGCTGGGTCTTCCCCGACGAGTTCGGCCGCAACCCGGAGAAGGCGCTGGAGTCCACGTTCACCGCGGGCGGTCTCGCCGAGGCGATGGAAGACGTGCACGAGGCACACGAGAAGTCGAACGTCACCCCGCTGCGCCGGTCACGGCGGCGTCAGCGCCTGCCCGAGGACCGGCTGTCGGATTCTTCGCCCCCAAGGGTGTCGAAGACCTCGTGATACAGCAGCGAGTGGACGCGCTCTACTTGCGGGATGTTGTGGAATTCCAACGGGTCTTGTGACGCTGACTCGATGATCAGCGTGCCGGTTCGCAGCATCCGGTCGAATATCCCGTGCCGGAATTCGACGCTGTTGATGCGCGCGAGCGGGATGTCTATGCCCGACCGGGTCAGCACGCCGTGGCGGAACATCACCCTGCGGTCGGTGATGACGAAATGTGTTGTGAGCCAAGTCAAGAACGGCCAGGCGGTGAGCCAGCCCACCAGCACCAGCCAGATGCCGGCCACCACCCAGTAGAGAACCGTCTTGGCCGTCTGGTCCCAGTCGGTGCGCTGCACCACCGCCACCACGAACACGGCGACCCCGGTGGCGACCACCAGCACGAGCACTGGGCCGACCAGCCGCTTCCAGTGCGGGTGCCGGTGCAGCACCACCTGTTCGTCTCTGGCGAGCACGTTGTCGGGGTAGCCCACGGCTTGAACCTTAAAGGTTGGGACGGAGGTGCACGACGTCTCCGGCGGACACCGCCACCACGTCGCTTCCGGTGTCGATGCGCAGCTGCCCGTGGTCGTCGACCAGCAACGCGGTGCCGACGACTTCGCGGCCGCCGGGCAGCACGGCCCGCACCGAGGAACCGATGGTGGCGCACCTGGACCGGTACTCCTCCATGAGTCCGGTGTCGCCGGCGCGCCAGGACGTGACGCGCTCGCCGAGCCAGCGCAGCAGTTCGGCGGCCAGCCGGGTGCGGTCGGCGTTGACGACGCCAAGATCTGCCAGCGAGGTCACCTGCGGTTCGCCGACCTCGTCGGCGCGCAGCGTGACATTGAGCCCGATCCCGACGACGATCGTCTGCCCGGTTGCCTCCGCGAGGATGCCGGCCAGTTTTCCATCGCCGGCGAGCACGTCGTTGGGCCATTTCAGCACCGCGTCCACGCCCGCGATACCGCTCACCGCATCAACCACCGCAAGCCCGGCGGCCAGCGGAAGCCAGCCCCATGAGGCCGTCGGCACGTCGGCGGCGCCGACGCCTGCTGACAATATGAGCTGTGCCCGGGGCGCTGCCGACCACGTGCGCCCGCTACGGCCTCGGCCGGCGGTCTGGTGTTCGGCGAACAGCACCACGCCGTCGACGTCCTCCCCGGCGTTGGCGCGGGCCACCAGATCAGCGTTCGTCGACCCGGTTTCTGCGACGACCTCGACGAAACGCCATGGCGAGCTGAGCGATTCGCGTAACGAGGCGGCATCCAGCGAAGGCCGTAGTTCGGATTCCATGCGAGAAGCCTAAGCGCACGATGCCGGACGCACCCCGACTCAATTCGGATTCCTTCTGTTACAGAAGTGATAGATGAGCCTATTGATGCCCCTGAAAATTAAGCGGACGCTGTGAACTACTTCCTCGCAGTCGAAGGGGGGCCCCGTGGGCCGGCTTCGCTCGCTACTCGCAGCACTCCTTGCAGCCGGAACCGCCGTGTCGCTCGCCCCCCCCGTTACGGCCGCGGATGACACCGTCGAAGCCGAGAACATGGTCGTCACGCCGGTCAACGCCGGTGCCGCCTACAGCGATCCGACCGCATCGGCTGGCGGAGCCCTGTTGTTGCGGTCGAAGTCCACCGCCACCGCGACGATATCCCTGCAAGCAGCGTCGAGGATTGCCGTCCGGGCAGCGGGTAAGGCATGTTGGGGTTCTCCGCGCATGACCGTGTCCGTCGACGGCAAGTCGGTGCTGGCGACGACGGTCAGCGCGAATTCCTGGACCACATATTCGCCGTCAGGCACCATCGCGGCCGGATCTCACACGGTAACAATCGCTTTCACGAACGCCTTCTCGGCTTTAGGCTGTGTACGCACACTTCTGGTCGACTCGCTCACATTGACATCCACCGCGCCGCCGCCACCAGTCCCCGGAACACCGGTGCTGATCGGTGCCAGCGGCGGCGGAGAACTGCTCTATCTATCGGACGCCGACCTATCGAAGGTGCTCGACGTTGCGACCTCGGCCGGCGCCCGCTACGTCCGGGTCGACCTCAATTGGTCTGAGATCGAACCCGCTGAGGGCCAACGTAATTGGAGCAACGTAGACCGCGTGGTCGATGCCGTCGTCGCACGAGGAATGCAACCGGTCGGTCTGCTGCTGCATACACCGCGGTGGGCGCGGGTCGCCGCCGCCGTCACAACCGAGGAAAGCGCGCCGAAAGACCCCGCCAAGTTCGCGGCGTTCGCCGAAGATGCGGCCACCCGCTATCTGAACCGAGTTGCAGTGTGGGAGGTGTGGAACGAGCCGAACATCGGCTGGAAGCCGCGACCGAACATCACGGCCTACGCAACTCTGCTCAAAGCCACCTACGCCGCGATCAAGTCGGTCAACTCAGACTTGTTCGTCATCTCCGGCGGATTGGCACCCGCCACCGACAGCTACTCGCAGATCGCGCCGATCACTTTCGTCAAGGGACTGTATTCGGCGGCAGCCAACTCGTACTTTGATGCGTTCGGGATGCACCCTTACACATTCCCGTATCTGCCGAATGAGCCGAACTCGTGGAGTGCTTTTCAACAGATGTGGCAAATGCGTGACGCGATGGTCTCCGGTGGGGACAGCGCAAAACAGATCTGGCTCACCGAGTTCGGCGCGCCTACGGGCACCGACTCGACGTCGGTGACCGAAGCTGTTCAGGCGCTGTCGTTCAGCTACGCGCTGCAGTATGTGCAGAACAACTCGTGGATGGGGCCGCTCTTCGCGTTCAGCCTTCGCGACCGCGGGACACATCGGTTCGACCCCGAGGACAACTTCGGCATCGTCCATTACGACTACAGCCCGAAGCCGGCTCTTGCGGTGATCAAGAACTTCGCCACCGGTGCATAGGGGTCAGCCGCTCAGTATCGCCTGCCTGAGCGCGTCGTATGCCGGCTTCTTGGAGCCGTCAGAGCGACGCAAGCCGTAATTGGCCTCGGGATCAGTGGAACCCGTGTCGCTGTCGCGATGGGTGTACCACATCAGTGCCGCGACACCCTCGTCACCATAGGCGGTCTTGACGGCGTCAGCAGCGATCTCGGCCTGACGCGCTTCGCTGACGTGGTCATCGCTGCCCGGCTCGCCGCCAGTGGGCGCGCCGAATTCGGTGATCCAGATGGGAGGCGCGGGAAGACCGGCGTCGGTGAAGATACTGCGAATCGACGCCAACCCGGTGCTCGCGTCCTCTCTGGGGCTCACCCACGGACCCCGTTGACTAGCAAGATTGGGATATGTGTACGGATGGATGCCCACTCCGTCGATTCGCTGTGCAACCCCCGAGCGGACCACGGCCGCGAGGAAGTCTTGGGGGGTGATCCCGTCGCGGCTGGGATTGGTGATCGACAGACCGCCGGTCACCACTTGGGCGGCAGGGTTGGCTGCCTTGATGCTTTGGGTCGTCAGCCGAAGGAGTTGCGCGTAGGCGAGCGGGTCGGGCTGCGGCTGCCAAAACCCTTGGGCGTTTGGCTCGTTCCAGATCTCCCACACGGTCACTCCGCGATACCTCGCCGCAGCCTGAGCCGCGAACGTTGCGAACTGTTCGGCGCTGGCCGGAGCACACTTGTCAGTGAAGCAGCCGGCCGGCCTCGCCCACGGCGGCGTGTACGCGAGGATCGGCAGTAGCGTCAGCCCCCGTTTGCTCACCGCGTCCACCAGGCGGTCGAAGCGGTGCCAGTCGTAGGCATTCGCCGAATCCGGTTGGATGTTCGGCCACGATAGATCCGCCCGTACCCACCTGGCACCCAGCGCGGCAGCGTCATCGAGAGTGGCTGACAGTTCCGCCGCCGGCATGCCAAACAGCGTGTCCCCGTAGGCGATTCCCACATGTGACCCCGCTGCCGTCAACATCCAAGGCGGCTTCAGCGGTGGTTTGCTGCAGCCGCCGGACATCACCGTGGCGATCGAAAAAATCACACACGCGATGATGCTGGCGACAACCGGCCGCCGACGGGAGGCGATATCACTGCCACCGGTTGTCATGGGTTCTGGTGCGCAAGCCGTCGGCTTCGTCACGCTGTAGGCGGGCAGGCACTGGTTGACGGCCTCGTCCCAGCTGAAGTCGTTGGCACTGTGGATGGCCCCGGCTGACAACCTCTGACGCTCAGCCAGCGCGCGCGTGATCACGTCCGGCAGATCGCTGCCGTCGGCCCGGCTCAGGTACCCGTTGCGTCCCGGCGTAATCAGAAGCCGAGCGAAATTGTCCGGATGATCTGTGGTGATCACTGGCGTGCCGCAGGCCATGGCCTCCACCGCCGCCAGCCCGAAACCTTCACGGCGCGTGGGGAAGACCATGAGCCGGGCGGACTTCATCCAACCGATGACCTCGGCGTGCGATTGCAGTTCTCCGGTGAACCTCACCTGGTCAGTGAGACTCAGCGCGCCTACGCGCTGAGTCAGCGTGTGGTGTTCAGGCCCGGTGCCGATGACCGTGAGCGACAGCCGGCTGCCGCGCTGACGCAGCTCGGCTACCCCGTCTATCACTGTGTCGACGCCTTTGTGCTCCAGCAGCCGCCCGACGAAAAGCAGGTCGGTGCTTGTGTTTCCGGCCGGCACGTCGCAGATCGCGCGGAGGTCGACGCCGTTGTTCCCGACGAACACGGGCACGCGCCCGCGCGTGACTTCGCGGATTCGTTGCGCCGTTCCCTCGCTGACGGCGATGATCCGATCCGGCAACTGCAAGACGAGCCGTTCGGCGAACGAGGCCAACACGCCGATCGGGCCCAGATAACGCCGCCAGTAGCTGCGGCCCCACACTTCGTGCCAGGTGGCTATCAGTGGCTTTCGCCGGATGACACAAACGGCCTTGACGACAAGCACCGGCAGGATCGGAATTTGATCGACCTCGACGACGTCGAACCGCGCCGTCACCATCCGGAAGCAGGACAGTGCGAATGCGACGGCTTGCAGGATGGACCGCCGCTGTCCGGCGTACAGCGGCCACCGTCGGCAGATTGCGTGCAGCCGAACAGGTCCCTGGTCGGTCACCGCGCCGCCCGCCCACCACTTCATGGTGTAGATGTCGACGTCGAATCCGCTTCGGGCGAGGCGCTGCGAATACTCTCGAGTGCGGGTCTCCTTGCCGCCGCTGTGCCAGGGCGCCACGGCGTCCGTCACGATTGCCAGACGGGGCTTTGGTCGGACTACACCGACGGTGCGTTCGCGCCGACTCAAGCTCATAGTCTCTCCAGAGGCTTGTCCGATGCCCGATCAGGGGCCATCGGGTTCAGCGTCCGCGCATAGAGCTGGAGCGTTCTGTCGGTGAACGTATCGGCCGAATACTCCGTTGCCCGTAGGCGACCGGCCTCGCCCAGCTGTCTGCACAGTTGCGGGTCCGACGCGAGCCGAACGATCGCGTCAGCCAGTCCGCGCTCGTCATAGGGCTCGGTCAAGAACCCGTTGACGCCGTTGGCGACAAGCTCGGGGATGCCGCCCACGCGGCTCCCGATGATCGCCCGGCCCACACCCATCGCCTCCAGCGCGACCGTCGGCAGGTTCTCCGGCCACAGCGACGGGATCACCAATGCGTCGGAATTCGCCAACGCGTGCACCACTTCCTCAGAGCCCAGGCGGCTTAAGAACCGCACGCCATCGGACACATTCAGCTCCGCTGCCAACGCCTGCAGCGCGGTGCGCTGACTGCCGTCACCGGCGATCGTCAGGGTCACGCCAGGGCACTCCAGCCGCGCCAACGCGAAGGCCCGCAGCAGAACCTCGACGCCCTTCACGGCTTCCAGTCGGCCCGCAAAGAACAGCCGTCCCGTGCAGGGTGGCGCTACCGCGTCCGGAAGGTTGATGCCGTTGTAGATCTGCACGATGCGTTCGGGGCCGACCTCGTCTTCGAGCACTCGCGCGAAAAAGTTGCTCGGTGCGATCAGCGCGCTGCACCGGCGCAACGCGAACAGGTACGCGGGGCGCTGGACCATCCGGAAATACAGAGAACGCAGACGCCCGATGATGCGCAGGTCACCTCTGCGGTAAGTGCCGTTGCGATAGTCGGAGTTGGGCAAATGCCAAGGGATGAGGGCGCGCGTGAAGTCCTCGGGGCCGTGGACTGTCATCACGAACGGGATCCCCCAAGCCGCGAACAGCGCTGCGGGACTGAGCTCTCCGATCGCGTGGAAATGAATGATGTCGGGCCGGAAGGTGTCGAAACACTGCCGAAGTTCGCGGAAAGCTCTGAGGTAGAAGAAGTAACGCAAGAGCCGCCGCGTCGGACCACCGGAGATACACGGAATCAATAGGTCCGCGAAGACGTCCTTGTGCTGGCTGGCCTCCTTATCGGTGGCGACGACGTGCACCACGTGACCGCGCTCGGTGAGTGCCCCGCGCAAGGTTTGAATACTTCGTTCGGCACCGCCGGCCTGCCAACCCATGTCGTTCACATGGCAGATTCGCAAGCCGTCGTGCGTGCGCCGGAGATGGTCATCAATCACGTTGTTGCCTCAGTCCGTTCCTATGCATAAGTCTGGGCCGACGCCTCGGCCGAATCGTCGCAACCTAGTTGTTGCAGCACGCTGCGCAGCGACCACCGAACCGCATCCTCATCGAACTCCTTCGGGAAAAACGAAGCCGTGAGCTGGATTTCGCCCGGCGACGGCGAGCACATCAGAATCGAGATGTTCGACTTGCTCGCCGGCGGCAGCGCAACCGCGAAGTTGTGTCGGCTATCCGGCAACCACCGCACGTCTGCCATCTCGGGCAACCGGGTGATGTCGGAGAACACGACGGTTGCCTCGCCGGTGGGAGACCGTTGTGCGACAAGCCAATCCGCCTCGCAGCGGCGCTGCCTCAGCGGCCACAGCAGCCGCGACTTGGCAGCTCCGCCCACCATCTCGATCAACGGCCGGCTGGAGGCGAGGTGGGTTGCCAGTGTGTCGCCGAACTGCTGCGGTGTGGTGTCGGGTCGATTCTCGACCCGGGCCACCGCGGTGAAGTTGGCCCATGTACGTCGGCCACGTGGGAGGTACCGGCGCAGGTCCACCAGCACCTCGATCACCGGCGACAGCGGAATGCCGGCTTCACGCAGCGAGCGGCACAGCAGGTACATCAGCACAGCCGAGGAGGACATGTCGAGGTGATGTTCTGTGCGATAACGACGTAACGCGGCGAGACATTCGTCGCTGCTTCTCACGAACACCGCACAATAGGGCTCTGCCATTCGCGCCGCCACCGCTGCGGCTCCCGGCGCCAACTGGTTCTTCACTCTCGCCGGCAACGCGGCGAGCCTGTCTCGTAACACCAGTCGCACTGCGGAAGCGAAGCTTCGCGGCTTCCTGACAGCTACATTGAGCGCGGACCACACGGCTGGGTTGCGGATAGCCCGGAGGTCGTTGCCGGCCATCCTCGGGTAGCCGTCGGCACTGCAGCGTGACACCTCACCCACGATCTTCAGCATGATGTGAGCGTCACCGAGCCCGTGGTCGAACCGGAACGCCATGAACTCACCGACCGGCATGACCGATACCGGAATGCGAACGCCCCGAGCCGCCTTCATGATCGAGTTCAGGGCAGCCGTGACTCCGTCGGCGCTGTCGACAATCGGTGCCATCACCGGGGGGTGTCGCACTGCATTGCCGAGCAGACCGGGATCAAACCGCCATACGCGGGAATTCGGTTGTGGGACCAAGCCGAGACGTCGCAGGGGATCACCGGCAGACAGGCCGAACAGGGCAGCCGTGATGTCTTTGGTGTGGCCCGCGGCCATCGGCCCCGCGATGATCCAGATGGGCTGACCGCTGAGGAGAATATCCAGCTGACCGGCGGCTATCGTCTGACTTGCGTTGTCCTGATTCATCTTTCGTAACCTGACCATCTGCTTCCCTTCGAGTCAGCCCGCATAACAAGCCGGTACACCGAGAGCTCTGTCGAAGACTGCGCAGGTCCGGTCGGACTGGGTGGCCCAGGAGAGTTCGGATCGGACCTTTCTTGCACCCCGGCGGCCCATATCGGCGGCACGCGCCGGGTTTGCCAGCAAGTCGGCCAGCGCCGCCGCGAGGCCACGCACATCGCCGGGCGCATGTAAGACGCCTTCGACACCGTCCGTAACGAGCGTGGGGACGCCGCCGACCGGCGTGGACACCACCGGCCGCGCCGTCGCCATGGCCTCGACAAGAACGGTCGGGAAGCTGTCGTAATGTGTGGGAAGTGACACCACGCTGGCCCGCCGGTACGCGTCAGCCAGCTGATGCCGGTCCCGTCGGCCGGAGAACGAGACGATGTCGCTGACGCCAAGTCGCCGGCACAAAGCGACGTGATCGGCCATCGCGTCGCCGTCACCGACCACCTCGAGCCGGACACCGGGTCGCTGCTCGCGCAGAGCCGACATCGCGGCTATCAGGTCGGGCAATCCCTTGTAATGAGCCGCCTTTCCGAGAGAGCCGACGAACAGAACCCGGTCCGGCTCGGGCGTTGCGCCGCCCTCGTGGAAGACGTCGACGTCGACGCCCGGCGGTATCGTCGTCGCCTTGCCCGAGAACAACCCGGGATAGCTGTCGACGACGTAATCAGACGAGCAGATGACCTGATCGGCACGCCGCGCGGTCCTGGTGAGCACCACACGTTCGTAGGTCCGGCACGTCAAATCGTAGAGAAGCCGCCCATTTCGCATCGGCCCGGTGTGATAAGTCAAGACGAACGGCAGGTCACCGGCTGCGCGAGCGGCGACGTCGGCCAGCAGCGGCACCGGCGCGTGTGCGTTGACGATGGTGATCCGCTCACGTTCGATGATTTCGCGCAGGAACCGCAACCAGCGCAGGCCGACCGGGGTGTTCGAGATCCGCACCTTGAAGGGGATGCGGTACACCCGGGCGTACTCGGTGTCGGTGAACCTGGGTGCCGGCCCTCGTTCGGGTTCGGTGGCGACGACGACGACGCGCCACCCGTGCCGGTGGTGAAGTAGTCTGGCGAGGTTTTCGACGTACTGCTCGACTCCGCCGATATCGGGCGGGAAGTACGGTGAAACCAGAAGGGCCGTCCTACCGTCAGTGTTCACAGCGCCAACCTGAACGCTCATCGCATCGCCTCCGACATCAGCGGTGCGGGCTCGGCACCAGCCGAATTTCGTTGATGGACAACGATCGCCACCACCGCATACAGTCCAGTGACCAGGTTGCCGATCAGCCACGCCCAGCCCAGCCACTCCAGTCCCCGGTCACTCCACAACTGGGCAAGGCCGATCGTGGTGAAGGCAAACGCCGCGCTGGATATGACCAGACTTTTCATCAGTCCCAGTAATTTGAGCACCGAGGCGGTCCAGGTGTTGAGGGCGACGGCCAAAGCGCCAATCGCAAGTATCCGCAACAGATTATCGGCGTTGTCGGCGTAATTGGGACCGAACAGAGAGAGGATCCAGTGGCTGCCGATGACCAAGACGACAACGGCGGGAACCAACAGCGCCACGAGCATCAGCGTCGACCGCTTGAGCAGAGCTCCCAGCCGCGACTCGTCGAACGATCCTTCGGCGAAGAATGCCTCGCCGACCGCGTATGCGACAGAGTAGACGGCATTGGCGATCTGAAACGTCAAGAAGAAGTAGCCGGCGTCCGCCTCGCCGCGGGCGTGCAGAACGATCAAAGGCAAAACCATGATGGGCCCGATAGTCGCGACGCTGGACAGGTAGCCCGATATCGAATAGCTCAGCTGATGACGGCTGAGCTCGGCGGCGCGCCGAAAGTCTATACGCAGACCCAAAATTCGGTACATGCACAAGATGCTCGCTCCAAGCGCGATGACATATCCGGCACCGACGGACGCGAAGATGCCGTAGGCGCCCAATCCGATCAAGGCCGCTGGAACCACAAGCTTGGTGACGCCCTGCAAGAACCCGTCAATGAGCAAGTTGTACTCGGACTTGCGCGCCGCGATGAAGACGAAGTCGGTCAGCAGGTTGAGTCCGGATGCCGTTCCGGCGATCAGGAAACCGACGGCATACAGCGGATTGTCGCGAACGAACGACAGTTCAGGCGCATAGATCGGCACGAATATCACGTACACGGCGGAGAACAGGAATCCGAAGCCGCCGACCGCAAGGAGGCTGCGGGTGACTTGGGCGTTGCGGTTGCTCGAGTTCGCGTAGAACCGCACGATCGTCACGTTCAGCCCAAACAGGCTCAGATAGGCAATCAGCGATGTTGCCGACACCAACGACATTCCGGCGCCGACCTGCTCCGGTGTGAACATCCGAGCGGCGAGGACCGAGAAGCCGAAACCCAGAATGGCCATGGTGCCCATGGCGGCCATCAAAAAGGACGAATTCCGAATCAGTCTGTCGGAGTGGGCCCCTCGACCGGCGCGCTCGTGAAGCGTGTTGCGGGTTATCACAAGCCACCCCCTTTCTTCTCGGCACCGGCGTGTGCGATCACCCGCAGCACGAAGAACGACACGATGGAACACACCAGTGAGACGGCGAGGACGAGCCCCTCCGTCGGCGCGTCCGCGAAATGAGTCAGCGGCATGGTCATCGTTTCCCGATGCGCAATCGAGTTCGCCATGAGATAGAGCAGCGGCAATGTCGAGTAGACGAACACGGTGCGAAGGATTGCGACGCTGAAGCCTTGACTGCGCCGGCACATGTCAGCCATCACCGCGCCTCCTGCGGCGTTCGCCGATCTGACGCAGAAGGTATGCGGCAGCTGACATGCCGAAGCAGACTGTGGCCAGGGTGTCCCGGCGAATGGGCAGCCACCACACAATCGGCTCGGCGAGAATGTCAGGGTTGAACACGGCGACCAACGCGCCGTAGATCCAGCCCAGCACGCCGAACACGACCACGGTGTCGATCCCGGCCCACGCTGACGCTGGCCAGATCACCCGCTTCCATTTGCCCTGTGCTGCTTGATCATCGCTGGTCATCGGTAAATCCTCGCGCCGTTATTGCTATAGATCAGGCTCTTGTTCTCGTCGAGGAACTCGACCGGGTACTTGTACGTCACGGTGTCGCCGGCGTACGACAGCGCAACGTCACCCTTGAGTACGGTGGTGGACCCGAGGAAGGCGTAGGCGTCCTTGCGGACGAACACCGGGAAGATGTCATCGCCGTCGCTGGGCTCGGCGTATCGCTGACGCGGTGTGAAAGCGTAGACGTAGCAATACATGTGGGCTTGCACGTCGGGGGCCTTCTCGGCCGAGATCCGCGTTCGTAGCCACGTGATCGCGGTGTCCTCTTGTTCATGCAGATAGCAGTTGTCGTAGTATTCGCCGGCGTTGTTCAGGTGGAGCTGGGGCGGATACCCACCCAACAGCTGCGGGATCACGCCCGTCAGCGAAAGGTAGAGCGTCACCGCCACGGCCAGCGCGACATTGCGCGCCCGTCGCCGGCCCAGCCAGTGAAACGCCTGGATACTCCCGACCGCGAGGAACGGCGCCAGCCAGAACAATCCCTGGCCGAAGGCACGAAGGAGCCCGTAATCGACCGACAGCTGCGGCAGGAGCACCAGCATCGCCATAGCGGCGATGCACGCCATTGCGCCGCAAACGAATTCAAGACTCGGCCGAAAGACGCCCGCACGTCCGCGCAGCACCGCGAGAAAGCCCACCGCAATGCACAGCTGCATCCAGATCGGTGCGACACGGCGCAGCGTTCCGTTGACGGCCGACGGACTCGCGCCGGCAGCGTCGATGGCCTTGCCGAGGGCGGTCGTCGGCAGTTGTTCGGCTGCCACCACCGGCGTGGGGTACCGATCGAGTTCGGACAGCGGGTAACTCGCACCCGCCATGCGGTCGGCTGCAGTGGTTTGGATCGCCTGGTTCCTGAAGTCCCGCAGCCGCTTCTCGGCGCTGAGTTTCTCCCCGCCGACGATGGCGTAGGAGGCATCGGACGACCGTTGTCCTTCGTCCGCTCCCCCGGTCAGCGACGTCAGCGTCGAGCGGAAGGTCTGCTCCACCTGGCCGCCCGCACCAGTGATCGGACCGGCCCAAACGAAGGTGAGCGCCCCGAGCACGAGCAGAATCGACCATGTAAGAACAGGCGGGCTGGGACTTTGTAGCGCGCGGCGTTGCCGTGACGCGTGGTGCCTGCCCCGCCGCTTTCGCATCAACCGGCGGACGGCCGGCGCGAGACGCGTTGAGGCCCAACACAACGCGAGCACAGCCAGCAGCACATACGTCGTCGAATAGTGCGACAGGACGACACCGACACCCAATGTGACGAACCCGATTCGCCGTAATCGGACAGGCACCGCGCGATCCGTCATGAGCAGAACAGCGGCGCCGAGGAAGAAGAACGCCACCTCCTGTCGGTTCAGGAACGGCATGTCGCCGAAGTAGGTGGGATACGCGACGAAGTAAACCGCCGCGAGCACCGCGACCGCCCGCGACGCGAACCGCCGGGCAATGAGGTAGATGAGCACCGGGCACAGCGCATAGAGCGACTGGAAGACGATTTTGAACACGAAAAGGTCGGGGATGCCGGTCGCCCGCTGGATGATGGTGGGCAGAATCGTGATGCTCAGGCAGGCGTTGTACGCCGAGTGGAACGCGTCTGTACCCCAGATACCTTGGCTGGTGGTCAGTTCGAACAGCCTGAACTCCCGCTGAATGTCGTGGCCCGTCACGAACCAGCCGCGCAATGATGTCATCAGCAGCAGCGCCAACGACAGCATGTACAGCGTCGCGACAATGGTCGACTCGCGCAGGACGGATCGCCATGTGAACACCATTACGATGACGGCCGCCCCGATCACCAGCGTCGCGGTGGTGACAGCTCCACTGGCCCCGTTGTTGAGCCGGATCGGCCCCGCAACGGCCCCGACGACGAGAACGACACCAGCGGCCAGCAGCAGCTGATCGCGCGTGCCGACCGCCCCCGCTGCCCGGGAGCGGATGACCAGATCGCTGCGCCAGCGCCAACGCGCTGGCCGCCAAACGCTCAGTGCCACAAGGGCGCCCAACACTGAGAGGACCACTGGGACGCGGTCCAGCGGTCGCGCCACCCCCACCAGCGGCAGGACGAAATCCACGACGAGGCCACCCACCATCATCGCGAGCAACACCAACGCGAGCGAGTACAGCAGCGACTCGTGCGCCCTGGTGGTCGACGGCCAGTTGACCTTCGCGTGCACGAGCAGCACCGGGATCACGAACAACATGACCACGCCCGCCGCCAAGCGCAACAAAAACGGGCCGGCATCCAGCAGAACAACGCCGGCGCAAGCCGACGCAGCGATGACGGGAATCAGGTCGCGCGCACCATCGGTCGTCGCCGGCTGCGACGCGGCTGTGGCAGCAGTCATGTCGCCGCCACGGAATCGTACAGGCGTTCCAGCGCCGAAACGCTGTTGCGCCATTCGAAGTTCAGTCCGCGGTTGGCGCTGCGGGCCGACAGCTCGGCAAGAAGTGCGGGGTCGTCGGCCAACTTGTCGATGGCGGCAGCCAGCGACTCCGGGTCCGGTCGGACCAGCAGGCCGACACCGTCGACGATCTCCCGAGTTCCTGGGGCGTCGGCCGCGACGATTGCCAAACCGGCAGCCATTGCTTCCAACAGGACGAGCGGCATGCCCTCCTTGTCCGACGAGATGACGAAGACCTGCGCCCAGCGGTACCACTGCACGAGTTCGTTGCCGCGCGCTGCGCCAGCCAACGTGACGCCGGTCAGCCCGAGATGGTCGATAAGACGGCTGATCTCATCGCGAAGTTCGCCGTCGCCGACGATCGCCAGCTCGACGTTCGACTTCACGTGGGCCATCGCGGTGACCAGCCGCAGCACGTTCTTCTGCGCATCGAGCCGACCCACGAACAGCAGACGCAATGTGCGTGCTCCCACCGGCTGTGCAGCGGGCCGATCGCACGCCTGATAGAAGCGAGGATGAACGCCGTTGGGAATTACAGTGATTCGCCCCGGTTGCACGCGGTGGTGGGATTCGATGAACCGGGCCTGCTCGGCCGACAACGCCACGACGGCCGCCGCGCGTCGCAGAAACGGCCCGAGCACCCACCGCTTATAGGCACCGAGGAGGACGCCAAATGGACCGGAGGGATCGACGTCGAGGTGGAAGTGGGCGATGTAGGGCCGCCGCCGCAGAAACGACACCAGGAGAACGACTTCGGGAACGAACGCCTGTGCGGTGTGCACATGCAGGATCGAGCGCCGGCTGATCGTGAGCAACCTGAGCGCCAGGCCCAGCGAAATCGGCGTGTGCGCAACCGAGAACGCGCCGAACCGGCGCACACGGACACCCGAGGTGTTCTCCCTAATGGGCGCCGTGGCGGAGCCGCAGGTCGTGGTCATCACATGCACCTCGTGACGCTCAGCGAGGTGCTCTGCCAGCGTCTGCGCGACGTTCTCCACACCACCGAGGTGCGGCGGGTAGTAGCTGGTGACCTGAACGACGACGTGCCGCCGCTGGATTTCGTCGATCATGCGCCCGCGGCGACCAGGTCGCCGTTGTCGACATACGCCACGTCTGACCTACCGCCGACGTAGCGGAGCAGCCGCTCGAGCCGCCCCCAGTCGCCGTTGTCGTCGATCTCCCAGCTATGTCCCCACAGATGGAACACACCTCCCGTATCCAGGACGCGGTCGAACATCGCCATTGCCAATTCATCCCAGTTCCAGTACATCCGTCGCGCCTTACGAAGATTCCCGGCGGCGAGGCGCACGGCGATCGGCCCGTCTACGAGGTGGCGGTACGCGTGCACCGTCGTATGCGTTTCATACGGCGACGAGATCCGTGTGACTCCACGACGTACTGTGCGCGCCAACACGAATCCGGCATTCTGCACCATCCCGATATGCCGGGCAGCGTACTGCCCGCCGGGATAGCAGAAGGACCGTAACCGGATACCGGTCGCCTGCTCCACAGCGTCCTTGCCGTCGACGATCTCGTCCCAGGCGACGTCATCGGGCAGGCCGGTCAACCGGCGATGCGTCAGTGTGTGGCCACCGATTTCGAATCCACGTGCCAATGCGGCGACCTCGCTGTCGCGCAATCGCTGTTGGTGGGGCAGCTCGACGTTTCGCGGCGCGACGTAGAAGGTTCCGCGCAACCCATAGCGCTCGAGCAAGTCGGCCAGTCGATGATCACAGACGTGGCCGTCATCCCAACTCGTCGTGACGACGACACCGTGGCTTCTAGCGGACATCCGTCCCTCTCATTCCGCTCGCATCATTCGAATGCGTATGTCGCGTCCGCTGAGGCGCACTTCGACAGCCGACCACCGTTCCGCCTCGACCAGATCGACCGCGGCCGTGGTGGTTTGCGCTGTGCCGTTGGCGACGGTCAGCGTCCCCTCAGCACGCCCCAACACCGTTTTCGCGGAATCGAAGACGATCACCTCATACGGGAAGTTGTCCGACCGGCCGTCATGGTTGGCGGCCGTGAACGACACATTCATCACTGCCTGCCCGGTGTCGAGGTCTTCACCCTCGGCCGTCGGACGTTCTGCGGGTACCAACGTCAGCGGGTTCGGCGCAAAGTACAGTTCTGCAAACGGTGTCGGCTGCTTGGTGAACGACAACGCGAGCTGATGTCGCGCCTCGCTGGAGTAGCCAGCCGCCACGCCGCCAGCGAGCAGTAACGCGGCCAGTATCGCCAACACCAGCCCATAACGCCGTAACGCGAATCGACTGCGGAGACGACGTTGAGGCGAATGGCCGTGTGTCACCGACGGTTTCACCTCGACGCCGTCATCGACAACCATGCTCATTCAGCGTTCACGTGGCAGCCCTGATCGGCCGCGCCTCGACGTGCGACCCGAGCCGCGGGGCCGTGGTCGCCGCCAGGGAAACGACGACGCCCCCCGTCTCATCGACCACTGCCGGCAGTTTGTCCGCCCTGCGCAGCCGGGTGGCGAGAAGGATCGACAGGCATTGCAGGCCGTCACGCCAGGTGATCTTCTTGCCTTCCTCGAAGGTCCGGCCGTTGTAGGTGACCGGCACCTCGTAGGGCCGCACGCCGGCACGCAGGATCTTCGCCGTCAGTTCGGTGTCCAAGCCGAAGCCCCGCTGGGACAATGTCAACGCTCGGAAGTGCTGAGTAGGAATCAGTTTCAGGCAGGTGTGCATGTCGGTGATGCACGAGTCGAACAGCAGGTTCGCCACGAATGTGGTGAACCGGCCGCCGACTGCGAACCGGTAGGACGGAAACCTGGTGTTCATGCCGAAGATCCGGGTCCCGAATACGTGGTCGGCGACTCCGCTGAGGACCGGACCGAGAAGGGCCGGGATGTCTGACGGTGAGTATTCGAGATCGGCGTCGAGGATGATGACATGTGACCCCGAAGCCCGCTGGACACCGCTACGCACCGCGGCACCCTTGCCGAGATTGTGCGGGTGGCAAACGGTGATCACCCCCACATCGCCGAAGGGCCGCAACAGTTCCGCGGTTGCGTCGGTGCTGCCGTCGTCAACCACGATGAGCTCCATCGGGCATGGATAATCGACCGCCAGAACGCGATTGACGGCGCGCACGACCGTCGCCGACTCGTTGTAAACCGGCATCACGATCGACAGGGCGGTCACTGGTCACGCTCCAGCCCGGCCACTTGCCCAGCCGGCCGCCTCATGTCTGCAGAGCAGTCAGCCGCGGCACCTACTGCCATCATTTCGATGGCTTTCTATGGAGATGCGACGAGGCGACCCGCCTACCGCCGCGGCGATCGCACGAGCCATCCTGAGAAAACGGAAGTGTGACGAAACTTGCAGCGCGATTTTGTAGCATGAAAGAGCCTTCCTTTGCTGGGAGGGCAGGGGATGGGGTCGGTTTGGTCGCTGTCCCCATCCCCGCCAAGAGCGGTGAATCTGCAGGTCCTAGCCCATAGGCGCTCCATACGGTCCTCGCGAGGTGCACAGGAAGTCTTCATCGATCCGCCGGGGTGTGTCGCTAGCTGCCCATGAGTGCTCACGCATCGGCAGTCCAATCTGGCCGGCGAGCCGAGTAGGGCAAAGCTGATCCGCGATGCGGCGACGGCACACCACACGAACCGGTATCACCGCACTCCTCATTGGCAATCAACTTCAAGGCCCGACATTTAGCTGCACCGCCTGCCGCAAATCGTGGGCGATTTGCCAGCGGTGGTTGTTACCCCCGTGGCAACGACCGTGCATAAGTTAAGCAGACCATCCGCAATCATGCCAACCGGAACTCATCAAGAAGGTATGCATACTGCCGGATATCGGGGGAAAACCATGCCCACTCGTAGCAAACGGGGGACAAATTATCTCCCCGGGCAATTAAAGCTTGAATTTGCAACAATCCGGTTTATGACAGAAGCTGCCACTAGTCGGGCACCGCTACTGGCGTCCCCATGACGCTGAACGCAGTTGGCTATGTGACGACGGTCACAAGCCATTGCTCATGGCCTCCGCCTTCGACTTGCCCCATTCGAACTGGCAATCAAACGTTAGTTTGCTGTCCGACCTGATGGGTTCCGGAAGGGCGAACCATCACCTCACGACCATCGCCAACAAGCCCGCCCAGCCACGCTTGGCCTTCCGCGTGCGATCCGCAGCGATCTGATCGTGAACCGCACCCGGGTAGGCGGGACAACCCGATCAGTTCCGCGCGCGGGGCGCACGATGTTGGACAGTCGGTGATGCCGAGGCTTCGCAAGGTGCTCAACGGTATTCGCACACACTGACACTACGCTGTTGTGCCGAAAACTGCTGCGCGACAATGGTATTGCGCTAGCACCGGGGCTGCCGGCCTTCGCGATCTTCGGAGTCGGCCGCATGGACTCCGCCGCCACCGCACGAGACGCGCCACCGGGTACGGGGTAAGACGAGAATCAAGATCGCCTCGATATTCAGTCGCTCGTCAGGCACCAAATGCCGGCGACGGCGAAAGAGTCGGCCAGCGCCGCAACGCCGGATATCGTTGAAACCACAGCTCAATATCTGAGCCGGGAACGGTCGGCAATCAGATCTCGCTAGCGGATTCCCGATGGTGGTCCTGATCCGGAAGCATTGCAGTCCAATGGAAGAAGGCGAATGGCGATATCACGGCCAGCCTATTGGAATCGCGGTACTTCCCATCTGCTGCGTGGGCGTCGCCATAACCGCCGCGAATTCGGTCCGCGACAGAAGCCAGAAACTCTGGTCGGGTTATGGAAGACACTGCTGGGCATTGCATGCGCAGCGATCCTGATCGGCATGCTCTGCGAATGTGCATCGACGACGCCGGAGCTCGAACTTCACCAGGATTACAGCACCGTTCCAAACGGCAAACACCCGTCCAGATTCGACTCGGGGCAAACGGCCATTCTCACCTACAGTCCCGATGATATCGCCGCTCTTCCAACCATTTTCAATGGTAAGTCGATCATCACCTACAAGCGTGCAGGGATCGGTGCCGGTTACACGACTGCACGCTTGGACGACAGTGCCACCTACATTGAGGCCGACTGGAATTTCGGCCCCACCGGCACCACCGACAGCGGCCTCCTCGCGCTGTGTATGTACGCGAGCCCACTGCCGTCGGGTTACCTGGGCAGCACTCCCGTGCCGGACAGTCCAGCGCACGTCACCTTCTCGAATGACCACTTCGAGTACGGGGTTTGGCGACATGATGTGTTGACGGTTATCGCAAATGTCCCCTACGGACGGACTTTCACAACGGAACCGCAGCATGTGGCCGTCTACGTCCGTAAGGATTTGGGCAAAGCCTGGGTGTTGGGCCCGACGGGTAAGGTCTACGGCCCATTCGCCGATTCTCAAATCAGCGATTTGACCGCCCCGTATGTCACGGCCGAGCAGTTCTACGGCAATGCCGACACCGACAAGCGCGTTGAGATCCAAAGATGGGGTGCGTCGTCCCGCCCTACCGCCGTGCAGTCGTGGTGACAAAGCGTCGGAGCTATCGGCAGCTCTGGCGCTGAAAACAGCAACGTTTCGGGTTTGCGGTGTAGGTTTACGGGGGTGTCGTGGAGCCTGATCGACTTCGACGCGCTTGATGCGGAACAGCTGGCTTTGTGGTGTCGCGTTCGCAATGCCAACCCGGCGCTCGACAGCCCGTACTTCCATCCAGCCTTTGCCAGCGCGGTGCACGCGATATTCGGCGATGTCCAAGTGGCGACCGCCGACAACCAGGTCTGGTTCCCGTTACAGATAAGAAAGGGGCTGGCGCGGCCGGCCGGCTGGCCCGGTGCGGATTTCCATGGGCCGGTAGCGGCTCCTGGCGTAACGATCGATCCCCTCGACCTCGTACGCGCCACTGGGCTACGCGCCTTACGGTTCGACCACATCTCAGAGGACCGCACAGAGTTCGCGCCATGGGTCGACGGCCGCGAGGAGTCGCCCTTCATCGATGCCGCAGACGGCCTCGACGGCTATCTGACCCGTATCGACAAGGCGGGCCGGGACAAGCTGTCGCGAGTGCGCCGGATGACCAATAAGGCGACACGTCAGCTCGGCGACCTGCGCCTAGTGTGGGATGCGCGCGACCCAGCTCTTTTGGACTGGCTGATCGACATCAAACGCCGTCAGTATGCTGCAACGGGCGCGTACGACTTCTTTGCGATGCCTCGTCGCCGAGAGCTGGTGCACCATTTGGCCAACACGAGCGTCGACGGTTTCTCCGGCATGCTGTCGGCGGTGTACGCGGGCGAAACGTTGCTCGCCGCGCACTTCGGGCTGCGCGCCGGTGCCGTCGTTCACTGGTGGTTCCCCGTGTTCGATCGGGCGCACGCCGAGTTGGCGCCTGGGTGGATCATGTTGCGCGAGCTGATCGCTGCTGCCCCACAGATGGGCGTGACCCGCATCGACTTAGGCCCAGGCGTGGAGGACTACAAGCGCCGAGCGATGACGGGCTCGATTTCAGTGTGCCAGGGCGAGGTGACGCCCGACCCGCTGCGCCGGACACTGCGCGCCGCGCGGATCGCCGCCCGTCGCGCCGCAATCGCGAGACTGAAGAATTCGCCGCTCAAACCGAAGCTGAGTGCGATGCGGGCGGCCGGGTACCGCGCTCTGTCGGCACGTGAAGCCCGACGATAGCGAAACAGTAGCGTCCGCGCCCACTCACCTGAAAACGCTTGTCTGCGTTTGGCATTCGACTCGGCTTCCGCGGGACCCGGCTCGGCCCTGATCAGGTGAGCACGGTTGTCAAGGGGTACTTTCGCCCACGCAGTCCTGCGTTCGACGCCTGAGCAGTCGCGGAATCCAAATGAAGTCCGGGATGACTTGCGCCGCCAACATGGCAACAGCGGCAGCGGCTATGACGCCGGTACCACCCCATTTTCCGCCCCACCAGACGCCCAGCAGCACGGTCGTCACACCCATGACCGTGATACAGAACGATTGCCATCGGGCCTCTCGCGGCATCGTCAGCATGATGCCGCCTGGTAAGTGGATGCATTCAAGAAACAGCAGCACGGCGAACGCAATTGCCAGTGCCCGCGTCGCGCCCACCTTGCCGTCTGAAAGCACCGATGTAGCCCACGGCCCCAACGCCACGATGCCGAGGCCGGCCAAGGCGGACAATACCCCGAACGCGGCCACAGCCTTCAGCCACAACTGGGTGGAGGCAGCAAGGTTCGATCGGCGTTTGACGAATACCGGCCACAGCGCCATTCCGGCCGTATCGAAGACCATCCACACGACCGCGAAAATCTGAGCCATCAGAGCGTAGCGGGAGAGCTCCCCAGGAGTGGACACGTGCGAGAGGATCAACCGGTGCGATTGAAGGCCCATCGGAAGACCTATGCTCAACACGAACATCCACAGCGAGCCCTGTAACAGTTTGCTCTTCGCCTCTTCCACGCCGGGTCTTGCGAACGCTGACCACCCGATACCGCTCATTCGTAGCGCCAACAGAGTGGCAACGCAGTTTCCGGCCAGCACGCCACCAGCACCGGATACCGCATACCAAATCCCGTCCACACCAATGCTTTTCAGCACGAGAGTGATCAGCAACGTGAATACGGCGTTGGTCATGGTCAGCACCACCGCAAGCGGATTCATATTCAAACCGATGATGATCCGGATACCGATACCGGCCGGAATGCCCAGGGCGATCAGGCACGCCGCGACGGTGATCGCAATGCGGTCGGCCGGCCCCGTGGTCGTACCGATCAGCAGACGCCACGAATCTGTCGCCATCACTACAAGGCTGGCCGAGATCAGCACGCCCGCAACAACAATCAGCCTGCGCAAACCACGCTGCACGGTAGCCACAGCTGCGCGGTCTTCGGTGAGCCGCCCCGGCCGGGAGCAGGCACTGGTCACCACAGCACCGATTCCCAAGTCCGCGAACGGGATGAGCAAGGAAAGCGTCGTGATCAGCGACACCACGCCGAACACTGCCTCGCCGGTCTGGCGGACGATTATTGCTGTATTCGTCAGTCCCACCAGGGCGATCAACGGCGTTCCGACCACGCGGAAACCGGTCCCGAGCACAATGGCCCTGCGCTCGACGGGCTTGAGCGATGCGTCGTAGTGGACGGTTTCGGTGGCAGTCATGCTTGCACACACCGGCCTGACCGGGCCCGCAGGGATTCCCCATCCGACCCCACCGAGCGCCTGCTGCCGCTATCGCGGTACACGAACGTTGTCACGATCGCGTCTACCGATCCTTCGACAAAGACATCAACGGATTCATTGAACGCATCGACAGGGAGTAGAAGGCTGCCCGCCGTACCTCGCCTGATGCCGTCAGCCCGGAGATCGTGGTGCTGTGCAATGAACGCTGCTGCAGGCCGTCGACAATCATCCGCACTGCGCTGGCGCGGTCGAAGACACGCTCGGGGTGGTCGGCAAGGGTGTCGTGCAGCAAGATGATGCTCCCCGGCTCGGCCTGAGCGACCACCCCCGACATCACCGCCGACTCCCCCAGTCCGCTCCAGTCGAAACTGTCCACGTCCCACATGACGGTTTCCAGGCCGGCATCGCGCTCGCCTAGGAAGGAACCCACGGTCTGCGCTCCGAAAGGCGGGCGAAAGTACTTGACCGGTGCGCCTGAAATCGTCGACAGTTCGGCGGCCGCCGCCTCGAGCAGGCGCCGGGTCGATCCGCGCGAGCGGCCGGCCAGCGTTTGATGGTCGAACCCGTGCAGGCCGACTTCATGCCCTTCCGCGACCACTCGATGCACCAGTTCGGGCAGGCGGCGTGCGCTTTCCACCAGCATGAAAAACGTTGCGTGCATGCGATGTTCGGCGAGTATGTCCAGTATTCGAGGGGTCCACTCGATGTCGGGGCCATCATCGAAGGTCAACGCTACCAGTGGCTGATCAGTCCGCACATTCCTGATCGATCCCCAGCGCGCACCAACGAGCGCATCGACGGCCCCATGGGCGAAACGTCGCACGCCACGCTTTTGGGCCAACGGCTCTTTCATCGAAACTCCCTCGGCCGCAGCAGGTCCCGCATTCAGAGTCGCCACCGCGCGAGAAGCGGCGAGCTTGGCCTGAACCGCGTATTCCCAACAGCGTAGGTATGCGAGCGACGTCCGCCGTCCCTGGAATGGGTAGCAGCCCAACGAGTCCCAGATCCGGCGCATGTCATCGAAGGCCTCGTTGACCGGACGCGACGACCCAGCTCCGGTGGTGTCGAAATCCGCTACCACGCGCTCGATCGTGATGGGCTCGCGCACTAAGGCGGCGCGCAGCATGAACAATTGATCGGCCGCGATCGGGAAACCAACGTCATAGCCACCCAACTTCCTCACCAGCGAGGCGCCGAAGAACGACGCTTGATGCGGAATGGTCCCGCGTAACGTCAGGAACTTGCGCATGTCGAAAGGCATGGGGGCCTGGAAGCCGACGCTGGTGCCATCCGGTCCGATCTCATGTTCTATGCCATAGCCCCACAAGTCCCCTACGGGGCCAAGGTGCACGACCGTCTGCACAACGTGAGCCACTGCGTCCGGATCAGAGAAGCGATCACCAGAATGCATGAACCACAACAGATCTCCGGATGCATGGGCGATACCCTGGTTCATCGCGTCGTATCTGCCGGCGTCGGGCTCAGACTGCCAGTATGCGAACCCGGGCTCACTTCGAGACAGGTAGTCGCTGACGTCGTCACCCGATCCACCGTCGATCACAATGTGTTCGATGGTTCCGGGGTAACGCTGGGCACGCACACTGTCCACCGTTCGCTTCAGCCCATCGAGGTCGTTCAAGGTGATCGTGATCACCGAGACGGTCGGAGTCAACGTCACTGGCTCTGCTCCCTCAAACCTTTGCTCCACCGGACTTTCACCTTCCGCAACCCGATCCTCAACGCGGCTGCCGAGGCGTAGATCCACGCCCAGATTCCCGGCCTTCCCCATCGCACACCCGCGGCCACAGCGCAAAGAACGCTACGGAGGGAGCCTGCTTCGACGGCCGAAATAACGGGGCTGTACAGGAAGTAATCACCCCGCACCCTCTTAGACTCGTCGCCGAGTTCTTTGACGCCCCAATCGATGTAGTCTTTGCTGCGGTCCACTCCCGGCCGCGACGTCGACCCAGCCGTCACATTGACCTCGACGAGGCAATCAGGAAGCTGAACAATCGGAAGGTCGGGCAGTGCGCGCTGCACATTCATCAGCCACATGGGATCGTCATGAATCGAGCCGGCCGACACCGAGAGCGGAACCGCCTCCGCAACGGTTTTCGGGAACATCAGCGTCGGCACCGCTAACGAGGGGCGCGCTCTTCGCAGTGAGCGCAGTTTCATCAGGTAGGGAATGACTCGTTCGTGTGGCTCGACCAGCCTGCTGGGAATGGTCAACGGCTTCTGCCCATCAGCGCGCCGCACATAACGACAAGAAACGATCCACCGTCCCTCCCGTGGTGCCGCCGCGAGCTGTTTTTCGAGTTTGTCCTTCCGCCAACGGTCGTCGTCGTCGAGCAGCGCGATGATGTCGCCCTTGGCCGAGTCGATTCCCAGCTGCCTGGCACGGCCGGGTCCAACTCCTCCCGAAGTCCGCAACACGCGGATGGCGTCGGAATCCGGCAAGTCCGGTTCACAATCCGAGTCCACGACCACGATGACCTCGGCGGGCGCCACTGCCTGATTCAATGCGGATTCGACAGCCTCGCGCAGACTCGCTCTGCCGATGGTCGGAATGACGACGCTTACGGCCGCCTCAGTAGTCACGAACATCTCCCTTCACACCGCACTCGTCTTTCATGGGCAAGTGCCTCGCCGAGAACGCAACCGCGAGAACAGCGAAGGCGGCCAGAGCACCGTAGGACCACGGCGAGAACAACAGATCCCAAACCGCCTGTACCGACACGACGACCACCAGCGCAGCCCAGCGTCCGTATCGGGACGCGTTGCAGATCATCGCAAGCGCCGCTACCGCCAGTCCCACGGGCAGAAGCGCGGCAAACAGTCCACCCTCTGCCCAGGCGCCGAGCAACACCGAGTGAAGCGATACGTCACCGTTCGGCAGGTACCAGGTGCTCTCCAAGCGGACAGTTGGGTCGAAGCCAAGGGTGATCGCGAGACTCTTGGCATGGTCGAACACCTCCGCGCTGATGTTGTTCGCGCTGGCCCAGCCGAACCAGGGGCGATCCATGATCGCCGAGATCGACAGCGGCGACTCCGTCCGTCCAGCAAGGATCAGCGGAACGCCCTGAGCTAACTGGCTTTCCGTCTTGCGCTGAATCGCACTGCCTAAGAGCCCGCTCGTCGCCAGTTTCGGTAAGAGAGCGAACACCGCAGCTGCCGACCCCGCCACAAGTGTGAGCTGCAGCCATCGCGGGATCCTCTCGGCACCAGCCCAGCCCACCACCACGACGACCGCGGCAAGAACGCAATTCGTCGCCAGTGACCGGTAGTCCTCGGCCAGGCTGTAGGCCCCGATCAACACCAGTACTACGGCCTGCAGCGGAAGCCCGACTCTGACAACAGTCAAACCGAACAACAAGATGATGACGATCCACTGTCCCCAGCCGTATTTCCAGATGTCGCTGAAAGATCCGTAGGAGGACGCCGCCGCCGTGCCGGGCAGGATGCTGTAGACCACGGTGCCGATGGCGATGCCGCAAAAGATCGAGAAGATGCGGAGCAGGTCTCTTCCGGCCAGCACCAGAAAGCCCGCATAGTAGATGGCGAATGCCCCCCACTGTTGCACTCGTTGATCAACCAGACTCAAGTGGTTGATCTGTGCCGAGATGCAAAAGGCGGCAAACCCGATTATCGCGAGGGTCAGAGGAAGCCACTGCCCAAGCGCCGGTCGCGTCAGAAGCAATGCCGGCGCCAGGAGAAGACAGACCGGGGCGAGCATCGTCAGGGTGAACCCTTGGATCTGGATCGCCGACGTCGCACCCAATGCGATCAGCACCACTACGGTGAGCGCCCGTCGCGCGGTGGTCCGCCGGCTCTCGAACGAGCCGCGCGATGGCGAGCTACCGAGGCGCGGAATGGGTAGGGCTGCGGCGCGGTCACCAGCCAGTGCAGCGCGGTGAATGACCAAGTCAGTCATCGCAGGAACCCCGATATCACTCGGGGGCGCGTTCGACGAAACATCCCGCATCGCGCACTCCATTGCGGCACGACCATGTTGCGGGCATGCTCTTTTTCAAGACCACCTGTGGCTCCGGTGCTCGGGCTGATGACCCCAACGGAAGGCGAACGTTGACTCACGTGAGGGGCGAAGGTCTCGCAATCTCCCGACGATTCGTCGTGATGGTCTCCATGACGTTGCTCGTCGCGCTCGTCGGATGTCAGAAAGCCGCTCCGCCCACGCCTGCGACCGTGACAAACCCGCCTCCCCCGGCACCCGCTGCGCCACCGAGCATCGTCGGAGTCAACGCTGTCACGCTCAACGAACCGAACATCGACCCCGCGTCGCGAAGCCGCCAGTACGACTTGATCAAAGCCGCCGGCTTCCGGGCGGTCCGCGTCTACATCCAATGGGGCGACATCGAACGGTCTCCAGGCCAATTCGACTGGCGCGATACCGATGCGCTTGTCATGGAGGCGGCTGACCGAGGCTTGATGATCCTTGGCCTGGTGACCTACGCGCCGTCTTGGGCGGTCGCGCCTGAAAACCGGGCCCTGATCCATCCGAGACCTGCCGACGCGCAGGCTTGGCGCGATTTCATCGCCCAAGTTGCCCAGCGCTACTCGAACGTCGTTCACCACTGGGAAATCTGGAACGAACCGAATATCGACGACAGCTTCGCGCCGGCTCCCGATCTCGCCTTGTACTCGTCGATGCTCAAGGACTCCTACGCAGCCATCAAGTCTGCCGATCCCGGGGCTGTCGTGATCACCGGCGGGACATCCCCGGCCGTCGACGATCCGACGGAGATGGCGCCGGCCACCTTCATCAGGGGTTTGTACGAGCATGGCGCGGGTGAGTTCTTCGATGCAGTGGCCATGCACCCGTACAGTTCCCCGGATCTCCTGAGCGTCGAAGGGCCGGAGAATTCGTCGAACTCGAATCGCGCGATCAAGGAAGTCACTGAGCTTCTGGCCAGCCACGGCCAGAGCAGAAAGCAGATCTGGTTCACGGAATTCGGTGCATCGACGGCGGCTCCGGGCGCCGTCGCGCCGGATCTTTCCGGTCAGCAGGTCGGCGTGACGCAACAGCGTCAGGCCGAGATCTTGACAGACGGCATCAAGTACATGCGGTCTCTGCCCAATGGCGGCCCGATATTCCTGTTCGACTTCCGTGACGTCGAAACAGGCAGCCGCAACGTGGAATACAACTATGGTCTTCTCCGCTCAGATTTCAGCGCCAAGCCGGCGCTCGCCGCCGTCCAGGCCCTTCTCGGTGTGAGGTGATGCCGCACGGACGACCACGGCTCGGCCGTTTCCGTTCGAGTTCGGGCGCCGACGCGGGAGTTCGATTCTGAGTTTGGTCGTGGCGCTCTGCTCACGCTCGAACCAACTGCCGCCTTCCAACGGATTCGACCTGATGAATTCGGCAGGAGAGCCCCCGTAAATGCCCGGGGCTGGATCGATTTTCCTCGCTCTGGCCAGGGTCGAGTTCGCGGTCAGCAGCGAGTAGGGCGGCAGGATGGCACCTTTCAGCACCACGCAGTTGGTCGAGACGACGGAGCGCTCCCCGATCGTGACCTGCCCGGCCGTCTGCACGTTGCGCAGTATGTCGATCTCGTGGCTCAGAATTGTCGTTCGCTGACCGGCGATCGCGGACATCTCGCCGATCCGGACTACTCCGGAACAGTCCACATTGTGTCGGCTGGTGATGATCGCACCGTCACCCATGACCAAGCTTCCGACATCCGGGTGCAACGCTTGGTATGCCGGGTGCGCAGATATCGTGTTGAGAGATCCTATCGTGGCGCCGTCGCCCATCTTCAGAAGCCGAAGAGACCGAAAGATGTTCAGCGCGGCGATGTTAGCGCTCTCGCCGATGACGGCACACCCGACGTTCAACGCCACGACGGGACCGATGCGGGCAGACGACGCAACAGCGTGACCGAACATCCTCAACAGCTTGTTCTTCAGCGGACTGCTCGGCAGAAGCCAAACCAGCAGTTCGATCTTCTTTTTCACGGATTGGTCCCTCCCCCGCACTCGTCGGCCAGTGACTCGAGGAACCACCCGTACATCTTCTTCAGCCCCGCCTCGATCGTGACCGTGGGTCGCCAACCGAGTGCCCGTAGTTTGCTACTGTCCATGAGCTTGCGAGGAGTACCGTCCGGTCGGGTCGAGTCGAACTCCACCTCACCGTCGTATCCGACGACCGATTTCATCAGCAGAGCAAGGTCGCGGATCGAAATTTCCTGTGCGGAGCCGACATTGATGACCCCCCCGGCGTCATAGTGGCGCAGCAAGAACACGCAGGCATCAGCGAGGTCGTCGGCGTCGATCAACTCTCGCAGCGGTGAACCGGTTCCCCATACCACGACCGTCGGCTGTCCGGACAGCTTCGCCTCGTGGAATCGGCGCATCAGACCTGCGACCACATGAGAATGCTCCGGATGGAAGTTGTCACCGATTCCATACACGTTCGGGGGCATCGCCGCGAACGCGTTGAAACCGTACTGTTTGGCATACGCTTCGCACATCGTTATGCCGGCGATCTTTGCGACCGCGTAGGGCCGGTTGGTTTCCTCCAAAGGACCGGTGAGAAGGGCTTCTTCCACCATCGGTTGCTTCGCGTGCTTGGGATAGATGCAGCTCGAGCCCAGAAACATGAACTTCTCGACGCCATAGCGGTGGGCGGCGTCGATGACATTCGTCTGGATCTTGAGGTTGTCCCGAATGAAGTCGGCCCCTTGGGTGGCGTTGGCGATGATGCCGCCCACTTTCGCGGCGGCAAGTACGACGTACTCCGGCCTCTCCGAAGCGAAGAACTCCTCCACCGCTGCCGCGTCGTCTAGCGGAAGTTCCTTGTGGGAGCGAGTGAGTATGTTGCTGTAACCCTCGTCGAGGAGCCGACGGGTGATCGCGGAGCCGACCATGCCGCGGTGGCCGGCGACGTAGATGCGGGATTCAGTGTGCACGAGAGCCTCACAGTTGTCGGGGGTCTTTATGGCGCTGAATCTGTGGTTCAGCCGGAAGGATGGTGGTACCTGGCGCAACGTCACCGGTGACAAGGGCTGTTGCTCCGATCGTGGCGCCATCTCCGATGCGGACGCCTCGTAGCACGGTCGCACGCGCCGCAACCCATACCGAATCACCGATGCTGACGGGGGCGTTGTCGAATTCGAAGGTAGGACTTCGCCGGTCATGGCTGCCGGAACAGACAAGCGCGCCTTGGGATATGCAGGTGTTGGATCCGATTTTCACTCGTTCGAGGTTGAGAATCCATGCCTCCTCGCCGATCCACGAGTTGCATCCGATCTCGAGCTTCCAGGGCCAGTGAATCTTGACCTCGTGGCGAATGAGCACGCCTGAACCGATTTTCGCGCCGAAGAGCCGCAACGTCAGGATCCGGACCGCGTTGGGACACCACCACTTCATCAGCAAGCCGCGCGACGCCAGCCACAGGATCTGAATAGGCAGGCTGCGGCCGCGGTCATAACCTCGACCGGTGAAGCCGGCGAGCGAAAACCGTTCGCCCGGCGGTGCATTGGCCCCCGGGAACCGAGCTACGTTGGCTTGCTCTGTGTTGTTCATTCGTGATCCTTGTCTGCCTGGTGCCGCGGCCGAGTACTGGACGGTTTGAACGCCTTATCGACCAACGGCAGCTCATTGCTGCTCGAGGTGGCGAGCACAACGGCCAGAAGAGGGGCCCGGGCTGCCTTCAGCTCGCTCATTGCCTTCACAACCTCCCCGCGTTGCGTCTTGGACTTGTCAACCACCAGAAGATCAGCGTCGACGATCGCTGACAGGACCGCGGCAGCGCTGCTGTCATTGACGCATGCCGTCACGATGACAACGCGGTCGTATTCCTTGCGGACATCGTCGACGAATGTGCTCATCGCGGCGGACGACAGCGAAGACTCGAGGCCCGGCGTCGTGCCAGGAGGCACCAGAGCCAAATTGGGGCGCGCGGTGCTGTGGAAAACGTCCTCGAACGAGGATTTCTCGTCGAGCAGTTCGGCGAGCCCGACCGCCTTGTCCTGTAGGCCGAATCGTCCGGCGTCTAACGTCGCATCCGCCACGATGAGCGCGGTGCTCCGTCCCGTTTCGGAAAAGGCTGCCGCCAGACCCGTCCCCAGAGTGGCGGCCGCGTAGCCGGCGGAAGCCGCCGCTACCAGAACGACCTGCGGTGATGGTTCGTGAGCGTCCACGTACACGCGGAGGCGTCGGAGCTCTTCTGCGTCGGCAGGGCGCCACGCGTCGAATCGTCCCTTCGACGCGTCGATGGTGTGATCGGGCATTGTTATCGGACCGACAGCACGCGCACCTGTGAGTTGGCCGAGTTCCTCGACGGAGTCGATTCGCCTGTTGAATACCGGTATCAAAGCAAGGGCCGCCAGCCCGAGCAGCGTGCCGCCGATGCATCCGTATACGGCGTTCAAGGCGACGTTCGGGGAACTCTGTGACATCGGTACCTGAGCCCGGCTCACCACCGTTATCGTCGACCGAGGCGTGCTCTGCCCAGCCGGTGTCTCCAGCGGTCCGGCGTATTGAATGAACGCATCTGCAAGCGAATTCGCGATGGCCGCCGCGCGTTCGGGGGACTGATCAGTCACCGACACATCGAGCAGCACCGTTCGAGGCACGATGGCGGCGGTCACCTCCGAAGAAAGCGCTTTCGCCGACATCGGCAGCTTGAGGTTGTCGACCACGCGCTGGGTTATCTGCTCACTCGTGATCATCTGGGCGTACGACTCCGCGCGCTGCTCGGAGAACTGGCTGCCGGAATATGCTTCAGACGAACTGTTTCCGCCCGTCGCGGCAACGAAAAGTCTTGTCGTAGCGGTGTACTCGCGAGTGGCGAAGCTACTTGCCAGGTATCCCACGACAATGCCGGCGACGGCCGCGATCGCCACGATCCACCACCTGCGTCGTATTCCGCGAACGATGGTCTGAAAATCCACGACAGTCTCCTTGTCAAGTCAGATGGAAGGCTCGGAGCCGAGCAGATGGTGCCCGGAATCATCGACGGGTTCGCTGTTGCGGGCCGGGACGCCTCGTTGGCGACCGGGCCCGTTGTCGTCGACGAACACGACACCCAATACGTTGGCGTCGGCCAGCTTCAACTGGTGGCACACAGCGCGAAGTTCATCGAATTTGGTACGGCCCGCCTTCGCGGTCAGCACCACCGCGTCAGCGTGCCGGGCCAGTCGCACCACATCACTGAATTCGTTCGCAGCAGGAGTGTCGACGATGACCCAGTCGTACGCACTGCGCAGCGCACCGAACATCGCGGCGGTCCGCGGATGATCCGCTATTGCACCTGGGTCGTCGTCGACCGAGCCGAACGGAATCACCACGACGCCATGCCAATTGGCCCGAAGCGGTGCCAGGACAGCTGGCGACGCCTGAGAGCACAGCGAGTCTCGGTGGATGAGTGCGTCGACCGTGTCTGTTTCGTCAAGGCCGAGAGCCGAAGCAAGCCGGGAGCCGCGGGAGTCGAAGTCCACCAGAGCCACCGCCGAGCCCCTGTCGGCGAGCACCCGCGCGGCGGTGAGCCCCACACCCGTCTTGCCCGCGGCACTTTCGGCCGAGGCCACCATCACGACTCGCGAGCCGAGTATCGCCAACCGGTCGAGTGTGCTTCGAAGTTGTCGGCCGGACTCACCGTCGCACGGCTGAAAGTCGGCTTCTTGCCAGCGAATCGACGAGCGAAACGACGCCAGCACGGGCGTCCCCGTCGCCTCCGCCGCGTCTTCGGCACGACGAATCCGTCCGTCCAGCAGAGCAACCACGACTGCGCCGAGCGCGCCGGCGACGAGTCCCAGCGCCGCCACGGCGCCGATGATGATCCACGGCGGAAACATGCCGGCACGGCCCGCAAACGTGGGTGGCTGCACTGGCACCAAGTCCACGCGCGGGGCCAGGCCGCCGGACACTGATTCCAGCGCGTTGACGGTTCGGCGAAGTTCGTCGATGTAAGTATTACCGATCACCTGAGACTGCAGCGGGGTGTCCCCGGTCGTTGTCAGCTGGAGAAGTACGGTGTCGCGAATGGGGGCGAGGGTGACGCGACCAAGCATCTGCTGGGCGCCGGTATCCAGCCCAAGGTCGTCGATGACTCGCTGGGCTATCTCGGGACTCTTGCTCAAAGTGAGATAGGTGTCCGCTCGCTTCTTGGCATAGTCATCGCCGTCGTAATAGCTTCGCGCGTCGTCCCGCGGAGTCGACACGAAAAGGACAGCCTGCGAAGAATATTCGGGCGGACTCACGATGTAATACAGGGCAGTCGCCGTCATCGACAGCAGCGTGAATGCGACCACGATGCGCCACCAGCGCCGCAGCACCAGGACATAGTTGCGCAGAGTGGAGTTCATGATGGGTTCGTGAACCCGTCTGCCCGCAAGGCGTCGGTGAGCAGTTCAGCGATCTTCTTGACGCCCACGAAGCTCGGGTGTATTCCGTCCTCGGCCACATATGGCGATCTGTCGATACCGACGAACCAGCCGAGAGCTCCAGGATCGATGAAATCCACGGCGTCGAAATCAGGATTCGAGCGAAGCACTGATCGGAAGTCGTCGCCAATCGTTGCCCCGTCAAGAGATGGCGGCCTGATTACCGGCTCGTTGAGGAACCATGGTCCGATCACGATTACATGGCTGTTCGGCCACAACTGAATCACCTGCTTCACCGTGTAGGCGAATATCGGTTCCACATCGGATGTGGCGAACTGCATGTCGTTACGGCCGCCGTCGAGAATCACGATGTCGGCGCGGTACAACTCTCGCAGGCGAGGCAGTCGTTCCAGGAATGACGTCGAGGGCAACTCAGGTGGAGTTACCGGCAGGCGGTGCCCCGGGCCGCCGGCGAGATAGCCGGTTCCGCCCTGAGCCGCAATGTTGCACTCCCAACCCAGTTGTGTCGCTGCGATGCAGCCATAGCTCAGATCAGGCGTGTCAGGGCCTTGCGTGTAAGAGTCACCGATGAACAAGACCGCGGGACTGGACCTGCTCGGCAGCGTGGGTGGGATCCCCTCAACCTTGGCGAACTGGGTGACCGGCGGCCCCGCCGCCATCGTGTCGACGATGGCGAGTGGGACGCCGACGACTGCCACGAGCGCGAGAATGGCGAGGACAAGCGTCGACTTCCGAGGAAACGTGACGTGGAGACTCCTACTCATTGCACTCATTGCAGAGCACCTTGTTGAGATTCGCGAATCTGCTGCAGCAGAAGAGGGTTTAGTTGGCGCGCTAGCACCGACTGGCCGTCGTCGGTTGGCGCGTTGTCGCCCTGCATCAACCCATCGGCGAACAGCCATTTTTCCCGGATGAGCGGAATGTAGGTGATGTGATTGCTGTTGGCGGCGGCCGCGATGTCCGCGTCGAGCGCCGTGAATACGTCCGGTACCGGATCCTCGTGCCAAATCGGGCCAAAAACAACGACTTTGGCGTTCGGCGCCCGCCTGGTCAGTTCGGCGAAGAGATCGATCGCGGATTGGGTGATCTGCCCGTCAGGTAGCCCGGCGTCGCCGAGGCCGCCGAAGACGACGATCACATCGGGTTTGGAAGCGAGTGCCTTGTCGATTTGATCGGCGAAGCGTCCGCTCCACCCTTTGCCACCCGCATAGGTAGCGTCTGCGACAGCGACATCGGAGATGCTGAGCGCAGATCCGGCGGCGATCAGTGAGGGCCATACCACGTCGTTGTCGGGACCGGCACTGTAGGAATCGCCGATCACAGACACTCGCACGGGGCCGTCAGGAGTCGGCGGCAGCGTTTCCGGAGTGCGATCAGTGACAAGCACAGTCGTGGTGACCGTTGCTGCCACTAGCAGGAGCACGAGGACTGAGCTCGGAATCGCAGATCTCCAGGAGAGAAGCCAAGACTTCATGCGGACCGCCTGGCGTCGAAAGCCGCGTCCGCGTAACTGGTCTCCAACCGCTTTCCGATGTACGACATGCCGAGGTCACGGATGACCGCTTCGCGCCCTCGTTCACCCATCGAACGCGCAGCCTCGGGTGCCGAGAGTAGGTCGCGGACGGCCTTTGCGACGTTCGGCGCCCCGGGCTCGATGACGATGCCGCAGTTGTATTTCCGGACCACAGGCGCTAGACCGCACTGATCCGTGACCACGACGGGAAGCCCGACTGACATCGCCTCGAGCACTGCCATCGGATAGGGTTCCGGGCTCACGGAGGGCAACACGTATATCGACGCCTGCCTCATGCGGGCCGGCCCAGCTCCGCTTGTGATCGGGCCCGCCCAGTTGATGTTGTCGGCATGGGCGGCGGCCTGCTGAACCCGCCTGCCTTCGCCTTCGTCCGGGCCGACGAGGGTGTAATCCGCTGCAATACCACGGGCGTTCAGCTCGAGTGCCGCCGTGACGAAGTCGACCGGACGCTTGCGGGGATGTAAGCGAGCAAGGTAGAGCACCTCGGGCACGTTCCGCGAATACGTCGCCTTCTCATACAGCGGTACGCCGTTGGGAAACGCAGTGAGGCGAGCCTTCCCGCCGGCGACCTCGTCGAGCGCGTCGCGCTCATCGGTTGTCAGGTAGAAGACTTCGTGTGCGTGGCGAAGCAGCTTGCTGACGACCGAGCGGTCGAACAGGGGCGCTAGCGGGTGCCCCCCCGGGAGGATCATGCCGTGCGGCTGAAGAACGAAGGGCAGCTTCAACCGCATCATGGCTACGGCCAGAGGCAGCAGGACGAGGTCGCGCGCGAGGTGAACGTGCGCCGCGTGGAACTGGCTGCGTGTACGAAGAAGCCACGTCACCAAACCCGGCGCACAAAGGCCGGCAAACCCGGAGCGAGGGACCAGACGCCTGGCGGGCCGGGCCACCAGCGGTGTTCCGTCCATGCATGTCGGCGGGACGTCGAAACCCCTCTCAGCCGTGGCAAGAGTCACTGAGTGTCCCCGACTGCGTAATGCCGATGCCTGGTTGAGTGAGACCCGGACCGGTCCGCCATACGCGCCGTCGGGACTGAGCAGCGTGACCGCATGCAGTATCCGCATGCGATCCGAGCTATCTGTCCGTGACGTCATCGAAAGCTGCTCGCTATTTCCGGCCGACCAGCATCGGCTTATCCACCCATGGCGTGCCCTCGCAACGCAGCGCGTCGATATCCGCGTCGACCATGATTGCGGCGAGATCGGGCGTGAGCACCTCGGCTTTCCAGTCGAGCAAACGCGCAGCCTTCGACGAGTCACCGATAAGCGCATCGACCTCTGTGGGACGGACATACCCCTTGTCGAATTTCACGTAGTCCTGCCAGTCGAGACCTGCTCTGTCGAAGGCGATCTCGACGAAATCCCGAACAGTGTGGCCCTGGCCGGTTGCCAAGACGTAGTCATCCGGCTCGTCGACTTGCAGCATGCGCCACATGCCCTCCACATATTCCGGCGCATAGCCCCAGTCACGAACCGCGTCGAGGTTGCCCAGGTATAGCTCGCGCTGGAGTCCGGCCTTGATCCGCGCAACCGCCCGAGTGATCTTTCGCGTCACGAAAGTCTCGCCTCGGCGCGGTGATTCGTGATTGAACAGAATGCCGTTCACCGCGAACATTCCGTACGCTTCGCGGTAATTCTTGGTGATCCAATACGCGTAGACCTTTGCGGCGCCGTAGGGCGAACGTGGATAGAACAGTGTGTCCTCGTTCTGGGGAGGCGGCGATGCTCCGAACATTTCCGAACTCGACGCCTGATAGAACCGACATTGCACGCCCGAGAGCCGCACCGCCTCCAGCAGCCGTGTCGAGCCCATTCCTGTTGTATCGCCGGTGTGCTCCGGTTCGTCGAAGCTGACCCGGACATGTGACTGCGCAGCGAGGTTGTACACCTCGTCGGGCGAGATGTCCGACAAGAGGGTCACCAGGCGGGCGCCGTCTCTGAGATCGCCGTAGTGCAAATACAATCGCGCGTCGGGGTCATGCGGATCGACGTACATATGGTCGATCCGCGAGGTGTTGAACGACGATGATCGGCGGATCAGTCCGTGCACCTCATAGCCCTTGTCGAGCAGCAACTCTGCGAGGTAGGAACCGTCCTGACCGGTAATCCCTGTGATGACCGCTTTTTTCATATCTGTGCATCCTTTGTTGCAAGAGCTTCTCGGTGCCCGGATTCGGAGCCGTTCGGTGGCCGGGCCGTGTCTTCAGCGAGCGCTCGGGCGAAGCGAACGAAGTGCTGCCGGCCGCTGCGTTCGCTGAATTCTTCGCGCCCGAGCCGACGGGCGTTGTCGACCAACCTGGACCGCAAGAGATCGTCGGCGCTGATTCGAAGTAGGCCGTCGACAAGCGCTTCCGGATTACCGTTAGGCACCAGCAGTGCGGCCTGCGCAGAACACAAAAATGATCTGGTGATGCTGTTGTCCGCGACCGCAGCAATTATCGGCCGTGACGCGGTGGTATACGACGTGAGCTTGCTGGGAAGCGACATTTCGCGGACTCCTGGCCGTTCGTGAACCAGCAGGATGTCCGCCGCTGCGAGTACGAGTGGATAGTCATCGTCGGAGACGGGGTCGACGAAGCGGACACCGTCGAGATCTGCGGCCTGCCGTTGCAGCGCTGGTCTCGTGTTGCCGTCGCCGACGAGGACGAACTCGATGGCTCCCGGGTGTCTGTCGTTCGCCAACCGGACCGCATCCAAGACGTGCGCCAGGCCTTGTTTCATGCCCATGTTTCCGGTGTGCACGACAGTGAGACGACCGGTGTCGGGCCAGCCGAGGGCGCGCCGGGCCGCCACAGGAGACAGGTCAACAGGATTCACATGTGAGAAGAGAGGCACCGCACAGATCCGATCGGGATTCACTCCGGCTGCCACCAGCGCAGGACTGAACTTGTCGGTGATCACGCCGACCCGGTTGGCTTGCCGCAGCACCGAATACTCGACGGCTGCAACGATTTTCGCTACCCGGCTGCCGGCACTGCCTGACTGTACGGCGGCCTTCCCCACCTGGTCGTGCACGATGGCACCGAATGGACGTCCACGCCGCCCCACCATGCCGGCGAAGGCTGCGCCGAGCAACGGCGTCACGCCGATCACTATGTCGGCCCGCGTTGCGGCGACAGCAGGGGCGCTCAGCGCAGCGAAGCTCAACTCCTGACGCATGCGGCCTAGAAGGTCGGGGTCACGCGGTACTGCATGTCGAAGCCGGACGATGCTCACCGAGCCGCGCCCTGGTGCCGCAGTGATCGATTCACGCCACCGCAGACCCAGTCGATACCGCGTGTCCATGACGCGCCACTGGGGGTAATGCGGCACTCCCGTAATGACTTTCACCGTTGCGCCCGCCTCTGCAAGCGTGTCGACGAGAAATGAGTTGTACGGCGCGCTACCCGACGACTCCGGGCGGAAATGGCAGGCGACCACGCAGACCGCCAGACCGGACAGCGACCCGGCACCGAAGGCAGCATCCGTACGGACGTCTGACTCCGACGCCCGTACGTCAGCGCTTTCGCGGGAGGTCAAAGCGGGAGACTTCATCATTGATCCGTCAATTCGTCGCAGGTTTGATGCGCGATCAGTAGGCACCGTGGGCTTTGAACAGCGCCCGCGCCGTCCGCAGGATGATCAGCATGTCCTGGACGTAGGACCAGTTGTCGACATAGAAGTGATCGAGGCGCACGCGTTCCTCGGCGGAGACGTCGGACCTGCCGGACACCTGCCACAGGCCAGTCATTCCGGGCTTGACGAGTCCCCTGCGCTCGATGAAGTACTCAACCGAGGAGCCCTCACCGGGAACGAGCGGCCGTGGGCCGACGAGACTCATCGAGCCGGCGATCACGTTCAACAGTTGAGGAATCTCGTCGATACTCGTCTTCCGCAGCCACCGTCCGATTGGTGTGATGCGCGAGTCCGCAGCCGATTTGTAGAAGATGCAGTCGGTCTGTCCGGAGATGGCCCGCTCAGCCTCCAACTGCGCCTCGGAGTCGATGTTCATGGTTCTGAACTTGAAGATCCGAAATGGAACGCCTTTGTAGCCCACACGTTCCTGGCGGAAGAACACGGGTCCTCCGTCATGCAACTTGATCGCGATCGCGGCAAACACCATGATCGGCGAAAACATCAGCAGTGCACAGCTTCCGAAGACAAGATCGAAGAACCGCTTGTGATACCGCAACGCACCGTCGTGGCGAGACCGCGCTACGTGGAACAGCGGCATATTGTCAATCGGCCGGATCTTGAGCCGGGGGCCCACGATGTCGACCATGCCCGGCATGACGATCAGGTCGATACCCAACGGGTCGAGTTGCCAGGTCAGCGTCCGCATGTGCTCCTGGCCGAGTTGCTCAGCCGAAGTAACCGCGAGGGCATCCGCATTGGTCAGGCGAACTACCTCCGCGACCGAGTGTTCGTTGCCCAATACCGGAATGGTTCCGGCCGCGGTTTCGAGCTCGAGACCGACTCCGCCGCAAAAGTCCGGCAGACACGCACCGACCACCCGGTAACCGGCATAGCTACACCGATTCATGGTGTTGCACAACGCGATTACCGACTGCGGCCTGCCGAGGACCACGATCTGGCTCGTGAAGGCACCGCGCGCTCTCTTGCGGGCCAGGTTGTGTCTCAGAAGGTATCTGCCGGCGAGCAGTCCTGCTAGGCCGACCGGAAGTGCAATCGCGAGGTAGCCCCGGACCATTCCCAGTTGGAGCAGCAGATCAGTGACAGCGATGATTCCGAAGACCCAGGCAGTAGCGGTGACAACCCGGCGGTACTCCTCTGACCCGATTCCCGCCAGAGATAGATCCCATGACTGCTGCAATCCCAAGGCTGCGATCCAGATGACCATCAGACCGATCGAGCAGGCCGTGACGTAGCGCCACTCTCCGCTGCTGATCATCGAATGATCTTGCTGCGGCAGGCCGAATCGTGCTAACTGTGCGACAGTGACCGCCGCCATCACAGCGATTGTGTCCGTCACTACAACCTGCCTCCGGTACGACCGCTTCCATTGGCGCCCATGCGCTCTGGCCGCGGTGACCTTCTCCATCACCCGATCCGCCGACTCCGACCGGAACCCCGGGTGGGACCTGAATCGGCGAACGAGTGGAGGCGCGGTCACGTTGCGCCACTTCGTGTGGCTGGCCTTACTGGCATACCGCGCGTCGCCTTCTCGATGAGCCGTGTCCAAACCTTCAGGCGTCGAATTACTCTGCCCTGACTTGTATTCCGTAGTGGTCATGGTTGCCCCCGGATGGTCGAGAGATGTTGGCGGCGATATTGGTCGGAGTGTGGTCATCGAAGGTCTACCGAAGTCGCAGCGGTGCCGCCTTCGGCGGCGGGCGCGACCGAGTCGTCGTCGACCGAAAGTGCTGCGTCACACGGAAGGTGGCTGTTCTCCCGCCACCACGCTTGGCCGGACGCGGGCAGACTGTCGATCGGGTCGTAGAAGGGGTAGACGCGCGTCAACGCTTCGGCGTGCGTTCCGTCCAACCCTGTGCGGTAATTCTTTGTCCAGTAGGAGATTCCGAGGTTTCGGTCGTAGCGTGCCACCTGATGCACCCACCGTTTGCCGACATAGGGCACGTCGCACACGATGCGTGGCGTCGCGAAACCGGGCAGGTATCCCATGATCGACAGCTGCAGCTGTTGAGCTTGCGACAATGGCGTACGCCAGTGTTCGGCGTTGGGGATCATGTCGCACATATAGAAGTAGTAAGGCGAGATGTTCGCTTCACCCTGCAGCGCAAAGCACAGGTCGAGCAGGTCGTCGGCAGTGGCGTTCACCCCGCGCAACAGCACCCCCTGGTTGCGCACGTCACGCAGTCCTGCGTCATGCAGACCCCGCGCCGCCGCGGCGACCAGCGGTGTCACCGACTGCACATGATTGGCGTGGGTGTGCAGCGCCAGGTTCACCCCGCGCGCGGCGGCGATGCGCGCCACGCGGCTGACGCCGTCGAGAACATCGTCTTGCAACCAGTGCTGCGGCAGCGCGATCAGCGCCTTCGTGGCCAAGCGGATATCGCGGATGGTGTCGATCTCGAGCAACTGTGTGACAAACGATTCCAGCCGCGGCCATGGCACGTTCGCCACATCCCCGCCCGACACGACGACGTCACGCACAGTCGGCGTGGCGCGCAGGTAGTCAAGCATTCGGCTCTGCCGGTCGGCCGGCCGCAGGGTCAGTCTCGTCTTGGTGATCGTCGGTGTGGAATTGCCGACCAGATCCATCCGCGTGCAGTGCCCGCAATATTGGGGGCACGTCGACAGCAGTTCGGCGAGCACCTTGGTGGGATACCGATGAGTCAGTCCCTCCACCACCCACATGTCGCTCTCGTGCAACGAATCTCGCTCGGCGTAGGGATGCGAGGTCCATTCCGACGCACGGTCGCTGAGCACCGGCAGCATGTAACGCCGGATCGGATCGGCATAGAAGGCGTCGGTGAACCGCTGGCGTTGCGCAACGCATCTCGGTGCCATGGTGTTCAGCATCTGCGGCGGCAGCAACATCGACATCGTCGCGCTCTGCTGCTGATCGGCAAGCAAGTCGGCGTAGAACCGTTCTTCGAGCAGATCCCCTGCCACCGCGCGAAGTTGCGCAACATTCTTGACGGAATGCGCCCGCTGCCACTGCGGATCTCGCCATTCGCGGTCGGTGACCGTAGCCCAACCCGGATAGCGGCGCCAATCCGGTTCGAACAACTCCTTGCGTGCATAGGCGTACGGCTGATCGGTCGCGGCGCTGAAGCCATTACGCCCATGTTCGGTGAGTAGTGTCATTGCAGCACGACCTTTCGCGAAGCGGTCGCTGCTGGAGCGCCGTGGATCAATTCGGTCGCGACGCGTTGGCCCGACCGGATCGCACCCTCCATCAGCCCGAAGAACTCCAGGCTGGTTTCGGTACCGGCCCAGTGGACGCGGCCATGAGGTTCGGTCAGTGTCGGGCCGAGCCGCAACCAGTCGCCGGGACCCAACAGGGCGGCATAGCATCCCCTGCTGTATTCCTCGGCCAGCCAGTCGGTCACCGCGCATCCTGCCGGCTGCGGTAACTGGGGAAAGAGCCGGCCGGCGTGGGCCAGCGCGGCGTCCTGCTGCTTGGTCCTCGACAGCGCGGAGAAGGCCGATGCGGCGGCGCCGGTGACGAATCCCGTGAGCACGCCGACAGATTCATCAGGCGGTGAATCATCGACCGTCGACAGCAGCGGCCCTCTGTCACTCACCGACCACCCGGACAGGCCGTGCTCCCGCCATATCGGCGCTGGAAAACTCAGGTGGACCTTGACCGCACAGCCGCGGCCGGTGGCCACCGTCGCCCGCGGTGCGCGAAGAGCGGGCCGGAACTCGATCCGCTGCGCCAACAGTGGCGGGATGGCGACTACCACCCGATCGGCTCGATACTCACACGGGGTGCCGTCGAGACCCGAGACGCATTGCACTACAACTTCTTCGGCGTCTTGCTCGATGGCACGCACCGAACGCCGCAAGATGACTCGCTCGCCGAGTCGTTGCGCGAGCGCCTGGCACAGCAGGTGCGCTCCGCCGTCGATCCGCCACTGCTGCGCCCCGCCCTCGAACGCGTTGAGATAGCGGATCCCTCCGCCGGAACGCAGATAGAAGGCCATGTGAAGAGCAGAGATTGTCGTCGGATCGGCCGCCATCATCTCGCCGATGAACAGCGGGAAGAAGGTGTGCGCGTCCGGGTGCTTGACCGTGTCGGCAAGCCAGCGCGCGGCTGTCAGGTGGTCGAGGCGTTCGGCGTCTGGGGATTGCCACGGCGCATCGGGCCGGACTTGATCGACGAGATCCTCGAGCTGATCGAATAGGTCGCCGAGCGCGACGGCGTCCAGGGGCGGTACCCGACTTGCGGTTGTCGTCCGCCGATCGGACAGCAGAAACGTGCTGTCTCCGACCATCGTTGTGGAAGCCAGACCAAGCCCGTGCTCGCCCACCATTGCGAGAAGCTCGGTATGCCGCACGCCCAGATAGGCAGCACCGCCGTCGGCGACGACACGCTGCGACACCGGGATACCGTGCATCCGGCCGCCGACTCGATCCCGGGCCTCCAGCACTGTGACGTCAGCCCCCGCCGCCGCCAAGTCGAGTGCGGCGGTCAGTCCGGCCAGGCCTGCCCCGACGACGACCACGCGCATGCCGACTCCATCCATCACGCCGCGCCGGCCACTTTGGCGAACAACCCAGCCGGCGAAGGGTCTTCGACGAAGTCCTCGTACAACAGTTCCGTCCCGAAATCCCTTGCGAGCGCGCTGAGCACGCGCGTGGCAAGCAGCGAATCGCCGCCGAGTTCGAAGAAGTCAGAGCTCGCCTTGACCTCGCTGGTGGCGAGGACCCTCCGGAAAATCTGGACAATGTGGTCGGCGCTCATCCTGCTCCTTCGCTGTACTCGGCTGCGGCACGTCGCGTTGCCGCCCGATCGACTTTTCCGCTGGAGGTATAGGCCAGCGCTGCAACGAATTTCACTGTGCTCGGTACGAATTGGGCCGGCAGGCGGTCACGCAGGTATCGCCTCAACTCAGCCGAGGTCGTCGCCCCGGCCCGCACGACATAGGCTGTCAACGTCGTCTGCCCGAGGCGCCGTTCGCCCATCACGACGGCCCCCGCGACCGCGGGGTGGGTGTTCAACTGTGCCTCCACCTCGGCCGGATGTACGCGTACGCCAGCAACTTTCACCTGTTCGTCGGCGCGGCCGCGTGGGTAGAGGGTCCCGTATTCGCCGCGCACGACCAGATCTCCGGTGCGGAACCACCGGGTCGGTCCAAATCCGTGATCGGCGACCGGGAACGCCGCCGCCGTCAGTTCCGGCATGTCGAGGTATCCGGTGGCCAACGAGGGGCCGCAGACCAACAGCTCGCCCTCGTCGCTGACGTAATCGCGCACATGGGGCAGCGGATGGCCCAGTGGCGCCTCGGCGTCGTAGGCCACGACGTCCGGCTCGGCGCCCGGGCCACTCAGCTGCACCGCGTGGGTCACCATCGTCGTTTCGGTGCACCCGTAGGTATTGAGCAAGCTGACGTGCCCGACGTCGAGGTCGCGCCACTGCCGCAGCCGGGTTGGGTCAACTCGCTCGCCGCCGATCACCACCAGTCGGATGCTGTCTGGAAGTGTCGCTCGCTCCTCGTGCAGAAAGAGCACGAGCTCGTGCCAGAACGCCGTCGGCAGATCGAGCACGGTGACTTTCCGTTCCGCCAGCATGCGCAGGAACGGGCGAAACGATCCGGAATGGGCCGCGTCGTCGAAAACCAGTGTGGCGCCTGCGGTTAACGCAGGCAGGATCTCTTCGAAGCAGGTGTCCCAGCCGAGCGAGGCGAATTGAAGGACGCGGTCTTCCGAAGTGAGCCCGAAGAGGCCGCGCAACGCTCGCACAGTGATGGTCAGGGCACGCCGAGACACCACCACCGGCTTCGGCGTTCCCGTCGAACCGGAGGTGCACAGCACATAAGCGGGATCGCTTTGGCGCCAAAGGGACTGAGGTAGTTCAGAATCCGCAACAAGCAGGTCTTCATCGACGGCTTCGATCCGCAGGTTGCCTGCTTCCTGCGAGTGTCGGCCTGCCGCAAAAAGACGGTCGACGCCGAGTACCGCGGCGAGCGCCTCTTTGCGGGCGACCGGAAGCGCGGCGTCGATCGGGCAATAGACAGCACCGGCTTGCAGTATTCCCAGCAAGTGGCTCACCACGACGGGTGTGTGCGATACCAACGCGCCGATCAGAACGGGTGCTTCATCAGCGCCGAATCGGTGCGTCCGATAGCCGAATCCGGTGGAGCGGACCCGCTCTGCGAGGTCTCGATAGCTGATGGACGACCCGTTGTGCACGATGGCAGCACGGTGCGGCCATTCGCGGGCCGCAGCGGTGAAGTCTGCAATGACGTCCCCGACGGCATCGGTGTCGGGAAGGTCGACACGGATGCTGGAAGTCACGCGCCCGCCAGGTGCCGACGTCGCGTATCCGACGCGGTGGGCGGGATCGACGGTGCCGATAAAACGGCCGCCGATTGCCTCGCCAGCGAACACCGACTGAATTTCGAAGCTAATCCGAAGAACACATCGCAACTATCGAAACTCTGATCGCGTATGTAAATGGACCGTCAGAGCCAACTTCTGTTAGACCGCGGTCTAGTTCCCCTGGTTCCTGACGGTGTACCCGACACTGCGGGACAGCGTCGATGCTTCGGCGCGTGTACTGACGCCAAGCTTGATCAACAGGCTGTGCACGTGGTTTTTGACGGTATGAACGGCGATTTGCAGCCGTACCGCGATATCGCGATTCGAAAGGCCCAGTTCCACCATCCGCAAGATCTGGGCCTCGCGCGCCGTGAGAACTAGTTCCCGTCCTGCCAGTTGGCCCTTCTTGGAAGAAAGCGCCGACAACCGGCGGAGCAAGATTGCGGCAACTTTTGGCGAATACGACGACTCCCCGGCAGCAACCTTCCGTATCAACAGAAGAAGGTCGGCAAGGGACTCGGTCCGTAAGTGGTAGCTGGCCACACCTGCTTCGGCACAGGAGACGATCTCCGATTCGTCGTTTTCCGACAAACCGACGGCGATCACTCGCGCGCTCGGAGTGAATTCCCTTGCCGCCCTGAGTAAGATCTTGCTGTCGCGAGTGGCCATCATCAATACGATGACATGCGGTGCGGTATCTTCAAGCGTCCTGATCAACGAGGGCAGATCCCACGCGACGCTTGGAACGGCCGCCCCGTTGGCAACCAGAACCGCAGCCAGGTTGTCGCGGTAGAGCTTGCAGTCGTCGACGATCAGAAGACTGGCGTCGCGAAGTACGTCCGCGCCGTCCGACTCTTCCCAAGCCGACTCCGACTTGCCCACGCTAGTCGACGGCATCCTTCGGCCATCCAACTCGTGGCTTTCTCAGCCGTGTGGGCCTGCCTGTCTGACCGCCAGCCGTCAACAGAATGTAGCGGGGCCGTTCTCCGCCGAGGACACGGACACCGCCGTTATGACTCGGTGGGTGTTGCGGCGGGGTCCGCCGGCAAGTGACGCCAGTACTCGAACTACGTGCGTTCGATCCCCTCGCCGGCGGCCTCCTAGGGCCGCGAGCTGATCGGAAGAACACCTCGCAACTATCAGCATTTCTGCGGCGCTTGTGAATAGACCGTCAGAGCTAATTTCGGCTAGGCCAGGGTCTAGTTCGCGCGGGGAAGAGAACAGAATCCTCCACCGAGTCAGTCCGTCGCGCTCGCATCATCCTAAAGACAACAGACCGCATCCGGGACGCTTTTCTCCGACCAGCAACGATCTGTTGCCAGAATCACGGCCTTCGGCGAGAGCCGTTCGGCTCCGTTGAATCGTGTCCGCAACGTACCGATACCATCGACGTCCATGACGAGCAGCACGAAGAACGACACTGCCGACCACACCGCGGAACCGGCTGCCGAGCACACCATCGACATCCACACCACCGCCGGCAAGCTGGCGGATCTGCGCAGGCGCACCGAGGAGACCTTGCACCCGGTCGGTGAGGCCGCCGTCGAGAAGGTTCACGCCAAGGGCAAGCTGACCGCCCGGGAGCGGATATACGCGCTGCTCGACGAGGGCTCGTTCGTGGAGCTGGACGCGCTGGCCCGGCACCGCAGCACCAACTTCGGCCTCGAGCAGAAGCGCCCGCTGGGCGACGGCGTGGTGACGGGATACGGCACCATCGAGGGCCGCGACGTGTGCATCTTCTCCCAGGACGCGACGGTGTTCGGCGGCAGCCTCGGCGAGGTGTACGGCGAGAAGATCGTCAAGGTGCAGGACCTGGCCATCAAGACCGGCCGGCCGCTCATCGGCATCAACGACGGCGCCGGCGCGCGGATCCAGGAGGGCGTCGTCTCCCTGGGGTTGTACGGCGAGATCTTCCACCGAAACATCCTGGCGTCAGGCGTCATCCCGCAGATCTCGCTGATCATGGGCGCCGCGGCGGGCGGACACGTCTACTCCCCCGCGCTCACCGACTTCGTCGTGATGGTCGACCAGACCAGCCAGATGTTCATCACCGGCCCCGACGTGATCAAGACCGTCACCGGCGAGGACGTCACGATGGAGGAACTCGGCGGCGCGCACACCCACATGGCCAAGTCTGGCACCGCACATTACGTCGCTTCCGGCGAGCAGGACGCGTTCGACTATGTGCGCGACCTGCTGTCGTATCTGCCGCCCAACAACTACGCCGATCCGCCCGTCTACCCCGTGCCGGTTCCCGAAGGCGCCATCGAGGACAACTTGACCGCCGAAGACCTCGAGCTGGACACGCTTATTCCGGACTCGCCGAACCAGCCCTACGACATGCACGAGGTGATCACCCGGATCCTCGACGACGACGAGTTCCTCGAGGTTCAGGCCGGATACGCCGCGAACATCATCGTCGGCTTCGGCCGCATCGAGGGGCGGCCGGTCGGCATCGTCGCGAACCAGCCGACCCACTTCGCCGGCTGTCTGGACATCAACGCGTCGGAGAAAGCGGCCCGGTTCGTCCGGACCTGCGACTGCTTCAACATCCCGATCATCACGCTGGTCGACGTGCCCGGCTTCCTTCCCGGCACCGACCAGGAATACAACGGCATCATCCGCCGCGGCGCCAAGCTGCTGTACGCCTACGGCGAGGCGACCGTCGCCAAGATCACCGTCATCACGCGCAAGGCGTACGGCGGTGCCTACGACGTGATGGGGTCCAAGCACATGGGCGCCGACGTCAACGTCGCCTGGCCGACCGCGCAGATCGCGGTCATGGGTGCTTCCGGCGCGGTGGGCTTCGTCTACCGCCAGCAATTGGCCGAGGCCGCCCGCAACGGCGAGGACGTCGAGGCGCTGCGGCTCAAGCTGCAGCAGGACTACGAGGACACGCTGGTCAACCCGTACATCGCCGCGGAGCGCGGCTACGTCGACGCGGTGATCCCCCCGTCACACACGCGTGGGTACATCGCGACCGCACTGCGGCTGCTGGAACGCAAGATCACTCAGATGCCGCCGAAGAAGCACGGCAACATCCCGCTCTGAGCGGAGGAACGAGCCATGACAGATCAGCCAGGGGAACCGAACGAAACGGCCGCCGCGACGGCGCACGTCGACATCCACATCGAGCGCGGCAAGCCCACCGACGAGGACATCGCTGCGCTGGTGGCGGTGCTGGGTGGCGCCTCCGGCGGCACGCTCGCGCCCACGGTCAAAGAACGCAACCTGTGGGGTCATCCCGTCAGCAAGCTGCGCTATGCGATTTTCTCGTGGGAGCGCGTCACGTTGCTGGAACGGACGTATATGCGCCGATGACCCGGGTGGTGCTCGGGTCGGCCTCGTCGGGGCGGCGAAAGGTCTTGCGCCAGGCGGGGATTGAGCCTCTCGTCGTGGTTTCCGGTGTCGACGAGGACGCGGTGATCGCCGCGCAAGAAGATGGCCCGCCGGAGATGGTCACCACCGCGCTGGCGACCGCGAAAGCCGAAGACGTCGTCGCTCGGCTCGACGCAGCCGTCACCGCCGATTGCGTTGTGATTGGCTGTGATTCGATGCTCTACTGCGACGGGCGCCTGCGGGGCAAGCCGTCGTCGCCAGCGGAAGCCAAACAGCAGTGGCAGACGATGGCCGGTCACACCGGTGACCTTCACACCGGCCACTGCCTGATTCGGCTGTACGACAACGAGATTGCGTATCAAAGTGCTGAAACGCTAGTTACCACAGTGCATTTCGCGAATCCATCGGAGGACGAGCTCGATGCCTACGTGGCCAGTGGCGAACCGCTGAACGTCGCCGGGGGGTTCACGATCGACGGCCTCGGCGGCTGGTTCGTCGACGCCGTCGACGGTGACCCGTCGAGCGTGACCGGCATCAGCCTGCCGCTCACCCGCCGACTGCTGGCCCGCGCCGGCTTGTCGATACCGGCGCTGTGGGCCGCCAACCCTGTGACCTGACCGCGAATTCAACGCTGAGCAGGGAAAGACCGAGTGGATATCGCCATAGCGTTGAACTCGGCGCGATCTCACCCGCGCTAGGCTCGTTGACGTGCCATTGCCTCCCGATCCCAGCCCTGAACTGCAGTCCTACGCCCACCCCGAGCGGTTGGTCACCGCCGACTGGCTGGCGTCGCACCTCGGCGCGCCCGGACTGGCCGTGGTCGAGTCCGACGAGGACGTGCTGCTCTACGACGTCGGCCACATCCCCGGCGCGGTGAAGATCGACTGGCACACCGACCTCAATGACCCCCACGTGCGCGACTACATCGACGGCGAGCAGTTCGCCGCGCTGATGGACTCCAAGGGCATCAGCCGCGACGACACCGTCGTCATCTACGGCGACAAGAGCAACTGGTGGGCTGCATACGCCCTGTGGGTCTTCACGTTGTTCGGCCACCCTGATGTGCGGCTGCTCGACGGCGGTCGCGACCTATGGATCTCGAGCGGGCGCGAAACCACGCTGGAGGTCCCCGACCGGCGTTCCAGCGGTTATCCGGTGGTGCAGCGCAACGATGCCCCGATCCGGGCGTACAAGGACGACGTGCTGGCCGCACTCGGCAAGCAGCCGCTGATCGACGTGCGCTCGCCGCAGGAGTACACCGGCGAGCGCACTCACATGCCCGACTACCCCGAAGAGGGCGCACTGCGCGGCGGCCACATCCCTACTGCGGTGTCGATTCCGTGGGCGAAGGCCGCGCAGGACAACGGCACCTTCCGCAGCCGCGAGGAGCTCGAGGAGCTGTACGGCTTCCTCGAGCCGGACAGCGAAACGATTGTGTACTGCCGCATCGGCGAACGCTCCAGCCACACCTGGTTCGTACTCACGCATCTGCTCGGCCTGCCCAAGGTGCGTAACTACGACGGCTCGTGGACGGAATGGGGCAACACGGTGCGGGTGCCGATCGTCGCGGGGCCTGAGCCAGGCGGGGTGCCCGGCTCCCGATGACGTCGACGCTTCCGGCTCCGCTGGCCGAGGTGGTGTCCGACTTCCGCGAGGTGGAGGGCCAGGACAAGCTCAAGCTGCTGCTGGAGTTCGCCGACGAGCTGCCGCCGCTGCCCGCCGAGCTGGAAGAGGCCGCGATGGAGCCGGTGCCCGAATGCCAGTCGCCGCTGTTCTTGCATGTCGACGCCGGCAACCGCGACGACGTGCGGCTATTCTTCAGCGCCCCCGCAGAAGCCCCCACCACCCGCGGATTCGCGTCGATCTTGGCCACCCTCGATCACCAGCCTGCCGACGACATCCTGGCGGTACCCGACGACTTCTACACCGAACTGGGGCTGGCTGCGTTGATCAGTCCGCTGCGGCTGCGCGGCATGTCGGCGATGCTGGCTCGCATCAAGCGGCACCTGCGCGCCGGTTGAACTCGGCGTCGGCTACATTCTTAAAGACTTCTCTTAGAGAGACCAGCAACCCGACCAGCCAGGAGGCGCAGTGCCTAGTCACGCCAGTTCACGGATCTCGAAGGTGCTCGTCGCCAACCGCGGTGAGATCGCGGTCCGAGTGATCCGGGCGGCGCGAGACGCAGGACTCGAAAGCGTGGCCGTCTACGCCGAGCCTGACGCCGACGCGCCGCACGTACGGTTGGCCGACGAGGCGTTCGCGCTGGGCGGCCAGACGTCTGCCGAGTCCTACCTGGACATCGAAAAGCTCCTTGACGCCGCCCGCAAATCCGGCGCCAACGCCGTCCACCCCGGCTACGGGTTCCTGTCCGAGAACGCCGACTTCGCGCAGGCCGTCATCGATGCCGGGCTGATCTGGATCGGGCCCAGCCCGCAGTCCATCCGCGACCTCGGCGACAAGGTCACCGCCCGCCACATCGCCGCCCGCGCGCAGGCACCGCTGGTGCCGGGCACGCCGGACCCGGTCAAGGATGCCGACGAGGTGGTGGCGTTCGCGCGGGAGTACGGCGTCCCGATCGCCATCAAGGCCGCGTTCGGCGGCGGCGGCAAGGGCATGAAGGTGGCCCGCACCATCGAGGAGATCCCCGAGCTCTACGAATCGGCCGTCCGCGAGGCCACGGCGGCGTTCGGCCGCGGCGAGTGCTTCGTCGAACGCTACCTGGACAAGCCGCGCCACGTGGAGGCGCAGGTGATCGCCGATCAGCACGGCAACGTGATCGTCGCCGGCACCCGCGACTGCTCGCTGCAGCGCCGCTTCCAGAAGCTGGTCGAGGAGGCGCCGGCGCCGTTCCTCACCGACGCGCAGCGCAAGGAGATCCACGAGTCGGCCAAGCGGATCTGCAAGGAGGCCCACTACTACGGCGCGGGCACCGTCGAGTACCTGGTCGGCCAGGACGGCCTGATCTCGTTCCTCGAGGTCAACACCCGGCTGCAGGTCGAGCATCCGGTCACCGAGGAAACCGCAGGCATTGACCTGGTGCTGCAGCAATTCAAGATCGCCAACGGTGAGAAGCTCGACCTCACCGAGGATCCGACGCCGCGCGGCCACGCGATCGAATTCCGCATCAACGGAGAGGACGCCGGACGCAACTTCCTGCCTGCCCCCGGCCCCGTCACCAAGTTCCATCCGCCCAGCGGCCCCGGCGTCCGGTTGGACTCGGGCGTCGAGACCGGTTCGGTGATCGGCGGGCAGTTCGACTCGATGCTGGCCAAGCTGATCGTGTACGGCGCCGACCGCGACGAGGCGTTACGACGCGCGCGCAGGGCTCTCGCCGAGTTCGAGGTCGAAGGCCTCGCGACGGTGATCCCGTTCCACCGCGCGGTGGTCAGCGATCCGGCGTTCATCGGCGACGGCGAAAGCTTCTCGGTGCACACCCGCTGGATCGAGACCGAATGGAACAACACCGTCGAGCCGTTCACCGGCGGCGAACCGCTCGACGAGGACGAGAGCCTGCCACGGCAGAAGGTGGTTGTCGAGGTGGGCGGCCGCCGGCTCGAGGTGTCGCTGCCGGGCGATCTCGCGTTGGGTAATGGCGCCGCTGCCAGCAGTGCGAGCCCCGGCATCCTTCGCAAGAAGCCCAAGCCGCGCAAACGCGGCTCGCACGGCGGTGCCGGTACCGCCTCCGGTGATGCGGTGACTGCACCGATGCAGGGCACCGTGGTCAAGGTCGCGGTGGAAGAGGGCCAGGAAGTCAGCACCGGCGATCTGATCGTGGTGCTCGAGGCGATGAAGATGGAGAACCCGGTGACCGCCCACAAGGACGGCACCGTCACCGGGCTGGCCGTCGAGCCAGGCGCCGCGATCACTCAGGGCACCGTGCTGGCGGAGATAAAGTAACGCGCACACTCGTCGGCGCGCTTGGTTCCCAGCGCCTCACCGGGGCAGGCCACAGAGTGCCAAGGCCCTGGAAACGCCGAAATCACTACTGCCACAATCCAACGCGCGTCTGGACCGATCGAGATCCACGGACTGTTCTTCAGATGTCGTATCGCCGAGCGGTGATCAGGCATGTCGGCCAGCAACACCGCGGTTCCGCGGCTGCGTCCCGTCCCGTTTAATCAGGCAATTCTGGCCAGGAAACTATCGGCGGCGCAAACCTTTTGCGCTTAGACAGGATGGTTGATTCGGACAATTCAGCCACGATTGCACGCTGCTGATAAGACCCTAAGAAGACGGCCGACCATCATCATTTCTGGTTGTTTGTCGGTCAGCGCGGTAGTAGTGTCAGGCGCAGGGTTGAGTTCACAGCCTGAGCGGAACGTCTCGGGTAGTGCAGGTTTCGAACTCCCTGCTCGTGGGGCCAGTGCCCGACCGCTCCGCCGCTATGCGACACCCTCGAACAGATGAGGTCGTCAATGACTGTTGTTCACAACGCCAAACTCTCCACTACCGGGAGGTCCGGCTATCTCGCCCAATTCTCCGCCCCCGGGGTGTGCTTAGCCGCCCACCCATATGCCGGCGCGATAGTAATTGCGGCCACCGGGGAGTTGGACGCGTCCAACATCCACCACCTCGCCGATTTCACCCAGCGCAGCATCAGCGAGCACAGACCGCTGGTGATGGACTTGAGTCAACTGGATTTCCTTGGGGCACAATGCCTTCCATGCCTCCTCGACATCGCAGAGAACTGCGAGCGCAGCGGCATCGAATGGGCGCTGGTGCCCGGCCATGCCGTGCAGCGATTGCTGCGGGTGTGTGACAAAGGCACGCGTTTGCCTGCGGTGTCGTCGATTGACAAAGCGCTGCAAGGCTTTTCAGACCCAGTACGGGCTCGCAGCCTATTTCAACTCGTCACGGAGTCGGGCTAAGGTCCGCGCCAACAACCGCGACACGTGCATCTGCGAGATCCCGACCCGCTCGGCGATCTGGCTCTGAGTCAGCGACTCGAAGAAGCGCAGCACGATCACCGTCCGCTCACGCTCCGGCAGCGCGTCGAGCAGCGGCCGCAGCGCCTCGTGATTCTCGATGCGGTCGAGGTTCGCGTCGTGGCTACCCAGCGTCTCGGTGAGCGGCGGGCTGTCCTCGTCGCCACCGCCCCCACCGCTGTCCATGGACAGCGTGTTGTAGCCGCTGCCGGCGATCAGCGCCTCGACCACTTCTTCGCGGTCCAGGTCGAGTTCGGCGGCCAACTCTGACGGCGTCGGCGCCCGGCCCAGCCGTTGCGACATCTCAGCAGTGGCACTGCCGAGCTGCAGATGCAGCTCCTTGAGTCGGCGGGGCACCTTGACCGCCCAGCTGTTGTCGCGGAAGTGGCGACGGACTTCCCCCATGATCGTCGGCACCGCGAACGACACGAAGTCGCTGCCGCACTCGACGTCGAACCGGTTCACCGCGTTCACCAGTCCGAGGCGAGCCACCTGCGCGATGTCCTCGCGCGGTTCGCCCCGGCCGTCGAAGCGGTGCGCGATGTGCTCCGCGAGCGGCATGCACCGTCGCACGATCTTCTCCCGGGCCCGTTCCCGTTCCTGCGAGTCCGCCGGTAGGGCGTTCATCTCCCGGAACATCTCCGGTACGTCGGCGTATTCAGAACGGGTTCGCGGTGACGAACTCTCTTTCACCTGGTGGAGTCCAGCCGTCTCGCGGTCATCGTGATCCCGAAGACGCGTCCGGGGCCCGTGACGTCGGCACCGTCACGGAACGTCTCCACGTCGTCGGTGAGCGAACTGATGACATGCCAACTGAAGGTTCCCGGTCGCAGCACGTTTTCTTCGACGCACGGCGCCGACACGGAAACCCAGAGGTCGTGCGCACGCGGACGCACGGTCACCGTCAAGCGACAGTCCGGCGCCGCAGAGCGAATCAACGCGGTACACGCCTCGTCGAGCGCCAGCCGTAGATCAGCCACGGCGTCGAGATCCAGGTCCTCGAGGGTGCCGAGCGCGGTCACGAGCGCCCGGATCACCGCAAGGCTCTCCAGCCGGGCGGGTACTCGGAATTCAACCGGCTGGCCGTGCGCCGCCGGCACAGGGTGGTCGTCAGCCTCGGACATCTGGCCTCCTGGCATCGGCATGAGAATACCCTTCCACCGCTGGCCATCCGTCACGACGACCCTCTCGAGCGAGAATGAAACCGCACGAGAGAGGGTATTACCCCGCCGTGCATCACCCCGCACCGACCGAGGTCACCGCCCCCGCGTCGCAGGCGCTTCGCAGCGTCGCCGCGGTAGTGGCGGTCGTGGCCTTGGTTTTGGGCCTGCTGGTGATCGGTGTCTACGCGGAAGTGGTCGTGGACCTGATGCCGCAGATGCAATGACCGGCGCCGGAGACGTCGTGTCGTCGCTTCGTTCTGGTTCATCACCGCCCCGGATACCCGGCCTCAACCGCCAGTTAAACGGCGACGTTTGAGGCGTAGCTCTCAGTGGAAGGAAGACCTGCGTGAGGCTGCGCCGAACCACCGTCGGCGGCCCTGGCGTGTGACGCGTCCGCCGGGGCCGCGGCTTCTCTTATGTGGACTCCGACGGCAATCCGGTGACCGACTCCCAAACGCTGGAGCGCATCGACGGTCTCGTCATCCCGCCCGCATGGAAGAACGTCTGGATCTGCCCGTACCCGAACGGCCACATCCAGGCGGTCGGGACCGACGCGGCCGGCCGCAAGCAGTACATCTACCACCAGCGCTGGCAACAAGAACGCGCCGAGGAGAAGTACGACCGGACCCTGAGTCTGGCCAAACGGCTCCCGGACTGGCGCACGCACGTGGTCGCCGATCTGCGTGGACGCGGTTTGCATTGCGCCCGGGTGCTCGGGGTCGCGCAGCGGCTACTCGACCGCGGATACTTCCGCGCCGGCGGCGAGGAATACGCCCAGGAGAACGGGAGTTTCGGCTTGGCCACGCTGCGCCGCGAGCATGTGCGCGTGCGCCGCGACAGCGTCGAGTTCGACTATCCCGCCAAGAGCGGCGTGCAGCGCACGATCGAGATCGACGACCCGCTTGTGGTGCGTGCCGTGCGGTCGCTGATGCGCGCGCAGAGTCCCTATCCGCGGCTGCTGGTGTACCGCACGGACGACGGTGAATGGGTGGAGATGCACGCCGAGGACGTCAATGCCCGCTTCCGCGAGCTGGTCGGTGACGAGTACAGCATCAAGGACCTGCGGACATGGCACGGCACTGTGCTGGCGGCCGAGGCGTTCGCGCATTCCCCGGAGCCGACGAGCAAGACCGCGCGCAAGCGCGCGGAAGCCGCCGTGATGAAGGTGGTCGCCGGGGAACTGGGCAACACCCCGGCTGTGGCGCGGGCGTCGTATGTCGACCCACGGGTGGTACAGGCGTACGAGGACGGGTTGACCATTGCGCCGGCCATCCGGCGTGCCCAGCGGCACCGCTCGCAGTCGATTCGCCAGGAAATGATCGAGAAGGCCACCTGCCAGCTGATCCACCGCGTGGAGAAGGGGCGCTGAGCCCCGCACGTCACCCTCGGCCGCGCCGGTCCAGGCGGTCAAAGAGACCCATCTCACTTTTCGTCGGTCCGCTTGACGGGAAACCCTCCCTCTTGAACGCCGAATGAGGAGGAAACGTCATGGCTGATCACAAGTCGGGTCCGCAAGAGGCCATCCGCGGCATCATCGAAGGTGTCCTCGGCCAGGTCAAACAGTTCGTTGGTTCGATCCTCGGGCGGGGCGACCTCGTCCGTGAAGGCGAAGCCCAGCAGGACAAGGCCGACGCGCAGCGCGATGCCGCCAAGAAGGAGGCGCAGGCCGAGAAGGCCCGGGCCACCGCCAAGACCCAGGAGAAGCGCGAGCGCTCAGCTCAACGGTAAGCACTAGCAACGACGAAAGACCCCAGGTATCGCCTGGGGTCTTTCGTCATTTCGCGGACCGCGTTGAGCCCCAATCACTCTGGTGTCGTGCTGTTCGTCACACGACTGGAGATCGACCGTCGACCCGGAATATAGTTACCCTATCTAATGTTCCCCAATTTTGCGTAACGCGTCTCGAAGTCGTGAACCCCATTAAGGATTGTGATGTCGACCGATTCCTCCGAACAGCGCCTTGAGCGCCGGATCGCCGAGCTCTGCGCCACCGACCGGCAATTCGCCGACGCGCGGCCCAGCGAGGCCGTCAACGCCGCGATCGAGCAGCCCGGGCTGCGGTTGCCGCAGATTGTGCAGGCAGTGACAGACGGGTACGCCGATCGGCCCGCGCTGGGCCAGCGTGCCGTCGACTACGTCACCGATCCGCACACCGGCCGCACCTCGATCCGACTTCTCCCCCGCTTCGACCACGTCACTTACCGGCAGCTGGCCGAAGCAGCGTCCGCCATCACGAATGCACTTGCGGCTCAACCTGTCTCGCCCGGCGACCGCGTAGCGATGCTCGGCTTCACGAGCGTGGACTACACGATCTTCGACGTCGCGCTGATTCGCCTTGGCGCCGTTGCGGTTCCGCTGCAAACCAGCGCAGCCGTCGAGCAGCTGCGGCCCATCGTCGCCGAGACCCAGCCGGTGGTCGTCGCATCCAGCATCGACTACCTCGCGGACGCCGTCGAGCTGGTGCTCTCCGGACACGCACCGAAGCGGCTGGTGGTCTTCGACTTCCACTCGCAGGTGGACGAGCAACGGGAGGCTTTCCACGCCGCCAAGGCCAAGCTCGCCGAGGCCGGCAGCCGCACCGTGCTCTCCACACTGGCCGAGATCATCGAACGCGGGGAGAAACTCTCCGACGTGCCCGCGGCGGTATTCGAGGACGACGATCCGCTACGGCTGCTCATCTACACGTCCGGCAGCACCGGCGCGCCCAAGGGCGCGATGTACCCGGAGCGGCTGGTGGCCAACGGCTGGCGACGTGCCGCACGCGCCAATTGGGGTCAGCACGCCGTCGCCCCGTCGATCGTCCTGAGCTTCTTACCGATGAGCCACATGATGGGCCGCGGCATCCTCTACGGCGCGTTGGGCAACGGCGGCACCGTGTACTTCGCTGCCAAGAGCGACCTGTCGACCTTCCTCGACGACCTGGCGCTGGTCCGTCCCACCCAGCTCAGCTTCGTGCCGCGGATCTGGGACATGCTGTATCAGCAATTCCGCAGCGAAGTAGACCGCCGCCTCGCGGCCGGCGCCGACGAAACCGCCGTCGAAGCCGACGTGATGGCCGAGCTGGCACGCGATGTCATCGGCGGCCGCTACGTCACCGCGATGACCGGCTCGGCGCCCATGTCACCGGAGATGAAGGCGTGGGCCGAAGCGTTGCTCGGCATCCACCTCGTCGACGGCTACGGCTCGACCGAGGCGGGCGGGGTGTTCGTCGACGGCAAGGTGCAGAGGCCACCGGTGATCGACTACAAACTCGCCGACGTGCCCGATCTCGGCTACTTCCGCACCGATCGCCCTCATCCCCGCGGCGAGCTGCTTATCAAGTCAGAAGATCTGATTCCCGGCTACTACAAGCGGCCCGACGTCACCGCCGAGATGTTCGACGCGGACGGCTACTACCACACCGGCGACATCGTCGCCGAGATCGCACCGGACCACTTGGAGTATGTGGACCGGCGAAACAATGTGCTCAAGCTGTCGCAGGGCGAATTCGTCACGGTCTCGAAGCTCGAGACGGTGTTCGGCGACAGCCCGCTGGTGCGTCAGATCTACGTCTACGGCAACAGCGCGCGCTCGTACCTGCTGGCGGTGATCGTGCCGACCGAGGATGCGTTGGCCCGCTACAGGATCGACGAGTTGAAGCCGGCCATCAGCGACTCGCTGCAGAAGGTTGCTAAGGCCGCCGGACTTCAGTCATATGAGATCCCACGTGATTTCATCGTCGAGACAACGCCTTTCAGCCTGGAGAACGGTCTGCTGACCGGAATTCGCAAGCTGGCGCGACCCCAACTGCGCGAACGCTACGGCGATCGGCTGGAGCAGCTTTACGTGGAGTTGGCCGAAGGTCAGGCCGACGAACTGCGCGAGCTGCGGCGCGGTGGCGCCGACGCCCCGGTGCTTCAGACGGTGACCCGGGCAGCCGGTGCGCTGCTGGGCTCGGCCGCAGCCGACCTGTCCCCCGACGCTCACTTCACCGATCTGGGCGGAGACTCGTTGTCCGCGTTGACTTTTGCCAATCTGCTGCATGAAATCTTCGAGGTCGACGTGCCGGTGGGCGTGATCGTCAGCCCGGCCACCGACCTCGCCGCGCTGGCCGACTACATCACCACCGAACGGCAAGGCAGCAAGCGCCCGACGTTCGCGTCGGTGCACGGCCGCGACGCCACCGAGGTGCATGCGCGCGACCTGACGCTGGACAAGTTCATCGACGAGGCCACGCTGTCCGCGGCTGCCGCACTGCCGGGGCCGAGGCCTCAGGTGCGCACGGTGCTGCTCACCGGGGCCACCGGATTTCTGGGCCGGTACCTTGCGCTGGAGTGGCTGGAGCGGATGGAACTGGTCGACGGCAAGGTGATCTGCCTGGTGCGTGGCAAGTCCGACGAGGATGCGCGCCGCCGGCTGGATAGAACATTCGACAGCGGCGATCCGCAACTGCTGCGCCACTACCGCGAGCTGGCCGCCGACCACCTCGAGGTGCTCGCTGCCGACAAGGGCGAGCCCAATCTCGGTCTGGCGCAAGCAGATTGGCAACGCCTGGCCGAGACGGTCGACGTGATCGTCGACCCGGCCGCCTTGGTCAACCACGTGCTGCCCTACAGCCAGTTGTTCGGCCCCAATGCGCTGGGCACCGCCGAGCTGATCCGGCTTGCGCTGACCGCACGGCTCAAGCCGTTCACCTATGTGTCGACCATCGGCGTGGGCGCCGGCATCAAGCCCGGTGATTTCACCGAGGACGCCGACATCCGGGACATCAGCGCGACCCGCAAGGTCGACGACAGCTACGCCAACGGCTACTCGAACAGCAAATGGGCCGGCGAGGTGCTGCTGCGGGAGGCACACGATCTGTGCGGTCTGCCCGTCGCGGTCTTCCGCTGCGACATGATACTGGCCGAGACCCGCTACGCCGGCCAGCTGAACCTGCCCGACATGTTCACCCGGCTGATGCTGAGCCTGGTGGCGACCGGCATCGCACCCGAGTCGTTCTACGAACTCGACGCCGACGGGAATCGGCAGCGGGCCCACTATGACGGGCTGCCAGTCGATTTCATCGCCGAGGCGATCGCCACCTTGGGCGCCCAGGCGGGCGACGGGTTCGACACCTACCACGTGATGAACCCGTACGACGACGGCATCGGGCTCGACGAGTACGTCGACTGGCTGATCGAGGCGGGCTACCCGGTGCAACGGGTCGGCGACTACGCGACATGGCTACAGCGGTTCGACATCGCGCTGCGTGCGCTGCCCGACCGTCAGCGGCAGGCCTCGCTGCTTCCGCTGCTGCACAACTACCAGCAGCCCGACAAGCCGCTGCGCGGGTCGATGGCACCCACCGACAAGTTCCGTGCGGCGGTGCAGAACGCGAAGATCGGCCCCGACAAGGACATCCCGCACGTGACGCCGCAGATCATCGTCAAGTACGCGACGGACCTCCAGCTACTCGGCCTGCTGTGATCCACGCCTGGCGACCGAGAAGTTTCGCGGCCTAAGTAGCTGGCTAACCTGACCGGCGTGGTACACGCCGAAAGCCCGGAAGCCAGTGCCGACCACCCCGATCGGCTCGACGCCGGCCTGCTGAAGATCGCCGGGGTATGTGTGCTGGCCGCGATCATGACGATCCTCGACACCACGGTCGTCAGCGTCGCGCAGCGCACGTTCATCGAGCAGTTCGACTCCAGCGAGGCCGTGGTCGCGTGGACCATGACCGGCTACACGCTTGCGCTGGCCGCTGTCATCCCGCTCACCGGCTGGGCGGCCGACCGGTTCGGCACCAAGCGGCTGTTCATGGGGTCGATCGTGCTGTTCACCGCAGGATCGCTGCTGTGCGCAATGGCTCACACGATCACCTTGCTGGTCATCTTCCGGGTGATCCAGGGTCTCGGCGGCGGCATGCTGATGCCGCTGACGTTCACGATCCTCACGCGGGAGGCGGGCCCTAAACGGCTGGGCCGGTTGATGGCGGTGCTCGGCGTGCCGATGTTGCTGGGACCAGTCGGCGGGCCGATCCTGGGCGGCTGGCTGATCGACTCCTACAGCTGGCCGTGGATTTTCTTGATCAACGTTCCGATCGGCGTTGTCGCGTTCGTGCTGGCCGGTGTCGTGTTCGCCAAAGACCAACCGTCGCCGTCGGAATCATTCGACCTCGTCGGAATGCTCCTGCTGTCGCCGGGCTTGGCGAGCTTCCTCTACGGCGTGTCCTCACTTCCCGACCGCGGCTCGGTCACCGACGCCCACGTCTGGATCCCCGGCACCATCGGCATCGCGCTGATCGCCGGGTTCGTCCTGCACGCGCTGCGCGGCACCGACCATCCGCTGATCGACCTACGGCTCTTCGCCGACCGGCTTGTGACCGTCGCCAACCTCGCCATGCTCTTCTTCGCGGCGGCGTTCTTCGGCGCGACCTTGTTGTTGCCCAGCTACTTTCAGCAGCTGCTGCACCAGACGCCGCTGCAGTCGGGCTTGCACCTGATCCCCCAAGGCCTCGGCGCGATGTTGACAATGCCGATCGCCGGCCGGTTGATGGACCGTGACGGGCCGAAACGAATTGTGCTGCTCGGTATTTCCTTGATGGTCGCCGGTATGGGCGTGTTCGCCTACGGCGTTTGGAGCCAGCGGGACTACTTCCCGCTGCTGCTGATCGGACTGCTGGCCGTCGGAATGGGCATGGGCTGCACCATGATGCCGCTGTCCGGGGCGGCGTTGCAGACGCTGAACCCTCATCAGGTGGCGCGCGGATCCACGCTGATCAACGTCAACCAGCGGGTCGCCGGCTCCATCGGCACCGCGATCACGTCGGTGATCCTGACCCACCAAATCAACAGCAGCGCCACGCTGACGGCCGCCAACCGGCTGCAGTCGCTGCAGCAGGACGCCGCCCGCCGCCACGCCCCTATCGATCCTGCGCTGATTCCGGACGCGGTACGCCGGCCCGACTTCATGACCGCGGTCACCCACGAGTTGTCCCATGCCTACACCGTGGTGTTCGCCGTGGTGGTCGCGATCGTCGCGCTGGCATACATCCCGGCATTGTGGCTGCCCCGCACACCGCCGAAGACCGCAGACGACCAGCCGGCCCCTGCCGCGATGGCGCACTGACACCGAAGCAGTTCGCGCGGCTGCGTCGATCCGGCAACCGCAGTGCCGCTGCTGCCCGCAGCGTGAAACGATGACCTCGTGGACCTCGTGACGAGGAACAACATCAACATCGTGGGCTCGCCGGACGGGCCGACGGTCATGCTGGCGCACGGCTTCGGCTGCGATCAGAACCTGTGGCGGTTCGTCGCCGCCACACTGGCACCGCAGTTTCGGGTCGTTCTGTTCGACCACGTCGGGTCAGGCGGGTCCGACCCGGCGGCGTGGGATCCCGACCGGTACTCGTCGCTGGCCGGCTACGCCGCGGACATCGTCGAGCTCGTGCGCGAACTGGACTTGCACGACGTGGTGTTCGTCGGGCATTCGGTGGCCGCGATGATGGGCGTGCTGGCGGTCGCCGAGGAGCCGGCCAGATTCGCCAAGCTCGTGCTCGTGGCGCCGTCGCCGCGCTACCTCGACGACGACGGCTACCACGGCGGCTTCTCCCGCGCCGACATCGACGAACTGCTGGCGTCACTGGAGACCAACTACCTCGGTTGGTCGCATGCGATGGCGCCAGTGATCATGGGGGCGCCTGACCGCCCGGAGTTGGCTGACGAGCTGGCCGAGACGTTCTGCCGCACCGACCCGGATTGTGCTCGGGTGTTCGCCCGAGCCACCTTCCTGTCCGACAATCGCGCCGACTTGGCCGGCGTGCCGGTGCCCACCCTGGTGCTCGAATGCGCCGAGGACGCGATCGCACCTCGTGCCGTCGGCGCGTATGTGCACCAGCACATCGGCGGTAGCACGCTGGTCACTCTGGATACCACCGGCCACTGCCCTCAGCTCACCGCTCCCGAGGCGACCGCCGCCGCGATCGCGGCGTTCGCCCGGGCATGACTTTCCAGGAGCTTGGCGAGGACGTCGAAGACCTCTATGCCAACGCGCCGTGCGGATACCTCGTCGCACGCGCCGACCGCCGCATCGTCGCGGTCAACGCCACCTTGGCGCGGTGGCTTGGTTATGACGCCGCCGCGCTGATCGGCCGGCCCTACACCGACCTGTTCACTGTCGGCGGCCGCATCCACCACGAGACACATTTCGCGCCGCTGCTGCGATTGAACGGCGAAATCGGTGGTCCCGCAATGGATCTGGTGGCCGCCGACGGCCGCCGACTGCCGGTCCTGTTGTCGGCAAAAGTCAGAGAAGACGACCACGGGCGGCCCGCACGCATTCGGATCGCCGTGTTCGACGCGCAAGAGCGCCGCTCGTACGAGAAAGAGCTGCTGCAGGCCCGCACCCGGGCAGAGCAGGAACGCGCGCGCGCCGTCGAACTGGCCACGACACTGCAGCGCTCGTTGCTGCCGTCGGCACTGCGGCCCCCGGACGGCCTGCAGGCTGCTGCCTACTATCACGCCGCCTCGGCCGAAGAGGTCAGCGGTGACTTCTACGACTTGTTCCCGCTCTCGCCGCACAAGTGGGCATTTTTCATCGGCGACGTCTGCGGCAAAGGCGCCGAGGCGGCGGCGGTCACGTCGATGGCCCGCTACGCGCTGCGCACAGCGGCGGTGCTCGACGACGAACCGATCGCGGTGCTGCGCAACGTGAACAGCGTGCTCGAGCACGAGCCGCTCGAGGGCTATGTCCGGTTCTGCACAGTGATCTTCGGGGTGATGACGCGCCACGGCAGCGGTTTCGAGGTCACTTTGGCCAGCGGCGGGCATCCGCCTGCGCTGTTGCTGAGCGGCGACGGCGGAGTCGAGCCGCTGAGCACGGCGGGTGGCCAGCCGCTCGGCATCCTCGCCGACGTGCGGTTGGTGCACCGTCGCCTTCACCTCGGCACCGGCGACACCCTGGTGCTCTACACCGACGGGCTGACCGAGGCGCGCACCGGCACCGGCACCGAGCGTTTCGACGACGACGGCGCGCTGGTGACATTCGCGTCGGCGCGCAGCCCCACCACCGCCGATCGCATCGTCGACGACATCCGGTCGCTGCTGACGCACCTCGGCCCGGGTGTGGAAGACGACGTCGCGGTACTGGCGCTGACCGTGTCCAGCTAGTAGCCGCCCACTCTTCCGTTACCGACGTAAGTCAGCTCTGAATCGCTGATCGTCTTGGCGCTCAACAGGTTACGGGTATCGACGACGATCGCGCCGGCGGCGGCGTTGCGCCCGATGACCGACCAGTCGAGCTCGGCGAACTCGGACCACTCCGTGAGTACGACGATCGCGTCGGCGTCCTTGGCGGCGACGTACGGGTCGCTGGCTGTCGGCACCGGAACACTTCGGCGATCCATGCTCTCCAGTCGCGGGTCGTAGGCCGTCACCTGTGCGCCGCTTCGTGCCAACTCCGCGCAGATTGCCAAGGCCGGCGACTCACGAATGTCGCTGGTGCCTGCCTTGAACGTCAAACCCAGGACCGTGATCCGCACGTCGGCCAGCGGCCGGCCTAGCCGTCGGCGCAGGGTCGTCACGATCCGCGCCCGCTGTGCCTCGTTGGTGGCGCGGGCCGACTCGACTTCGCGCATCGGGACGCCGTGGCAGCGTCCGGTGTGCAGCAGAGCGGCGGTGTCCTTCGGCAGACACGAGCCACCCCAGCCCGGTCCGGGCATCAGGAACGCGGGCCCGATCCGCGGGTCAGCGCCCATGCAGCGCGCGATGTCTTCGATGTCGGCGCCCACCCCCCCGCACAACTCGGCCAGCGAGTTCACGTACGAAAGCTTCACGGCGAGAAAGGCATTGCTCGCATACTTCGCCAACTCGGCGCTCTCCAGCGTCATCCGCAGCACCGTGTCGGTATCGCCGGCATAGACCCGCGCCAGCAGGTCACCGGCCCGCCGTGCCCGCGGGCCGTCGGGCAGGCCGATCACCACGCGGTCGGGGTGGCAGAAGTCGTAGATCGCGTGACCCTCGCGCAGGAACTCGGGATTGGACACCGTCACGATGCCGTGGTCACCCAGGCGCCCGCTCAGCCGCCGGCAGGTGCCCACGGGCACCGTGGACTTGACCGCAACCACCGCGCCGGGCGCGAGCACCTCGCCCAACCCGTTGGCGCACGACTCGACCGCCGAAGTGTCCGCGCTGCCATCGGGATTCGTCGGTGTGGGCACGCAGACGAACACCACGTCGCGGTCCGCCAGCGCTCGATAGTCGTCGGAGAACCGCAGCGTTCCGCCGTCGAGGCCGGAGCTCAGCAACTCGTCGAGCCCAGGCTCGTCGATCACCGCGACTCCGTGCGACAGTTGTTCGACGCGGCGGGGATCGCTATCCACGCACACCGTGTCGAAACCCTTGGCCGCCAAGCACACTGCACTGGTCAACCCGACGTAGCCGGCACCCACCACACCTACCGCAATCGCCATCACGCGGCCTCCGGCAGAATCGAGCGGCATGCGTCGAGAACCCGCGCGGGGGTGATGAGCAGCAGCCCGGGATGCGGGCGGTCCGCGTGCGGATCGCCACGGTCGCCTGCCCATAGTGTGACGTGCGGGCCCCGGCCGCGCGGTCCCCAGCGGCTCGGCGGCGTCGGCCCGAACAACAGCACCGACGGCGTGCCGGTCGCGGTGGCGATGTGGCCGACGCCGGTGTCGCCGCAGATCAGCAGCCGGCAGTCGGCGATCAACGCGACCATGCCCAGTACGTCCAATTCACCTGCGACAACGGCGGTTTCGTCGAGTCCAGCCTGCGCGGCCACGGCACCGGCCAGCTCCCGCTCGGCTGCCGAGCCGGTGATCACAATCCGATGGCCGGCGGCGTGCAGGGCCGCGGCGACCGCGGCGAACCGGTCGGGTGGCCACCGGCGTGACGCGGCGGCAGCTCCGGGATGGATGACGACGACGTCGCGGTGGTACGGGTAGCCGGCTGGACGCCCGAGCCCGAGGTCTTCGGGATCGCAGGCGATGCGGGCTGCGCCAAGCAGCGCACACCACCGGTCGACCTCGTGCAGCTCTTCGCGCCACGGCGGACCGGACACTTGGGGATATGTCGGATTGCGATGGGAGACAAGCTGTTTGGGCTGCGTCGACACCAGGTCTGCGATGCTTTCCGGCCCCCGGCCGTGCAGGTTCACCGCCAACTCCGGTGGTGGTCCGTCCCAGTGCAATTCGCCTAGTCCGGCGGTCGGCAGCACGTCGTTCACGGCGCCGCTGAACAGGGCGAGCGGCGCGAGATCGGCTCGGGTGGCCAACACGATGTGCGCGACCGGAAACGCTCTGCGCAGGCCGCGCAGCGCGGGAATGCCGGTGAGCAGGTCGCCGAGCCCGAGCGCCCGCAGCACCAGCACGGTTCCGCCGGGATCGGCCAGTGTCACGGCCACGACGACTCCTCGGAGGAGCACACGACCATTTCCCGGATTTCGCTTCCTTGCGGCTGACTGAGCGCGAACACCACTGTTTCGGCGACATTGTCGGGATCGTTGAGTTTGGCGTCCGGTGGCGGCTTGTACTGCTCGTCGCGACCGTCGAAGAACGCGGTGGCCATGCCGCCGGGGATCAGCAGCGTCACACCGACGTCACCGGCCAGTTCCGCGGCCAACGCCCGCGTGAAGCCGACCACGCCGAACTTGGACGCGCAGTACGCGGTCGCGTCGCTGACCGCCTTGATGCCCAGCGTCGAAGCGCACGTGACGATCCGGCCGTGGGTGGCTTTCAGATACGGCAATGCGCTGCGCACCACCGCCGCGGTGCCGAGCAGATTGACATGCAGCACCCGCTCCCAATCCTTGGCCGCAACGGTGTCCAGCCGCCCGCACTTGTCGGTGCCCGCGGCGGTGAACACGCCGTGCAGTTGGCCGTCGACGGATTCGGCAAGCTCGGTGACGGCCGAGTGCACCGTCTCGGTATCGGCGAGATCGGCCCAGGTCCAAGGGATTTCGCCGACCGGCTGGACAATGTCGATCACCAGCGGGTTGCCGCCGTGGCGCTGTACCGCGCGCACGGTCGCCGCGCCCAGTCCTGATGCGCCGCCGGTGATCAGCACGTTGCCGAGTCGTCCGGATTGCGTCATGCGTCTGCCTTCCTTCGGTGCAGCTAGTTCAGCGGGTGGCTTCTATCAACTTCGACGACGAATAGCCGGGTACCGTCGGCAACAGCACCACCTCGCCGCCGTGCCGGGCTACCACGTCGGCTTCGGGCAGCTCGACGCCGGTGTAGTCGCCGCCCTTCACCCAGATGTCGGGCCGCAGCCGCTCCAGCGCGGCGGCCGGGGAATCCTCGTCGAAGATCGCGACGCCGTCCACGCACGCAAGCGCGCCCAGCACCCGCGCCCGGTCAGCGGCCGGCACCACGGGGCGTCCAGGCCCCTTCAGCGCCCGTACCGACGCGTCCGAATTGATCAGCACCACAAGGGCGTCGCCGAGCTCGCGGGCGCGTCGCAACAGCCGGACGTGGCCGGTGTGCAGCAGGTCGAAGCACCCTCCGGCGGCCACCAGCGTGCCGCCGCGCTGCCTCACTTTGTCGGCCAGCGCAAGCACCGCCGGCATACCGGTGACGGCGGCAGCGGTGGGCGCCATGCCGAAGTCCGACGGCATCGGCATCGCACTCGACACGCCGGCGGCGCCGCCGGCCGCCACGAACCGCGAGGCCGCGTCGACGGCTGCGGCGGTGGCGGCGAGGGCATGCTTACCCTCGCCGAGTGCGATCGCCGCCGCAACCGTGTACCGGTCGCCCGCACCACAGGTGTCGGTGCGGCCCAAGCCGCCTACCGCCGGTGCCGGCACGTGTTTGACGACGTGCTCGGCGTCGGAGAACAACGCGCCGCGTGCACCCAGTGTCACACTCACCGCGTCGGTGCGCCATCGCTCACGCAGGGCCGCCGCGATCCGGCTGTGGGTGCGGGCGCTCTGGGAAAACTGTTGTGCTTCAGTCTCGTTCGGCGTGGCCAGCGCACAGCCGGGCACCGGCGCCGCGCCGCGGGGATGCGGGTCCCACACCACGGGCACGTCCGCGGCCAGACCGGTCAGCACGTCGCGAAGTTGCGGATGCGCTGCGACGCCGCGTCCGTAGTCGGCGACGCACACCGCTGCGGCGGTCCGCAGCACGTCGGCAACCTCGGCGGGCAGCGGGTCGGCAGCCGCGACACCGTCGCCGTGGTCCACTCGCACCACCGACTGCCCGGCCGCGCGGATGCGGACCTTGCTGACCGTCGTGCCGGTGAGCGGCAGCCCGACCACCCGGATCTCGGGATGTTCGGAGGCGAACAGCCCGGCCAGGGAGCGCCCCGCCGCGTCGTCCGCCGTCGCGGTCACCAGCACCACGTCGGGGTGCGCGCGCGCCGCAAGCACCGCGGCCAGACCCGCGCCGCCGGGCCGGTGCCAGATACGGTCCGGTTCCACCACCGGCACCGGCGCCTCCGGTGACAGCCGCCGCGCCGACCCGTCGACGTCCACGTCGAGCATCGAATCGCCAATGATCACAATCGGTTTCATACGGTGGCCTTCGGGCCCAGCAGCAGCTCGTCCAGCGCGATGCACAGCGCGTGGATCAGCACCAGGTGCATCTCCTGCACGGTCGCGGTGGACGGCGCCTCGACACAGATTGCGTCGTCGCTCATCGCTGCCAGCGGATTGGGAGCCGGCCCGGTGAGCGCCCACGTGGTCACCTTCGCCTGGTGCGCGGCCTTGACGGCGGCCAGCACGTTGGGGCTGGTGCCGCTGGTGGACAGTGCGACCAGCACGTCACCCGGCCTACCGTGGGCCCGCACGCCCCGGGCGAACATCTCCTCGGCGCCGTAGTCGTTGACCAGCGCGGTCAGCGCGGACGTGTCCGTATGCAATGAGATCGCCGACAACGGTTTTCGCTCGTCTTTGAAGCGACCCACCAGCTCGGCGGTCAGATGCTGCGCCTCGGCGGCGCTGCCGCCGTTGCCGCAGGCCATCACCCGCCCGCCCGCGGCGAACACGTCGGCGAGGTGCTGCGCCCACTGCTGCAGTTGCTGCGCGCTGGGCCGCACCTGCGCGGCGGCCCGGACCAGGTCGGCGAAATGTTTGTCGATCATGCTGCACCTCGGCTTGCGATTTCGGCTACTGCGGCAACGACCTCGGCGGCGGGAATTCCGTCCAGGCACGGATGTCCGGGTACCGGGCACCGGCGCGCCCGGGTGAGGCGGCACGGCGCCTGCTGGTCGCCGAGAAGCACCACCGGCACGCCGTACGGGCTCCACTGTTCGGCGGGCACCACCGGCGCGAACAACGACACCACCGGTGTGCCCACCGCAGCGGCGAGATGGGCGGGGCCGGTGTTGGGCGCCACCACCGCGCGCGCACCCGCGAACACCGCGGCCAGCTCCGCCAACGTGGTCTCGCCGCCGAGATCGCGGGCGTGCTCGCCGGCCACCGCTGCGGTGAGTTCGCGGTCTGCGCCGGTGCCGGTGACCACGACGCGATGCCCCGCCGCCGCAAGCGCGCGCACCATCTCGGCGCACGTGTGCGGCGACGGGCTGCGAGCCGGCACCGCGGCCGCAGGATGGAATGCCACGTAATCCTGGCCGGTGACCGCGGCCAGCCGCGCCGGCACCGGCGGCACCGGTCGTAGTCGCAAGCGTCCGTCGTCGCCGGAAGGCAGCTGCCAACCGGCGGCTTGGGCTAGCGACAGCGCACGCTCGGGTTCGGGGATGCCCGCCGCGACGTGATGGCGAAGATTCAGCAGTGTTCCGGGATAGTCTTCGCAGATCGCGCCGACCCACGGCACGCCGGCCATGCGGCAGATCAACGCCAGCGGCAGCGGCGACTGGTGAAATGACGTGAAAATCAGTGCGGCGTCGGGCTTTTCGGCAGCAATAGTGTCGACCAGCTGGTGCACGCTGTCTGCGGTCAGCTCAGGAGCGTCGAAATCCACCCACGCCGCGGCCCACTCGACCACGCGGTCGACCCCCGGCAACAGTCGCGCCGCTTCACTGCCACGCGGCCCGGCCAGATACACCACGCGGTCGTGATTCGCGGCGACGGCCCGCACCGCGGGACCGGTGATCAGCACGTCACCGGTGCTGTCCAGCCGGGCCACCAGTGCGGTACCGGTTGCCTTCTGTTCTTCGCGCAAGCCGCTCATCACCGCACCCGCCTCAGCACCAGCTCGACGGCCTCCTCCAGCGAATGCGCTACGTGCGCCGCCGCCTTCACGTCGGCGATCTCCTCTGGCCGGGTCCGTTCCGTCGGTACCAGAATCGCGTCGGCGCGTGCGGCCTGCGCCGCCGCGACATCACCGCCCGTGTCGCCGATCATCACGCAGTGCCGCGTATCCACGCCCAGAGCAGTGGCGGCGGCAATCACCATACCGGGCAACGGCTTTCGACACGCACACCCGTCATCGGTGTCGTGGACGCACACCTGCCAGGTGTCGAACGGTCCCAGCAGCTCGTCGACTCGGGCGTTGACCGCCTGCAACTGCTGGTCGCTGATCAAGCCCTTCGCGACACCGGACTGGTTGGTGACGACGGCAAGCAGCAGGCCGTGCTTGCGCAGCCGGCCCAGCGCCTGGCGGGCATTCGCCTTGGGCACCACCCCGTCGGGGTCGTTGAGATAGGGGCCGTCTTCGATCAGCGTGTCGTCGCGGTCGAACAGCACCGCCAGCGGCGGCTCGGGATGCGCACGCCGGAACAGCCATGTGCCCCAGAGCCGTTGCGCCACCGCGACCGGTGGGATCAGCACGCTGCTGACCGCCATCGCCGTCACCTCGCGGACCGTGCGCGGGCCGGCCACGATGCGCCGCACCGCGAATTCGAACGTCAACGCCAACCACGTTGCCGCAGAAGCCAACCCGAGTTTGCGACGGCCGGCCAATGCGGCGACCAGTGCCAGCATTCCTGCTGAGGTGGTGGCCGCATGCAGCCGCAGCCGCCCCCTGTTCCCGCCGATCTTGGCGCGCCAGTGGCGGCCGTGCTTGCGCCGCATCAGCGCGTCGTCACGGTTGCCGGCCTGCGCACGCACACTCGCCATGATCGACGGCGTGCGCTGCGGGACGGGATGCATGGTCTCGCGGGCGCCGCGCACGATGCGGCCGATGCGCTGCATGCGCAACGCGATGTCGGCGTCCTCGCGGTACGCCCGCGGGAAGCGTTCGTCGAAGCCGCCGCACGCCACCAGCGCCGAACGCCGATACGCCAGATCCGCGGTGATCCATGTCGACGTGACGAGTTGCAAAGTGCGGCGCTCGTCGTCGGTGGCCCGCCGCCCCTCGGGCGCGGGCACGCTGATCCGGGCCTCGATGCCCACGACTGACGGGTCGGCATTCTCGATGTCCGCGGCCAGCTGCGCGGGCCAGCCGGGGCCGGTGACCACGTCGTCGTCGACGAAGCAGATCCATTCGGCCGCGCTCGCACGCCATCCGACGTTGCGGGCGGCTGCGGGTCCTCGCCCACCCGATCGCAGCACTGTGATCGGTAGACCGTTGTCCGGCATTGGAAGTGGATGATCCGGTGCGGGGCGGTCGTCGACGACGACCACCGCGTCCGGCCTGGGCCCTCTGCCTTGGTCCAGCGCGGTGAGCAGGCGGCCCAGCGACTCTCGGCCGATCGTCGGGATCACCACCGCAACCGACCCCGTCACGCCCGATGTCTCCGAATCATGAAGGGGCCCATAGCCAGCACGTCGATAGGTGAGCTGCCGAAGCACTCGAGCGCATCGCGCGGGCTGTCGACCATCGGCCGTCCAGCGGTGTTGAAGCTGGTGTTGACGACGACGGGCACCCCGGTGCGCGACGCGAAGTGGCTGATCATTCTGTGCAGCACCGGTTTGTCCGTGTCGACGGTCTGGATGCGCGCGGTGCCGTCGACGTGCGTCACGGCCGGGATGCGTTGCCGCCACTGCGGGTCGACATCGTGCACGAACAGCATGTATGGACTGGGAATCGGGCCGCCGGAGAATATGTCGGCGGCTCTGTCGGCGAGCACCATCGGTGCGACGGGCCGAAACTGCTCGCGGCCCTTCACGTTGTTCATCCGCTCGAGATTCTTGGCGTGGCGCGGATCGGCCAAGAGCGATCGGTTTCCCAGTGCCCGTGGGCCGAACTCGGCGCGGCCCTGGAACCAGCCGACGAGCTGGTTGTCGGCGAGCGCGTCCCCGATCGCCACGGCGATGTCGTCGGGCCGCTCGTACGCGACGTCGGCGGTGTCGAGGATCGCCGCGATTTCGTCGTCGGACCAGCCCCGGCCCAGCGACGCCGAGGGCATCGGGGCGATCGGTTCACCGTGTTCGGCGGCCACGGCCAGCGCAGCCCCGAGCGCCGTACCGGCGTCGCCCGCCGCGGGCTGTACCCAGATGTCGGCGAAGCCGCCCTCCCGATACAGCCGCGAGTTCGCCACGCAGTTCAGTGCGACCCCACCGGCCAGGCACAGCGCGTCGGAGCGACTCCGGCCGCGCAACCAGGACACCAGCTGCACCAGCACTTCCTCGAGCACCCGCTGCACGCTGCAGGCCAGGTCCGCATGGGCAGGGTCCAAATCGGTGGCGTGCGGATCACGTGGCGGCGCGAACTCGGTCCAGTCCACGGGCTCGGTGCGGAATGTGCCGTCGCCGCAGGCGTACACGAGTTCGCGGAGCCGTTCGGCGTAGGCAGGGCGCCCGTAGCTGCCCATCGCCATCACCTTGTATTCGTCAGATGACCGCTTGAAACCGAGGTGCTCGGTAAGGCTTTCGTACAGCAGGCCCAGCGAATGCGGAAGTTCTTGTGCAGCAAGGATATCCAGCTTGCCTTCGCGGTACTCGCCGGCCAGCATCGACGTCGCCTCGCCGCGGCCGTCGACCACCAGCACCGCGCTGTCGGGTTCCGGTGACGCCAGCGACGCCGACGCAGCGTGCGCGACGTGGTGACGGACGTGACGGACGATGCCCGGGTCCAGTCCCGGCAATGCGGCCGCCAGGAACTGCGGCGCGCGCCGTGCGTAGAGCGTGCGCAGGTACTCCCAGTCGCGGTCCTGCCCGGCGATAGGGCCGCCGGGCACTTCGGCCAGCGCGGGGTCATAGGAGTAGGCGACGGCGTCGAGGTCCGCGGCCGAGATACCGCCCTGCTGGAGGCACCATCGCGCCGACTGCGTCGGCAATTCCCACGTGGAGAACGCCACCGCCTGCTTGCCGTGCTTGCGGCGGGTGAAACGTTCCTCCTCGGCCGCGGCCACGATCTGCCCGTCGACCACCAACGCGGCCGCGGGATCGTGGAACACGGCGTTGACGCCAAGGATGCGCACGCATGCCCCCTGATGAATTGTATTTGCCGTCGGCTCGATCGTTAGACGTCCAAAGACATACCCAAGGCAGATGTGGTTAAACAGCGGGCGCTACCGGTTGGCAGGCGCGGAAAGCGCCTGGACATCCTGGTCACGGAACCACGCGACGGTCTCGGCCAGCCCTTGATACGGCGGCACCTTCGGCTCCCACGACAGCTGTTCGCGAGCCAGCCGGATGTCGGGACAGCGGCGTTGCGGATCGTCTTGTGCCGCAGGCACATAGTGGATCGGCGAGGAACTGCCGGCCAGCTCGCGGATCATTTCGGCCACCGAGAGCACCGTCATCTCGGTCGGGTTGCCGATGTTCACCGGCCCGGTGATGTCTGATTCTCCCAGGGCCAGCAGGGCCGTTACCGTGTCGTCGACGTGACACAGCGATCGGGTCTGCTGACCGCTGCCCGCTACCGTGATGGGCTTGTTCTCGAGCGCCTGACGGCAGAACGTCGGCACCATGCGGCCGTCGTCGGCACGCATCCGAGGGCCGTACGTGTTGAAGATCCGTGCGACGCCGACGTCGCCGCCGTGGGTGCGATGATGGGCGAACACCATCGCCTCGGCGAACCGCTTGGCCTCGTCGTACACGCTGCGCGGACCGATGGGATTGACGTTGCCCCAATAAGTTTCGCGTTGGGGATGCTCCAGCGGATCGCCGTACACCTCGCTCGTGGAAGCCAGCACGAACCGTGCGCCGCTGCGCTCGGCGATCTCGAGAGCCAACGACGTGCCGTGCGCACCCACCCGCAGCGTCTGGATGGGCAGACGCAAGTAGTCCGGCGGCGACGCCGGCGAGGCCAGGTGAAACACCGCAGCGAAGCGGCGGTTCAGTCGCGGATCGTCGGACGCCTCGGTGATGTCGTGCTCGACGAACTGCAGCCCGCTCTGTCGTTTGAGATCGTCGACGTTGGCTGGGGCGCTGGTGGACAGGTCGTCGACACAGACCACTTCGACGTCGCGGTTCAGCAGTCGCAGACACAGGTGGGTGCCGAGAAAGCCCGCTCCTCCCGTGACCAATACAGAACGCCATTTCCGCATCCTCTTCAAATACCCAGGTCGCAATTGGCCAAACGAGCGGTTTCCCCCGCGGGGCCGCCGGGTAGATGCCGGGCATGGAGCAGCCCAGGACGTCGTTCGTCATCGCGACCTACAACCGCGCCGACGAACTGGAACCCACCATCGGCCGGCTGCTGTCCAGCTTTGCGTGCCCAATCATCGTGGTGGACAACGGTTCTGACGACCAGACCTGCGACATGGTCCGGACGCTTGCGAGATCTCGAGCCGGCAGGGGCCGAATCAGGCTCATTCCGCTGGACCGCAACCGCGGCGCCGCGGCCCGCAACGTCGGCGTCAGCGCTTGCGAGACACCGTTCGTGGCGTTCTGCGACGACGATTCGTGGTGGGAGCCGGGCGCGACGGAGATCGCGGAGCAACTCTTCGACGACCATCCCACGCTGGCACTGATCGCGGCGCAGACCACGGTATGGCCGTCGGGTCGTCGCGACGCGTTCAGCGACGAGCTCGCAGCCAGCCCGCTGGGCCGCAGGAATGGTCTGCCCGGGCCCAGTGTGCTTGGCTTCCAATGCTGTTCGGCGATCGTGCGGCGCGACGCGTTCCTGGCAGTGGGTGGATTCAGCCCGCTGCTGCACATCTATGGCGAGGAGACGCTGCTGGCGCTCGATCTGGCCGCCGCCGGCTGGGATCTGTGCTACTGCCCGCAGGTCAGAGCCTGCCACCAGCCGTCGAAGGTCCGTGGATCCAGCGCAGCTCGCGACGCGCGTGTTCTGCGCAACGAGTTCCTGACCGCGTGCATGCGTCGGCCGGCCGACCGCTGCACGTCGGCGCTGGCGCGCCTGTTGCGTTGCGCCACAGCGGATTCCGCGCATGCCAAAGCGACCGCCGAGGCGCTGGTTCGACTGCCGGCGGCGCTTGCCCAGCGCCGTCACCTGCCCGAGGACCTCGAACGCAGAGTCCGCACACTCGAGTAGCCGCGAGCGTGCACTGGTGCCCGCATCTACTCGGCGTGTCGGCGGGCAAACACGCGCGCTCGCGGGGAGGAGGTGGCGGTCATGCGCTGGTAGACCTTGAGGGTGTCCGCGGCGATGCGGTCCCACGAGTAGCGCGCTTCGGCCCGTCGGCGCCCGGCGGCGCCCCACTCCGCCAGTCGCGCAGGGTCTTCCAGCATCTCGCACAGCGCCTCGGCGCAGGCCCGCGGATCGCGCGGCGGCACCAGCACACCGGTGACACCGTCGACCACGGTGTCGAGCATGCCACCCACCGCCGTCGCCAACACCGGCACGCCGCATGCCATGGACTCGACCGGAACGATGCCGAACGGCTCGTACCACGGAGTGCACGCGACCACGTCCGCCGAGCGCAGCACCGCCGGCATCTCGGAGCGCGACACCGAGCCGCACAGCCGCACGCGGTCGCCGATTCCCAGCTCTTCGGCCAGGTTCGCCAGACGCACCGCCTCGGGTTCGTCCCCGAGCCGGCTGGCGTCGGGACCGCCGACCACCAGAAGCTCCGCATCCGGCACCGAGGCCATGGCCTCGATGAGAACGTCAAATCCCTTGCGCGGCACGAACCTTCCGACCGTGACCACGCGCCTGCGGTCGGTGCGCTCCCAACGCGGTCCGTCGGGCGTGAAGTGCCGCAGATCCACCCCGCACGGGATCACCGCGGTGCGGGCCCGCGGCCGGCCCAGCCGCGCCAGCTCGAACACCTCGTCGGTGCACGTCGCGGCCACCCAGTCGGTGCGCCGGGCCAGCAGCTCCTCGAGCCGCAACCGGCCGGGCGGGCTGGTGTCCTGCTGGCCCTGGTGACGGCGCTTGACCACGCCGAGCGCATGGAACGTCTGCACCATCGGCACGCCGCGCCGGCGGGTGGCCAGCCGCGTCGCGACACCGGACATCCAGAAGTGGGCGTGCGCGATGTCGGGGCGTTCGGTGAGCCACTGGTCGGCCAGGAAGTCTCCGAAGACGCCCATGTGCTCCAGCAGCTCGTCCTTGGGTAGCACGGTGGCCGGGCCCGCGGGCACGTGCACTACGGTGTAGCCGGCCGGTGCGCGCACCCGCTCCGGCAGCCCCGGATCGTCGCGGCGGGTGTACACCAGCACCTCGTGGCCGCGGCGGGCCAACGCGGCCGACAGCTCGGCGACGTGAACGTTCTGACCGCCGGCATCCACGCCGCCAAGCGCCGCCAACGGACTGGCGTGTTCGGAGATCATGGCGATTCTCATTGGCAGTGCTCCCCTTTCACGCTTCCCCTCGCCCGGCGCATGCACTTTCCACGAGGCGGTCCCAGTCGCGCAGGAAACGATCGAGACCGAAGTGGCCGAGTGCGAACTCGCGGGCCGACTTGCCCGCCGCCCGCGCCGCCTCGTGATCGTTGGCGTACAACCTGACCGCGTCGGCGAGCGCCTCGACGTCGGCACTGACCACACCGGCCTCGCTGGGCACGCACAGCGGCGCCATCGTCGACGCGACCGCCACCACCGGCATGCCCAGATGCATGGCCTCCAACAGCGACAACCCCAGCGACGTCCACCGGGCGGTGTGCAGATACACGCGGCGTCGGGCCACCTGTTGGTGCAGCGCCGGCGGCGCGACGTCGCCGTGCCCGCGCACCTGCCCGCCGAGCCGGTCGCCGAGCTCCGATGTCCCCATTCCCCAGACGTCCACCGGCACGTCGGCGGACAGCGCCGGCAACAGGTCGGTGCCCACCACGCGGTTGCGGCGCAGCGGCTCGTTGATCATCGTGGCGGCCGCGGCGAGTTCGCCGGTGTAGAGCTCACCGGGATCGGCGATCCCATGGGCGACGACCGTGGTCGGCGCGGTGCCGTTGTCCCACATCAACTGGTTGAACTCGGTGACGTGCACGATCGGGATGTCGGACCGGTCGGCGACCGGATGGCGACTTTCGGTAGGCGACGGCCGCGGCGCATTGTGCTCGACGTAGACGGCAGGCACGTCGACCCCGGGGCGCCGGCCCAGCCACTGCGTCACCAGCTCCAGCTCGTGCGGCCGCTGCAGGATCACAAGATCCACCGGCTCGTCGCGGAGCCGGTCGACGTGGACTTCGCGGGCACGCGGCCAGCGGCGCCCGCACAGCCCGCGACCGTCGGCGCCGTGATCGTCAGTCAGGGGCAGCACATAGCGGTGCGACCCGGACACGAAGGACTCGGTCCACGAACCGTGCACATGCCACAGCAGGATGCTGCGAGCCTGTGCGGTTGTCGCCACGCCACAAGTGGTTCCCGGAGTCACTTGTAGGTAAACAAAGCAGTGGTCAGCTCGAGCGGGTCAAGTCGCGGGTCGCAGGACCTTCCAGCAGCGTGCCGTCGGGCGCGAACCGGGACCCATGCAGTGGGCACTCCCACGCCTTGTCGGCGTCGTTCCAGTTCACGATTCCGCCGAGGTGCGGGCAGACCGGCGAGACGCGATGCTCGACCCCGTCGACCACACAGCGCGCCTCCAAGTGCCACGGCGGACCGCTGACCACCCCGCCCTCGTCGTCGCCGGGCTGGCGATGCACCGCCCGAGTGAGCGGCGTGATCCAGCCCTTCGCAAGGTTGAACCCGACCTCGAGGTTGGCTTGCAGCGCGGTGGTGATTCCGGACAGCTCGTGCGGGCTCCAGCTGGCGAATGCCTTCGCCCAGTCCATGCGGCCGCCGAGAATGCGACTCGACAGCGCCAGCGCCGCGGCCGCTCCATTGGTCATCCCCCACTTGTTGAATCCTGTTGCGACGAAGATGCTTTCGTTGCCCGGCAAGATGGGGCCCACGTACGGCAGCTGATCGACGGGCGTATAGTCCTGCGCCGACCAGAAGTGGGTCTGCACCGCGCCGGGATAGTGCAGGCGCGCCCACGACGAGAGCTCCTCCAGCGCCTTCGACGGGCTCTTCTTGCGCCCCACCGGGTGACCCGCGCCTCCCACGATCAGCCGCTCCCCCTCGGGCGTGGGCGCGTACCGCACCGAGCGGGTGGGCGAGTCGGTGGAGATCATCATCGGTCGGGTAATGGTGCCGGGCACCTTGAACGCCAGGCAGTAGCTCCGGCTGGGCTTCAGCCTGGCGAAGTAGCCGCCGCGGTCCAGGACCGGAATACCGGTGGCCAGCACCAGCTGCCCGGCCCGCACCTCGGTTTCGTCTTCGTCGGGGCCGTTGACCCGCAGCGTGAGGCCACGGCGGCTGGACACGCTGCGCACGCGAGCCCCCTCGACCAGTCGGCCGCCGCGATCCTGCAGTTCGGCTACCAGCGAGTCCAAAAATGGCATCGGATCGAACTGCGCCTGGTCGGGCAGCCGCACGCCGCCGTGGTACGGGAACGGCACGTCGGCGTCGTCGTCCCATTTCGCGCCCAAGCCCACGGCTTCGCATGCCTTCAGTTCCGCGCGCGCCGACGGCACACCCTTGCCGGACTGGGCGTAGGTGTAGGCGTCTTCGCGCTGTACTGCGACCCCGCGGGTTTCGCAGTGGTGCACCACCCACTCTTGCCCTTCGCGGTTGCCGTCGACGTATGCCTTGGCCGTCTCGACACCGTGACGCTGGATGATCTTGGAAAGGTGGGTGCCCTGCAGCAGGCTGATTTTCGCGGTGGTGTTGCCCGTGGCGCACGATCCGACGGTGCGCGCCTCGAGCACCAGCACGTCCTTGCCCGCGCGGGCCAGCAGCACGGCGGTCATCAGTCCGGTGATGCCGGCCCCTACCACGACGACGTCGGCGGATCGGTTGCCGTCGAGGGTGCTTGCCACCCACGGCGCCTGCGCACGGTTGGCCAACCACAGTGAAGTCATGGTGTGGCGCGTACCCTTCGTCCGCCCCACGAAAACGCCGGGCAGATGTTCGTCACAACTGGCGTTTTGGCCAGTGTGCGCGGCGGGGTAGGTTCGACGGGTGACCTCTGCACTGCCACCTGACGATCCGATCGACGAAGAAACCCCGGTCGCCGACGCTGTCGAGCAGCGCCTCGAGGTGGGCCGCACACCGAACCTTTCGGAGACCTTCGAACCAACCGAGGTCAGCGAAATCGCTTCCGAGGCACCGCCTGAGGACGCGAACCCGGCCGACTGGCAGGACCAGCGCACCACAGCGCCTGATGCCGACGACTGGGACGTCGACCGTTAGTTTGCGATGGCGCACCGGTGGCGGCGAACCCGAAACGCCGCACTGCTGCTCGTCGTTCTCGTAGCGCTCGGTGTACTGGTGCGCGGCTGTCCGTCGATTCGCGACGGGATGGCCGGAGCGCTCGCGCGCGCCCAAGCACAATGCGAGTCGGCCGCCCGCACCGGCATTCTGGCGCTCGACTTGTGGCAGGCCGGCAAGTCAACACGCCAGCTGGCCAGCGTGCAGCTGGCCGACGCGCGTGACGAAGCGACCAAGAGCTACAAGGGAATTGCACGACTCACGGCCACCCGCGACGACGACCTGCGCCGTCAGCACGCGCTACTCGACGCGATCACCGGCGCGGTCACGTCGCTCACCACCGCCAGTGCTGTGGTGCTCGGCGTCGACCCGACGCCCCTCGACGTTGCACGCCAACGCCTCACCGACGCAACGGAGCGATTGTCGGCGGTGAGCGGATGAAGAATATCTTCGCCGTTGCGTTGGGCGTCCTGACGGCGATCGGCGGCTTCCTCGACATCGGCGACCTCGTCACCAACTCCGTCGTCGGATCGCGATTCGGCCTTGGGCTGGCGTGGGTGATTCCCGTCGGCGTACTGGGCATCTGTCTGTACGCCCAGATGGCCGGCCGGGTCGCCGCGGTCAGCGGCCGCGCGACGTTCGAGATCATCCGCGACCGGCTCGGACCCCGGGCGGCGCTGGCCAATCTCGGCGCGTCGTTCTTCGTCAACTTGATGACGATCACCGCCGAAATCGGTGGTGTCGCACTGGCTTTGCAGCTAGCCACCGACGTCGGCCCCATGCTGTGGATACCCGTCGCCGCGTTCGCGGTGTGGCTGGTGATCTGGCGGGTGAAATTCGAGACCATGGAGAACGTCACCGGCCTGGCGGGACTTGCCCTGATCGTGTTCGCCGTGAGTGTGTTTCTGCTGCACCCGAACTGGGCCGATCTGGGCAGTCAGGCGTTGGCGCCGGTGGTACCACAGTCGGAGTCGGCGGCGACGTACTGGTATTTCGCGATCGCCCTGTTCGGGGCGGCGATGACGCCCTACGAGGTGTTCTTCTTCTCCTCCGGCGCCGTCGAGGAAGGCTGGTCCGAAGACGATCTGGGTAAGTCCCGGCTCAACGTTCTTGTGGGCTTTCCGTTGGGAGGTGTGCTGTCGTTGTCCATCGCGGCGTGCGCGGCCCTGGTCTTCGCGCCGAAAGCCATTGAGGTGATGTCGCTTTCGCAAATGGTGACGCCGGCGGTGCTGGCCGGCGGAAAGCTGGCGCTGGCATTCGTGATCGTCGGCGTGGTCGCTGCCACGTTCGGGGCGGCGCTGGAGACCACGCTGTCGGCCGGCTACACCCTCGCCCAGTTCTTCGGCTGGCCGTGGGGCAAGTTCCGCAGGCCTGTGCAGGCGTCACGATTTCACGTCGTGATGATCGTGTCGCTGGTCCTCGGCTGCGCGGTGCTGGCCACGGGTGTGGATCCGGTGATGGTGACCGAGTACTCGGTGGTGTTCTCCGCGATCGCGCTGCCGCTGACGTATCTGCCGATTCTATTGGTGGCCAACGACCCTGAATATATGGGCGACCGGGTCAACGGCAAGCTCACCAACGCGTTTGCCATGGTGTACCTGGTGGTGATTCTCGCCGCGTCGCTGGCGGCGATACCGCTGATGATCGTAACGGGAGCCGGGCAATGACGAGAACTATGGGTGATTTGCCCGCCAAACACTGGCCCGGACGCGTCATCGACGCGCGACTTCAGCTGCTGGACCGCCAGATTCACGACATCCACGAGGTTCCGTCCGGCACCGTCGACGACATCGTGCTGGCCAATCTGCCTGTGGGCCACGATATCCCACGCGGCACACCACCGCCTACGGTGACTCACCTGGTCACCGGGCCGGTGCTGGCGACACGGATCTTCGGCGGCCGGCCGTCGAAGTCTCGACTGACCTACATCGACTGGGGACTCGTCGAAAAGCTCACCACGGTGATCACATTGAAGGTCACGCTGGAAGACTTCGACTCCACGTGGGTGGAGCGCTGGCTGCGAGACAACGTGATCAGTCGCATTCCGGGAGGCCGCCATGCTCCTGAGTGATCTCTTGGGCTGCGACGTACACGACGAGCAGTCACATCGGCTGGGCACCGTTGTCGATGTGCGCTTGGCCGCACCGCCCGACGACCACCAGCAGGTACCCACGCGCCTTCTCGGCTTCGTCGTCAGCCCGCACAGCCGATCGGCCTATCTCGGCTACGAACGCACCAATGTGAACGGGCCGGCGCTGCTCGCACGAATTCTGCGGTGGCGTCACCGCGGCACGTTCTTGGCGGCGTGGGAGGACGTGGCGCGAGTGGAGATGAATTCGATCACTCTGCGTCCAAATTTCCGCAGGTACTCGGCGCGGCTGCCGGCCGCGCTCGGGCATCAGGTTTAGTCCCACAGGGCCGCGGGAAATAGCCAGTCAGCGACGGGCAAGGACGTCTGTCGTCGCGGGATGGGAGGCCATCGTCCGCAGCGCCGAGCGGTCGCGCTCGCATGAAGGTATCCAACAAGGAGGAAGTCAATGGCGGAGAACAGCGGACCCGAAGAAGCCATCCGGGGCGTCGTCGAAGATGTCAAGGGTAAGGCCAAGGAAGCTGTCGGGACGGTGACCGGCCGCGACGACCTGGTTCGTGAGGGCAAGGCCCAGCAGGACAAGGCCGAGGCAGAGCGCGATGCCGCGAAGAAGGAAGCCGAAGCGGATGCGGCGCGCAGCAGTGCGAAGGCGGCCGAGAAGCGCCAAGAGGCAAACCAGTAACTTCACGACGCGCAATGGGCCCAGTCCGAAATGGACTGGGCCCATTGCCATTTCGAAGGTTTTTGCAGCCGACGCTAAAGCCTGCGCGAGGCTGCGTGATCGGCGTCTCGGGCGTTCTCGGCGGCGACCCGAGCCACTCGCCTGCGTTCGCCGTACACCCACACCGCACCGACGGCCGCGCTGATCAGCGCGACCGCGCCCGCACCGATCGTCCAATCCATCACGCCCCGGGCGGCCGCGCCGATGCCGATCACCAACGCCAGCACCGCCAACCCGAGCAGCGCGTAGCCCCCGAGGCTGCGATTGTCTTTCATCGCTTCGCCGACGCGCGGACGCGTGGTACGGGCGTGGTCGCTGGGGTCGTTCTGCCGTTCCGGCATGCGCAATCTCCCTGTCTCAGGCGTGGTTTCGTCAGAAGGCCTACCCTGCCGCCGGGCGTGCGAAACTGCCCGCGCTGCCGAACACCGCGCGTTACGCGGCGTGCCGGTGCGGCGAGGTGGCGGGATGCTGCGCAAGCCAGCGCGCTTCGATACGGCGCACGCGGCGCCGCTCGACGCTGAGCCACGACGCACCCCCGCCGACCGTCAGTGCCGCGGTGATCGCGGCCCAGACGAGCAGTTCCTGGTGTTTGTAGGCAAGTGCCGCCACGAACGCGATGAGCGCGACGACACCGACGGCGATCAGGAAAAAGCCCGGCCAGAAGTAGACGTCGATCATCGACTCGCCGGCGTGTGGTTGATATGTGCGGGAGTGATCCGTCGGATCGTGATGTGTGTCTCCCATCACCGTCTCCTTCATCGAGATGCCCTCGACGATACTCGGCATCCGTCGACTTGAAGAGGGCAAGAAGTGACCGAACGGCACGGCTACAGCAGCGCGACCGGCGCCGTCATCGTCAGCACCACGAGCATGAGCACCAGCAGGAACCAGCCCGCCCCTTGCCAGATCCACCAGCCACCTCCGGCACGCCAAGTTTGGTACGTGCGGACGAACGCCCAGACGCCGCCGGCAAAGAGCACGACGGCCGGACCGATCGCCAGGGTGTTGCGCTGCAGCGCGCTGCAATGGTCGAGCGCACCTGCCCCGGTGCCCGTCTTGCACCCGTTCAGCCATGCCAGCGACGCCAGCAGTACCACCACGGCGATCGCGACGAACACTGCCGCCGCTTTCACCGCCGCGGCCAGCGTCGCGCGGTCGCGCCGCGGGTTGCCGGTGTCCGGCGCCATCTTCATCGGGCGCTAGCCTCCCGCGGGAGTCGGATACCTGTCGTTGATGTCGGCGTTGCTGGCCTTGCGCGCGCAGTGGGCGCAACAGAAGATTGCGTCTTCGGTTTCCACGCCGTGCCCCAGGATTCGGCAGCCGCAGTGCGCGCATTCCGGTGCCAGCTGCGCGGCGGCGCACTCGATGCTGTCGAACGTCGCGGTGCGCTCCCCCCAGCTCACCGTGAACGCCTTGTCGTACTCGTTGCCGCAGGTGTCGCAGATAGCCACGTCCATATCCCCTTCCTCTCCAGATCGCCACAGGATTCCCGTCGGTTGCAGCGCAGAAACTCCAGCCCTCGATTCGACGGGCGCGGCGCAGGGTACGACCAAGGAGGAAACCCGACAACGATGGGAGGTCGTGCGTGGCTCGGCACGTCGAGGTCGACGACGAACTGTGGGACGAGTTTCACCGCGTCGTGAACATGACATCGCGGGAGTTGTCCGAATGGCTGCGCACGCGCTCGGCACACGAGGACGCCGAGGAGTTGCCCGACCAGTCCGGGACGCCGACCGGCCGACGGGTGCTGCAGATCTTGCAGAAGCGCCGGGTCGACCTCACCGACGACGACGAGCACGTCATGCGCCGAGTCGTCGACCGGGTCCATGCCGAACGCCGAGACGATCTGGAACCGACTGCAGGGCAAGAGAATTGGCGTCATCGACTGATGTCGATCGGTCACGATCCGCTCAAGCCGCCGCGCTGAGCCCGGCTCGTGTCGGTCCGTGAGCTGATCGTCCTCGGCACGTCAAGCCAGGTGCCGACCCGGCACCGCAACCACAACGGCTACCTGTTGCGCTGGGACGGCGAGGGGCTGACCATTCCGCCGACGCGATCGGCTACCGACTAGTCGAGCCCGACGGCCGACGCATGCTCCCAGAATCGTTGCGTCGCTTCGAAATCGACGGCCCCTGCGTGGGCGAATTGCAGCGATCCGGCGTCATCGTGGCAAACGGGCGGACCATCCGGCTCTCGGATGTCAGCGAGCGGCGGCCGGGGCAGCGGTTCGCGTTCGTCATGGACACGCGGCTTTGTGACGCGGTGTATGCGTTGGCCGACGGGGTGGACTTGCTGGTGATCGAGGCAACGTTTCTGGACGAGGACGCAAACCTTGCCGCGCAGTACGGGCACCTGACCGCCCGGCAAGCGGCGATGGTGGCGCAGCGATGCGGAGTGCGGCGGCTGGTGCTGACCCACTTCTCCCAGCGATACCCCGACAATCGCCGGTTCCATGACGAGGCGGCCCAGGTGTACTCAGGCGATCTCGTGGTCGCCCAGGATCTGATGCGCGTCGCCGTGCCCGAACGGCGCTGACCGCGCGCGGTTCGAACGCCCTGGGGCGGGTACCCGTCGGCATGCATGTGGTGGTCACCGGCGCAACCGGCAACGTCGGGACAAGCGTCGTCGAAGCTCTCGCCACCGACGAGCGGGTGGACCGGATCGTCGGCATCGCCCGCCGCCGGCCGCAGTGGCAGCCACCGAAAACGACATGGGTGCAAGCCGACGTGTCCTGCGACGATCTCGACCGGCACTTCCGGGGCGCCGACGCGGTGGTGCACCTGGCGTGGCTCTTCCAGCCGACGCATGACGAGCTGGCCACCTGGCGCAACAACGTGTTGGGGGCGATCCGTGTGTTCGACGCGGTCGCCCGCGCGGGTGTCGGTGCGCTGGTGTACTCGTCGTCGGTCGGTGCATATGCGCCCGGTCCGAAGGATCGGGGCGTCGACGAGTCGTGGCCCACCCACGCGCTGCCCACCGCGGCGTACGGGCGGGAGAAGTCGTATCTGGAGCGCGTGCTCGACACCTTCGAGCGCGACCATCACGACGTGCGCGTGGTGCGGCTGCGTCCGGGGTTCATCTTCAAGTGCGAAGCCGCCTCGGCGCAACGCCGCCTGTTCGCCGGTCCGCTGCTGCCCGGCGCGCTGGTGCGGCCGTCGTTGCTGCCGATCGTTCCCGATCTGCCCGGCCTGCGGCTGCAGGCGCTGCACAGCGTGGACGCCGGTGAGGCGTTTCGGCTCGCAGTCGTGCAGCCCGTTCGGGGCGCGTTCAACGTCGCGGCTGACCCGGTGCTCGATCCGGTGAGCCTCGGCGGCTTGCTCGGCGCGCGGCCGGTCAAGCTTCCGCTGGCTCCCATCCGGGCGGTCGTCAGCGCCGCCTGGAACCTGCATCTGCTGCCCGCCAGCCCGGCGCTCGTCGACCTGGCCCTGAGCCTGCCGATCATGGACACCACGCGCGCCCGCGCGGAACTCGGCTGGCATCCCTCACGCAGCGCGCTGGACGCGATCCGCGACTTTCTCGACGGGCTCAGGGACAGCAGCGGCATGTCCACTCCCCCGCTGGATCCGGCAGCGGGTGGACGACTGCGCGGCAAGGAGCTCGCGACCGGCGTCGGACAGCGGGCCACCACGTAGAGCCGTCACCGCACCGACTTGTCGTAGCGGGTTGGCACGATGGTGAGGTGACCGCTTCTGCCGATCCGCTGGGCCGCTTCAGCCCCGCCACTCGCGAGTGGTTCAGCGGCACGTTCGAGGCGCCCACCCCCGCCCAGGCACAGGCCTGGTCGGCCATCGCCGACGGCGACAACACCCTGGTCATCGCGCCCACCGGGTCAGGCAAGACGCTCGCGGCGTTCCTGTGGGCCATCGACCGACTGGCGCATCAACCCGGCGACGGCACGAGGGTGCTCTACATCTCGCCGCTCAAGGCTCTGGCCGTCGACGTCGAACGCAACCTTCGAACCCCGCTGACCGGCATCACCCGTACAGCGCAGCGGCTGGGCCTGCCGGACCCGCAGATCACCGTCGGGCTGCGCTCCGGCGACACGCCACCGGCGCGGCGACGCGAGCTGGTCAGCCGGCCGCCGGACATCCTGATCACCACGCCCGAGTCGCTGTTTCTCATGCTCACCTCGGCCGCCCGCGACACGCTGGCGAGCGTCGAAACGGTGGTCGTCGACGAGGTGCACGCGGTGGCCGGCACCAAACGCGGCTCGCATCTGGCGCTCTCCCTGGAACGTCTCGACGCGCTGCTGCCCCAACCGGCGCAACGCATCGGCTTGTCGGCCACCGTGCGTCCACCCGAGGTGGTCGCACGGTTCCTGGTCGGCGCACAGCGGCCGGTCACCATCGTGGCGCCGCCGGCGGCCAAAACGTTCGACCTGTCCGTGGTGGTGCCGGTGCCTGACATGGCCAACCTCGAGAACAACACGATCTGGCCGGACGTCGAGCAGCGCATCGCGGACCTGATCGAAGCACACAACTCGACGATCGTGTTCGCCAACTCCCGGCGCCTGGCCGAGCGGCTGACGGCGCGACTCAACGAGATTCACGCCGAACGCGTCGGGATTGCCCTCGATCGGCCTGCGAACCCGGAAGTGCCCGGCGGGCCGCCCGCGTACATCATGGGCAGCGGGCAGACGTTCGGGGCCGAGCCGCTTTTGGCCCGTGCGCATCACGGTTCGGTGAGCAAAGAACAGCGCGCCGCGGTCGAGGACGACCTGAAGAGCGGGCGGCTCAAGGCCGTCGTCGCTACATCCAGCCTGGAACTCGGAATCGACATGGGCGCAGTCGATCTCGTGATCCAGGTGGAGGCGCCGCCGTCGGTGGCCAGCGGCCTGCAGCGCATCGGCCGCGCCGGCCATCAAGTCGGCGAAATCTCCCGCGGGGTCGTGTTCCCCAAGCACCGCACCGACCTGATCAGTTGCGCTGTCACGGTGCAGCGGATGCGGGCCGGCCAGATCGAGAACCTCGCGGTGCCGGCCAATCCGCTCGACGTGCTCGCGCAGCACACCATCGCCGCATGCGCGCTCGAGCCAGTGAGCGCCGACGTGTGGTTCGACACCGTGCGCCGCAGCGCCCCGTTTTCGACCTTGCCGCGCAGCGCGTTCGAGGCGACGCTGGATCTGCTGTCGGGCAAGTATCCGTCGACCGAGTTCGCCGAGCTGCGGCCCCGGCTGGTGTACGACCGCGACACCGGCACCCTGACGGCCCGGCCCGGGGCGCAGCGGCTGGCCGTCACGTCGGGCGGCGCCATCCCCGACCGGGGTCTGTTCACCGTCTATCTTGCCGCCGGCGCTGATTCTGAGAAGCCTTCGCGGGTAGGCGAACTCGACGAGGAGATGGTGTACGAGTCGCGGCCGGGCGATGTCATCTCGCTGGGCGCCACCAGCTGGCGGATCACCGAGATCACTCATGACCGCGTGCTGGTGGTGCCGGCATTCGGCGAGCCCGCCCGGCTGCCGTTCTGGCGCGGCGACGGCGTCGGTCGGCCCGCCGAGCTCGGGGCGGCGTTGGGCGCGTTCACCGGCGAGCTGGCCGGCCTTCCGCCGGATGCGTTCGAACAGCGTTGCGCAGCAATGGGTTTGGATCCGTACGCCACCGATAATCTGCGCCGGCTGCTCCACGACCAACGCGAGGCCACCGGTGCGGTGCCCACGGATTCCACCTTGCTGGTCGAACGGTTCCGCGACGAGCTCGGCGACTGGCGGGTGATCCTGCACTCACCGTACGGACTGCGGGTGCACGGACCGCTGGCGCTCGCGGTCAGTCGGCGGCTGCTCGAACGCTATGGCATCGACGAGAAACCCACCGCCTCCGACGACGGAATCGTCGTTCGCTTGCCCGACACCGAGGACGTGCCCCCGGGCGCCGACCTGTTCGTGTTCGACCCCGACGAAATCGAGCCCACCGTCACCACGGAGGTCGGCGGTTCAGCGCTGTTCGCGTCGCGCTTCCGCGAGTGCGCTGCCCGGGCTCTGCTGCTGCCGCGACGCCACCCCGGCAAGCGCTCACCGTTGTGGCACCAAAGGCAGCGAGCCGCGCAGTTGCTCGATGTGGCGCGCAAGTACCCCGACTTCCCGATCGTGCTGGAAGCCGTGCGCGAATGTCTGCAGGACGTGTACGACGTGCCGGCGCTGACAGCCCTGATGACCGGCATTCAGCAGCGCCGCGTGCGCGTGATAGAGGTCGAGACCGCCACCCCGTCGCCGTTCGCGGCGTCGCTGCTGTTCGGCTACGTCGGCGCGTTCATGTACGAAGGCGACGCGCCATTGGCCGAGCGGCGTGCTGCGGCACTGTCGCTGGACACCACGCTGCTGGCCGAACTGCTGGGGCGCGTCGAGTTGCGAGAACTTCTCGACCCGGACGTCGTCGACGCCACCCATCGCCAACTGCAACACCTCAGTCCCGACCGACTCGCGCGCGACGCCGAAGCGGTAGCGGACCTGCTACGCCTTCTCGGTCCCCTCACCGAAGAGGAGGTCGCTCAGCGCAGCACCACGGCGGATCCGGGCGGCTGGCTGGAGGGGCTGCGGGCGTCGCGCCGGGCGGTGACGGTGTCGTATGCGGGTGCGACGTGGTGGACCGCGGTCGAGGACATCGGCCGGCTGCGGGACGGCGTCGGCATCGCGGTGCCGCCTGGCGTGCCGGTGAGCTTTACCGAGCCGGTCGCCGACCCGCTGGGCGAGCTGATCGGGCGGTATGCCCGCACCCGGGGCCCGTTCACTACCTCCGACGCAGCGGCGCGGTTCGGGCTCGGCGTACGGGTCGCCGAGGACGTGTTGAGAAGGCTTGCTGTCGACGGCAAGCTCGTCAGTGCCGAATTCATCTCTGCGCCAAGCGATTTCGGACAGTGGTGTGACACCGAGGTGTTGCGCATGCTGCGGCGGCGGTCGCTGGCGGCGCTGCGCGCGCAGGTCGAGCCAGTCAGCACCGCCGCCTACGGCAGGTTCCTGCCAGGCTGGCAACAGGTGGGGGGAAACACGGCGGGCGTCGACGGCGTGGCGGCCGTCGTGGAACAGCTCGCCGGGGTCGCCGTCCCGGCGTCCGCCCTGGAGCCGTTGGTGCTTGGGCAGCGGGTACGCGATTACCAGCCGGCGATGCTCGACGAACTGCTCGCCTCTGGCGAAGTGGTCTGGTCGGGGGCCGGCGCGATCTCGGGTAGCGACGGCTGGGTAGCACTGCACATGGCCGACACCGCGCCGCTGTCGCTCGCCGCGCCGGTCGAGATTGATTTCACCGACCGGCACCGGATGATCCTCGACACGCTGGCGCCCGGCGGTGGCTTCTTCTTCCGGCAGCTGACCGACGGGCGCGACGAGCGGGAGCTGAAAGACGCGCTGTGGGAGCTGGTTTGGGCCGGCTGGGTGACCGGTGACACTTTTGCGCCGGTGCGGGGCTTGCTCACGGGGTCGGTTCGCGGCCGGTCGGCGCCTGCGCATCGACAACGGCGGCGGGCACCGCGGCTGAGCCACTACAGCGTCGCGCACGCTCAGAACCGCGCATCGGACCCCACCGTCGCCGGCAGATGGTCGGCGTTACCGCACCCTGAGCCGGATTCGACTGTGCGCGCGCACTTTTCGGCTGAACTGTTGCTGGGCCGCTACGGCGTGCTGACGAAGGGCAGCGTGGCCGCAGAGGGAGTGCCGGGCGGATTCGCCACGCTCTACAAGGTGCTGACCGCGCTCGAGGACGCGGGCCGCTGCCAGCGTGGCTACTTCGTCGAGTCACTGGGCGGCGCACAGTTCGCGGTCGCCTCGACCGTCGACCGGTTGCGGTCGCATCAGGACAGCGTCGACCCCGACCGCCCCGCCTACCACGCGGTCGCGCTGGCCGCGGCGGACCCGGCGAACCCGTACGGCTCGGCGTTGCCGTGGCCCGTCGGCGAAGGCCGTCCGGGCCGCAAAGCCGGCGCGCTCGTCGTGCTGGTCGACGGAAAGCTGGTGTGGTTCCTGGAACGTGGCGGACGCTCGATGTTGACGTTCTCGTCGGACCCCGAGGCGCAGCGGGCGGCCGCGGTCGCGCTTGCCGAGCTGGTAGCCGACGGGCGGATGGGCGGCATCTTGGTCGAGCGGGTGGACGGCGTGCCGGTGCTGGAGCCCGGTCATCGCGCGGATGTGGCGGGGGCGCTGGCCGATTCGGGGTTTGTGAGGACGCCGAGGGGTCTGCGGCTGAGGGCACGATGAGCGCTTGCACGGGATAGCAGGGCTCGATGCCCGAGGGTGACACCGTCTGGCTGACCGCCGCCAAGCTGCGCGACGGCTTGGAGGGCAAGACCCTCACGCGCTGTGATGTCCGGGTACCGCGGTTTGCGACCGCGGATCTGACCGGCCACAGGGTGGACGAGGTGCTCAGCCGCGGCAAGCACTTGTTCATCCGCGTCGGCCCGGCGAGCATTCATTCGCATCTGAAGATGGACGGCAGCTGGCGGGTGACGGCCAAGAACCGCGGCGTGCGGCCGAACGATCACAGAGTCCGGATCATCCTGGAAACAAACGACATTCAGGCCGCAGGAGTTGACTTGGGTCAACTCGAGATCCTGTCGCGCAACCAGGACATGTCGGTGGTGGCCCACCTGGGCCCGGATCTGCTGGGCACCGACTGGGACCCCGCGCGAGCGGCCGCCAACCTGACCGCCGACCCTGACCGCCCGATCGGGGCGGCACTGCTGGACCAGCGTGTCATGGCCGGTGTCGGCAATGTCTACTGCAACGAATTGTGTTTTGTGTTCGGCGTTTTGCCCACTGCGCCGGTGTCACGACTTGCAGATCCCCTGCGCGTGGTCTCTCGCGCACACGACATGCTCGTGGCGAACCGCGCTCGGTGGAACCGCACCACCACCGGAGATCGCCGACGAGGCAACGAATTATGGGTGTACGGCCGCGCCGGAGAACCCTGCCGCCGCTGCGGCACACCTATTCGAACCGATCGCAGCGGCGAGCGGGTCACATATTGGTGCCCGCACTGCCAGAGCTAGCAGTGGCCGCTAACCGCCGAACAGCTGCGGACGCGCCGCGATGTACTGGTCGACCGTCTGCGGCGGCTGCCCGGTGATCTTTTCGAAGTCGTCGCTCATTCGGTCGTAGCGGCCGTCGCGGTGCAGCCGGGCCATGGTCGCGATGTGCTGCTGGACATGCTCGGGCAGCCCCGACACGCGCAGGTACTGCCGGACCCAGTCGTCGTAGGGCGTATCTTCGGCGGTCACCGGCCGGTTGAGGCCGCGGGCGTACCGCTCGGCCAACCCGTGGATGTCGAGGACTTCTGCGCCGGTCAGTTCATAGACGTCGCCGATGCGGTCCGCCGGATCGAGCAGCACCTCGACGACCACGCGGGCGATGTCGACGGCAGCGATAGGTGAGGTACGCCCGGTTCCGATCGGCAGCGGCAGCACCCCGCGCTCCCGCACAGACCGGCGGACCAGCATCGCGAACAACGGGTTGTCCAGGAACACGGTTGGCCGGATGTGCACCACCGGCACGCCAGACCAGTTCATCACCTGTTCGGAAAGCCAGTGCAACCACTGCTGGAATGACTCGCCGGTGCTGGTCAACCCCATTTCCGAGACCGTCATCTGCGACATGTTGACAATCACCTGGTAGCCGCCGACCTCCCGCGCGGCCGCGCAGACGATCGCCGTCGCCTCGAGATAGTCCAGCGACACGCTCATGTTGAAGAACATCCGGTCGACACCGGTCATCGCGTCGACGACGTTGCGCGGATTGGTCAGATCCCCGATGACCACCTCTGCGCCGATTTCCCGCAGTCGCTGCGCCCGGGCGTCCTCGCGGTGCACCATGGCCCGCACCGGTTCGCCTTTCTCGATCAACATCTCGACGACCCAACGACTGACTCCGCCGAGCCTTCCGGCCGCCCCCGTGATCAGATACATGCCCTTAAGTTAGTCGCCGCGGGTGGCCGTCAATCACCGATCGACCACTTGGATGTGGCGATGAGGTGTCCGCGCTCCAGTGCAGCGGCGCGGTGTTCATGCACTTTCAGATATGCCTCGTCGGTGACCATGCCGATGAACGCGCCGGGCGTCGGGTATTCGACGATCAGGATCGCGTCCCACCACGGCCGCTCACCGTCGCCGATGACCACCGTCGGCGCCGTTCCGCCGTAGCGGACGATGCCGCCGACCCGCTGAAGGTGCGGGGTCACTTCTCGCGCGTACTGCAGATAGCGCTCTGCTCCGCCGGGCTGTTTAAACTTCAGCAGATTGACCATCACCACGGGAGCATCCGGGGGCCGCGCCGCAAGTGCTGCGATCTGTTCGGCCGTCGGTTCGAGATCTGACATCGCTATCTCCTTGTGCTGCAACGCTTTCAGCTGAAATCTTCGCCATGATGCGCCAGCACCGAACGAAGTGATGTCAAGATTCTTCCGGATTCGCGCGAACAACGCCTACCTCGTCGCGCAACGCAAGCTCGAATCAGTCCCGGCTCAGCTCACGTTGGTGCGCACCATCGGCCCGGATGGCGATGAGGGGTGGCGGTGAGTCGCGGACCAAAGGGCTCTATGCGGCCATGAGTTTGAGCTTCACTGCGGTGCCGGCAGGCGACCGACGCTGGGAGACATACGTCAGTTGTTTGTCGGTGGTGGTTGGGGTTGGAAGGGTTGGTACCACCACCACTGGGCGCGCTCGCCGGTGGGTCCGGGGCATGGTGGGACCGCGGGCGGGGGGTGCTGGGGTGGGCGGGCCAGCGAGGCGGCGCTCAGTGGTCGGCCCGCGCTGTCGGCGACGACGGGAGCGTCGGCGGGTCCGGTGATGGTGATCAGGCCGCGATGGTGCAGCCGATGGTGATGTGGGCAGACCAGCACCAGGTTGGCCAACTCGGTGGCGCCGCCGTCTTCCCAATGCCGAAGGTGATGGGCGTGCAAACCGCGGGTGGCCCCGCACCCGGGCACCACACAGGTGCGGTCGCGATGCTCGAGTGCGCGGCGCAGCCGCCGGTTGACCACCCGGGTGGTTCGGCCCGCGCCGATGGTTGCCCGTCACGTTCGAACCACACCTCACCGGTGGCCTCACAGCTCAGGTAGCGGCGCTCGGCGTCGGTGAGCACCGGACCCAGATGCAGCGCCGCGACACGGTCTTTGACATCCAGATGCACCACCACCGTGGTGTGCTGGCCGTGCGGGCGGCGCGCCGCCTCGACATCCCAGCCCGTCTCGACCAGCCGCATGAACGCCTCAACGCTGCTGGGCATGGGCGGGGCCGTCTCTGACGGGCGGTCGTCGGTGTCGTGGTCGTGTTTCCACTCGCCGATCAGCGCCTCCAGATGCGACGCCAACGCCGCCTCGAACGTCGCCGCCTCCAGATGCGGCAGTTTGATCCGCCAGTAACTGAACTGTTCGTCGGAGCTCTTGGTGATCGACGCCCGCGGCTCGCGTTGCGGTTGCGCTTCGGGCTCGCGTCGCGGTTCGAGCCTGACCGCGGTGCGCAACTGACCCACCGTGGCCACGCTAGCCAGCTGCGCATAATGCTCATCAGAGCCCTCGGCAGCGTGTGCGGCGATCACCCCGACCTGATCCAACGACAACCGGCCCTCGGCCAGACCCTGCACACACCGCGGAAACTGCTCACGCCGGCCCGCCACCGTAGTGATCGTGTGCGCGGTCGCCGACGACACCCCCAGCTTCCAGGCCACCAACGCCGGCACCGACCGCGCACCGGTCGCCCCCCACAACCCCTCACCATCGATCTCAGCGACGATCTCCACGATGCGCCCATCAATCGCATTACGCTGACCCGCCAACTCCGCCAACTCCCCGAACAACACCTCAAGACGCCGCGCAGGACTCACCGCAACAGCGCCACCAAAAGCGGAAGAAGACACGACGACAGCATCGCACCCACCACCGACAAGTCCCGGCCACGAACCACATCCGAGAGTTCAGCGGCGCGCCGCAAAAGTGGGCTCACGCGGGGGCACCCGATCGATGCGAACGGGATCGCCGACGCGGATGACGCCGGGCTGAACGACGTCGGCATACCAACCTGCACAGGAGGACTCGCTCGCACCGGCGATGGTGCGCAGGACGGCGGGATCGTACGCAAGATCGCCCTGAGCGAGGGTTGTCATGACGCAACGCCCCGTCCGCATCAGGACGTGGGCGACCACGTCCGTTCCAATGTGCAGATCGCAGCCGAGCCACTCATCGTCGGCGCCCGGCCCGTCACCGTCGATGAGCACGTTCGGCCGGAACCGCCGCGGATCCCAGTCGCCTTTCGGGTGTTCGGCACGCAGGCGTCTCAGCGTGCTCGTCGCAACGATGTGCAGCGGAGCGAGGTCGACGTAGCCCAGACGATCCGCTGCCGTCGCGACGAGGCGCACCGGCCGACCCAGCAACGCCGAAGCGCGCCGGGTCAGCTCACCTTCCTCGGTGACAACAGTGCCGTCGGGAAACGTGACCGCGATCGGTGCGGGCCGGTGATCGTCCGCCGGCTCGGACAGAAACCGCGCCGCGCACCCCATCACTAGCCCAAATCGCTTGGCGCTCAACGGCTTACCAGCCGTGGCATCCACGAACGCGTACGCCCGGTCGCCCGGCACGCCGGTACGGCTCACCGGGATCTCTTGCAATTCCTCGCCCTGCATCGACTTGACGGGATAGCGCCAAAGCTGGCTGACGGTCGCGCTTGTCATGACGGAAGCGTCCGCCGGCTGACGAACCGCATCAGGCCGCCGCCGCGCGGATCGTCGAATTCCATGCTGTGCGCGAGCAACTGCAGCGGTTCGGAGAAATCGTCGGCTGCGACGTCGAGCACGGTGGGATACAAGGGGTCCCCGACGATCGGTAGACCCAGCGACGCCATGTGCACGCGCAGCTGGTGTGTGCGGCCGGTGCGCGGCGTGAGCCGGTAGAGACCATCACCCAACGGCTCGACCAATGTCTCCGCATTCGGTTCACCCGGTTCAACGCTTGCTTGTAAACAACCGCGCCGCTTGACAATCGGCTCCGCACCACCTGTGGCGCCCGCAGTTCACCCGACGCCCTTGCCAGATACGTCTTGCGCACCGCGCCGCAGGCGAACAACGACTGAAAAAGCCCGCGCATCTCCCGCCGCGCGGTGAACAGCAGAACCCCGGCGGTCAGTCGGTCCAACCGGTGCGCCGGCGTGAGCTCCGGCAGGTCGAGCTCCCGACGCAACCGCACCAACGCCGTCTGCGCCACGTGGCGGCCGCGCGGCATCGTCGCGAGGAAATGCGGCTTGTCGACCACGACGATGTCGTCGTCGCGGTAGAGCACTGGGATGGAAAAGGGTACGGGCACCTCAGCGGGCAGCGCGCGGTAGCAATAGACGACGGAGCCCGGCGGCAGCGCGCTGCGCGCATCGAGCACCGCGCCGTCGGCGTCCACCACCTCGCCCGCCAGAACCTTCGCCCCGCCGGCCGCGCCGAACCGCGTCGTGAACTCCTCGAGCACCGATCCACCGCGCACCCGCAACCGCGCCGGACCGAGCCCGTCACGAACCGGCAAAGGCGCAGGCCTCACGACGTGATCAAGTCAGCGGCACCGGCTCGAGAATCTCCGCCCGCGCCTCCGGCGCCGCCTGGCGCAACGCGTCGGCCGACTCGTCGTCAGGCTGCTGCTGCGACCGCACCTCGGCGTCCACCCGCGCGATGTACGTGTCCACCTCCCGCTGCACGTCGGCCTCGTCCCAACCCAGCACCGGCGCGACGATCTCTGCGACCTCCCGCGCGCAGTCCACCCCGCGATGCGGGTACTCGATCGAGATCCGCATCCGCCGGGCCAGGATGTCCTCCAGATGCAGCGCCCCCTCGGCCGCCACCGCGTACAACGCCTCGACCTTCAGATACACCGGCGCTTCTGTGATCGGCGTCAGCAGCTCCGGCTTGGCTGCACCCGGCTCGCTGGCCATCGCGAGCACCTCGCCGATCAGCGACCCGTAGCGGTCCAGCAGGTGGCGCACCCGATACGGATGCAGACCGTAGTAGGCGCCGACCCTTTCGGCCTGGTTCACCAGTGCGAAGTAGCCGTCAGCACCCAGCAGCGGCACCTTCTCGGTGATCGACGGTGCCACCCGCGCCGGAATGAATTCGCTGGCGGCGTCGATCGCGTCCTCGCCCATCACGCGGTAGGTGGTGTACTTGCCGCCCGCAATCGCCACCAGCCCCGGCGCCGGGACCGCGACCGCGTGCTCGCGCGACAGCTTCGACGTGTCCTCGGTCTCCCCGGCCAGCAGCGGCCGCAGGCCCGCGTACACGCCGTCGATGTCGTCGTGTGTCAGCGGGGTGGCCAGCACGGTGTTGACGTGGTCGAGGAGGTAGTCGATGTCGGCCTTCGTGGCGGCCGGATGCGCCAGATCGAGGTTCCACTCGGTGTCGGTGGTGCCGATGATCCAGTGCGTCCCCCACGGGATCACGAACAGCACCGACTTCTCGGTGCGCAGGATGATCGCGACCTCGCTGACGATCCGGTCGCGCGGCACCACGATGTGCACGCCCTTGGAGGCCCGCACCCGGAACCGGCCGCGCTGCTTGGACAGCGCCTGGATCTCGTCCGTCCACACGCCGGTGGCGTTGACGACGACGTGCCCGCGCACGTCGGTCACCTCGCCGTTCTCGGAGTCTCGGACCGTCACGCCGATCACCCGGTCGCCTTCCCGCAGCAGAGCCACGACCTGCGTCGAGGCCCGCACCACGGCCCCGTAGTGCGCGGCGGTGCGCACCACCGTCATCGTGTGCCGCGCGTCGTCGACGACGGTGTCGTAGTAGCGGATTCCGCCGATCAGCGAGTTGCGCTTGAGACCCGGGGCCAGCCGCAGCGCCCCTGCCTTGAACAGATGCTTCTGCGCCGGAACCGATTTCGCGCCACCAAGCTGGTCGTAGAGAAAGATTCCCGCAGCCACATAGGGCCGCTCCCACCACCGCTTGGTCAGCGGGTACAGGAACGGCATCGGCTTCACCAGATGCGGGGCCAAGGTGGTCAGCGACAGCTCGCGCTCGTGCAGCGCCTCGCGCACCAGCCCGAACTCCAGCTGCTCGAGGTAGCGCAGGCCGCCATGGAACATCTTGCTGCTGCGGCTCGACGTGCCCGACGCGAAGTCACGGGCCTCCACAAGCGCCACCTTCAGCCCGCGGGTGGCCGCGTCCAGCGCCGCGCCGGCGCCAACCACGCCGCCGCCGATCACCACGACGTCGAACTGCTCGGAGCTCAGCCGTTCCCAGGCAACCCCGCGTTCGCGTGGGCCCAGAAACGTCTGCCCGTTGCCAGGGGCGGGGGCAGCCTCGATCACAGACACTCCCGGTTGAAGTTACTGGTCAGTACCACCAGGTTAACGGCAGTCAGTCCAGGTCGTCGTGCGCCACCAGCTGACGGGCCGCCTCGGTGATCGACCCGGTCAGCGACGGGTAGACCGACAGCGTCTGCGCCAGCTCGGCCACCGAGTTGCCGTTCTGCACGGCCAGCGCGATCGGCAGGATCAGCTCAGAGGCAACCGGAGCCACCACCACACCGCCGATCACCACGCCGGTGGCGGGCCGGCAGAAGATCTTGACGAACCCCTTGCGCAGGCCCGACATCTTGGCGCGCGCGTTGGTGTTCAGCGGCAGCATCACCGTCCGGGCGGCGACGGTGCCGTCGTCGATCTTGGCCTGCGGCACCCCCACCGCGGCGATCTCCGGGCGGGTGAACACCGCAGCGGCGACGGTGCGCAGCCGGATCGGAGTGACCGCATCGCCCAGCGCGTGATACATCGCGATCCGGCCCTGCATCGCCGCGACCGACGCCAGCGGAAGCAGCCCCGTGCAATCGCCGGCGGCGTAGATCGTCGGCACGGAGGTCCGCGAAACCCGGTCCACCGGAATGTAATTGCCGGGTCCGAGTTCGATGCCCACGCGCTCGAGCCCCAGACCCGACGTGTTCGGCACCGACCCGACCGTGATCAGCGCGTGGCTGCCCTCCACGCAGCGCCCGTCGGTCATCTTCACCACGACCCCGTCCTCGCTGCGGGTCACCGACTCCGCGCGGGCGTTCTTCACCAGCGTCACACCGCGTTCGGCGAACACCTCCTCGAGCACGGCAGCCGCGTCGGAGTCCTCGTGCGGCAGGATCTGGTCGCGGCTGGCGACCACGGTCACGTCGACACCCAGCTCGGTGTAGGCGTTGACGAACTCCGCGCCCGTCACGCCGGAGCCCACCACCACCAGGTGGTCGGGCAGGTCGGTCAGGTCGTAGAGCTGCCGCCACGTCAAGATGCGCTGGCCGTCGGGCTGGGCGTTGGGCAGCACCCGCGGGCTGGCGCCCGTCGCGATCAGCACCACGTCCGCGTCGAGCACCTGCTTGCTGCCGTCGGGCTCGGTGACCTTGACGCTGTGCCGGGCCATGCCCTCGACCGCGTCGACGATCTCGCCGCGCCCGCCGATCAACCGCACGCCTTGACCGCGCAGCCGCTCGGCGATGTCCTGCGACTGCGCCGCAGCGAGCCGCTTCACGCGGTCGTGGATCTGGGTCAGCGAGATCTTCGCGTCTTCGATGTGGATGTCATAGCCGAGCTGGGGTGCCCGGCGCAGATCGGTCCGCACGCCCGTCGACGCGATGAACGTCTTCGACGGCACACAGTCGAACAGCACACAGGCACCGCCGATGCCGTCCGAGTCGACGATGGAGACGTCCGCTCCGTGCGCTGCCGCGATCAGTGCGGCCTCGTAGCCTGCCGGCCCTCCCCCGATGATCACGATGCGGGTTGCCACAGTGCTCACGGTAGCTACTCTTTCTCCGTGCCGCTCTACGCCGCGTACGGGTCGAACATGCATCCAGAGCAGATGCTGCAACGCGCACCGCATTCCCCGATGGCCGGCACCGGCTGGCTGCACGGCTGGCGCCTGACGTTCGGCGGCGAGGACATCGGTTGGGAAGGTGCGCTGGCCACCATCGTCGAGGACCCCAATTCCAAGGTCTTCGTGGTGCTCTACGACATGACCAAGGAAGACGAGAAGAACCTCGACCGCTGGGAGGGTTCGGAATTCGGCATCCACAAGAAGATCCGCTGCCGTGTGGACCGCATTTCGTCGGACACCACAACCGATCCCGTGCTGGCGTGGCTGTATGTGCTCGACGCGTGGGAAGGCGGCCTGCCGTCCGCCCGCTACCTCGGGGTGATGGCCGACGCAGCCGAAATCGCCGGCGCGCCACCGGAATACGTGCACGCGCTGCGCACGCGGCCGTCACGCAACATCGGTCCCGGCCACGGCGACTAGCACACCGCTAGAGCAACGCCGCGGCCTGCTCGATGGTGTTCACCAGCACCCGCACGCCGATGGCCAGCGCGCGCTCGTCGAGGTCGAACGTCGGTTGGTGCAGGTCCAGCTGAGGCCCACGGCCCGACCACACTCCTAGCCGTGCCATCGCACCCGGCACCTCCTCGAGGTACCAGCTGAAGTCCTCGCCGCCGCCGGACTGCCGCGTCTCGGCCAGCGCGTCAGGGCCGACAGCCTCGATCGCGTGGCTGAGTATCCGCGTTGCGAGCTCTTCGTTGACCACCGGCGGCACCCCGCGCCGGTATTGCAGCGAATGCTCGACGCCCAGCGGCGCCAGCAGCGACGCCACCGTCTCCCGGACCAGCGACTCCAGGGTCAGCCAGGTGGCGTGGCTGGCAGTGCGCACCGTGCCCGCCAGCACGCCGTTCTGGGGGATCGCGTTGGGCGCCATCCCCGCATTGACCGCCCCCCACACCATGACCGTGCTGTTGCGCGGGTCGATGCGCCGCGACAGCACCCCCGGCAAGCCGGTGATCAGCGTGCCGATGCCATACACGAGGTCAGCGGTCAGATGCGGCCGCGCGGTGTGGCCGCCCGGCGAATGCAGCGTGATCTCGATGGAGTCCGACGCGGAGGTGATCGGTCCTGCGGTGATCGCCACCTTGCCGACCTCCAGCCTCGGGTCGCAGTGCAGCGCGAAGATCCGCGAGACCCCTGCCAGCACCCCCGCGGCGATCGCGTCGATCGCGCCGCCTGGCATCAACTCCTCGGCGGGCTGGAAGATCAACCGCACCCCGATGGGCAGGTCCGGCACCCCGGCCAGGGCCAGCGCGGTGCCCAGCAGGATCGCGGTGTGGCCGTCATGGCCGCAGGCGTGCGCGACACCCGGCACCACCGACGCATACGGCGCGCCGGTGCGCTCCGACATCGGCAAGGCGTCCATGTCCGCCCGCAGCGCGATCTTCGGCAGGTGATCGGGCCCCAGATCGCAGGTGAGGCCGGTGCCCAACGGCAGCACCTTCGGATTGAGCCCGGCCTCGGCCAGCAGCGTCGCGACGAACTGCGTGGTGGCGAACTCCTGCCGACCCAGTTCCGGGTGGGCGTGAAGATGCCTGCGCCAGCTGACCAATTCGTCGTAGTGTGCCGCCAGCCAAGATTCGGCGGTGTCTGCAAGGCTCATGCGCGCATCACCCGCGCCCGCTCCGACGGGGTTTCCGCCAGCCGGATCACGGTGCGCGCCAACATGATCGATCCGTCGACGACAGCTTGGTCGGCGCTGGGCGACACCGCGGCCGCCGCGAACTCCGGCTGATGCAGCGACGCGCCGCCCGCCTCGACGCCGACGATGGGGTGGATCCCGGGTATCGCCTGAGTGACGTTGCCCATGTCGGTACTGCCCACCGGCAGCGCGCTTTCCAGCTCGGCGGCCACGGGACTGCGGCCGCACCGGGCCATTTCGTCGCGAAACACGTTCGCCAGCCAGGGATCTGGGCGTAGTTCGTCGTAGGCGGGTCCGCGGGCGTCGATGTCGCATTCACATCCGGTTGCCAGAGCGCCGGCGCGCAAGCAGTGGAAAACCTGCCCCTGAAGATGATGCAGGGACTGCTTGTCGACGGCCCGCAACGCGTACGTCATCGACGCGTGCCCGGGAATCACGTTCGGCGCCCAGCCGGCCTCGGTGACGATTCCGTGCACCTGCTGTCCAGGCGCGAGGTGCTGACGCAGCAGCCCGATCGCCACTTGCGCGACGGTCGCCGCGTCTGCGGCATTGACGCCGAGGTGCGGGGCCACCGAGGCGTGCGATTCGTGGCCGCGGAATTGCACGGCCACCTCCGACAGCGCCAGCGACCGAGGGGCCGCGATGTCAGCCGGTCGGGGGTGGATCATCACCGCGGCGTGTACGTCGTCGAAGGCTCCGGCGTTGAGCAGCAACGCCTTTCCGCCGCCTGACTCCTCGGCGGGGGTGCCCATCAGCACCACGGTCAGGTCAAGCTCGTCGGCCACGTCGGCCAGCGCCAGCGCCGCACCGACCGCGGACGCGGCGATGATGTTGTGCCCGCAGGCATGTCCGATGCCGGGCAACGCGTCGTATTCGGCGCACACCGCGACAGTGAGGTCACCGCTGCCGTAGTCGGCGCGAAACGCGGTGTCCAGTCCGGCCGGCGCGGCGCTGATCGCGAAGCCCCGCTCGGCCACCAGGGCCTGCGTCTTGGCGCAGCTGCGATGTTCGGCGAACGCGAGTTCGGGCTCGGAGTGAATGTCGTGCGACAGCGCGATCAGGTCGCTGCCGCGGTCCCGAACCACCTGCTCGGCCACGTCGGCAGCGGCATGACGGCGCGGCGGCGAAGTGGCGGGCATCCTCGCAGTATCGCATTGCGGACTAGGCTCGCTGACCGTGACTCGGGATGACGAGCTGGCCGGACAGGCCGCCGCGGCCATCGCCGACCACACCGGAGTCAGCAAACACGACGTCGCCGTGGTGATCGGATCCGGGTGGGCGCCGGCCGCCGACGCGTTGGGCCGTCCCACCGCCACCCTTGACATGGCGGAGCTGCCCGGCTTCACGCCTCCGGCCGCCGCCGGGCATCGCGGCACGGTGTCGTCCATCCTACGAGGCGATACGCGAATCCTGTTGCTGCTCGGGCGAATTCACGCCTACGAGGGGCACGAGCTGCGGCATGTCGTGCATGCGGTCCGCACCGCGGCGGCCGCTGGTGTGCGGGCGGTGGTGCTGACCAATGCCGCCGGCGCCCTGCGCGACGACTATCGCGTCGGGCAGGCCGTGCTGATCGCCGACCATCTCAACCTCACCGGCCGCTCACCGCTGATCGGCCCGCGGTTCGTCGACATGGTCGACGCGTACTCCCCCCGGCTGCGCGCGCTGGCGCGCGAGGCCGATCCGACGCTGCCCGAGGGCGTCTACGCCGGCCTGGTCGGGCCGCAGTACGAAACACCCGCCGAGATTCGGATGCTGCGCACGCTGGGCGCCGATTTGGTCGGCATGTCCACGGTGCACGAGACCATCGCCGCGCGAGCGGCGGGGTTGGAGGTGCTGGGGCTCTCGCTCGTGACCAACATGGCCGCCGGCATCACGGGCCAGCCGATCCGCCACGACGAGGTGCTGCAAGCCGGCCGTCAATCCGCAGCGCGGATCGGCGCCCTGCTGGGCTCGATCGTCGGCATGATCTGAGCAGTGTGCGGCGAGAACCGCAGGAACACCCGAGCCACCAGCGGTGCCGTGAACAGCATCAGCAGCACGCGAATCACTTGCGCGGCAACGACGAACGTGACGTTGGAGCCGGTTTCGACGCTCGTCGCCAGCACGGCGTAGATGCCGCCGGGGCTGGTCGCCAGATAGCCGTCGAGCTCGCTGATCCCTGCCACCTTCGACAGCACTACACCGAAGCCCGCCGCGGCCACGTTCAGCATGACGATCAGCCCGAATGCGGCCGGCAGGATGCGCTCGATCGCGCGCAGCGACTCGCGGGTGAACGCCAGGCCGGCCTGCCAGCCGATCAGCATGTAGCCGATCTGCACCAGCACCGCGGGCACGCTCAGCCCGAACGAGAGCCCGGTGAGCTCGACCGCGATTGTGATCGCCATCGGACCCAGCAATCCGGCGCCGGGCATCCGCACCAACCGCCCGGCCGCAGCCCCTGTGAGCACGATCACCGACATCAGCGCAACGCTGAGATACCAACGCAGCGAACCGCTTTCGGACACCATTTCCTGGTGCGGCGCCTTGGTCGCGTGATAGACGAGAGTGACGACGACGGGCATGGACGCGGTGATCAGCGCGACGCGCAAGTACTGCACCACGGCCACCACGCGGTCGTCGCCACCCAATTCCCGCGCGATCGCCACCAGACCGGACGCGCCGCCGGCCACGAGGGCCAGCGCCCCGGTCAGCGGCGTGACGTCCCGGTGCAGACCCAGCAGCGCTCCGCCGACGACGGACAGCACCAGCGTGCCGATTGCGACAGCCGCGACAACCGGCCAGTCCGAGCCCAGCGCCGCGAACGACTCACGGTGCACCATGGTGCCGATGTAGACGCCGAGCACTCCCTGGGCGGCCAGGCCGGCCAGCCGCGGGACGCGCCGCGGCGCGCACGGCACCAGCGCCAGCGCAATGCCCACCACCAGCGCCGCGAACAACGCCGCCGACGGCACGCCGAGCCTGGCGAGCGGGACGGTCACCGCGACCGTCACACCCGCCAGAACCAGCCACCTCATTCTTCAAGTATGCCCTTGACAATTTTGCAACTCAAAGTGCGTCGATCAGCGAAATTGTTAAGGTATAACTTGCTTATGGGCGCGCAACGTTCCGCCGCCGCCACCGAACTGCGCGAGGCGATGATGGCGCTGGCCCGCCAGTTGCGACGGCATCGGCCCGACCACGGGCTCACGCTGAGCCAGTTGGAGGTGCTCAGCGAAGTCAGCCGCACCGGGGTCAGCACTCCCGCGGAACTGGCCCAACGGCTGCATGTGCGAGTGCAGTCGCTGACGGACAGCATCAACGACCTGGCGGCGCGCAGGCTGGTGTCTCGCCGCGCCGACACCGCCGACAGGCGCCGCCAGCTCGTCGAGATCACCCCTGAGGGCACCGCCCTGCTCGAGACCGATCGGGCCGAGCGGGACCGCTGGCTGCAGGACGCGATGCGCGAGCACCTGACCGATCTCGAATGCGACCTGGTGATGCTGGTTGCCCCGATTCTGCGCAAACTCGCCAGGGCAGAATCACGGGAGTGACGCCCCAGGAGTGGATCGCAGAGTGGATCGCGGAGTGGATCGCTCACGATCCAGAACCCGACGCGGTGGCGGAGTTGTCGGCCTGCACGCCCGACGAACTCGCCGCGCAGTTCAGTAGGCCGCTGACGTTCGGCACGGCCGGGCTGCGCGGGCCGATGCGGGCCGGTCCGGCAGGCATGAACCTCGCCGTCGTGGTGCGCGCCACCTGGGCGGTGGCGCGCGTGGTCGAGCCAGGCCCGGTGTTCGTCGGCTACGACGCCCGACACCGGTCGCGGGAGTTCGCGACCGCGGCGGCGGAAGTGTTTGCCGCCGAAGGCTTTTCGGTGACGCTTTTTCCGGAGCCGCTGCCCACCCCGGTGCTCGCGTTCGCCGTGCGCCGACGCGGCGCCGTGGCCGGCGTGCAGATCACCGCGTCGCACAATCCGGCCTCCGACAACGGCTACAAGGTCTACCTCGACGGCGGCCTGCAGATCGTCTCACCCACCGACCGGCAGATCGAGGCCGCGATGGCTGACGCCCCGTACGCCGACGACATCCGGCGGATTCCGGTAACACCCAGTGCGGCAGGCATTCTCGAGGACTACCTCCAGCGCACAGCGACTGTGCGCCGTGGCTCCGGCACGGTGCGCGTGGCGCTGACGCCGCTGCACGGAGTGGGCGGGCAGGTCGCCGTCGAGGCTTTACGGCGGGCCGGCTTCACCGACGTGCAAACGGTCGCAAGCCAATTCGCTCCCGACCCGGACTTTCCCACCGTCGCGTTTCCCAACCCCGAAGAGCCGGGCACAGTGGACATGTTGCTGGAGCTGGCTGCCGACGTCGGCGCGGACCTCGCAGTCGCGCTGGACCCGGACGCCGACCGCTGCGCGATCGCCATCCCGACAGAGCACGGCTGGCGCATGCTGTCCGGCGACGAAACCGGTTGGCTGCTGGGCGATTACATTCTGCGGTACGCGAAGCCGGGCGTGGCGGTGGCAAGCACGGTGGTGTCGTCTCGCATGCTGGCCGCGATCGCCGCAGCCCACAACGCTCGGCACGTGGAGACGCTCACCGGATTCAAGTGGCTGGCCCGCGCCGCCGGCGACGAGCTGGTGTACGCCTACGAGGAGGCGATCGGCCACTGCGTCGACCCGCAGGCCGTCCGCGACAAGGACGGCATCAGCGCGGCGGTGCTGTGCTGCGACCTGGTCGCGGCGCTGAAAGGCGACGACCGCTCGGTTGCCGACGCGCTCGACGACCTGGCCCGCCGCCACGGCGTGCATTTGACTGCGTCGATCACGGTGCGCACCGACGACGCGGCAGCGCTGATCGCGCGGCTGCGCAGCGATCCGCCGGCACGGCTCTGCGGCGTCGCCGTGACCGTCGCCGAATGGGCCGACGTGCTCATCTTTTCCGGCGACGGCGTGCGGTTGGCGGTCAGACCGTCGGGCACCGAGCCGAAAGCCAAGGCATACATCGAGATTCGCGTGGCCGGCGACGAGCTGCGGGTTGCCCGCCGCCGGGCCGAGGAGATGTGCGCAGAGGTTCGGGCCGAGGCGACCGCGCTGCTTCAGCGGGGACCGAACTGACGGTCCCCGGCGTCGCCTAAACCAGGGACGATGTAGGCGATCTCGTTGAGGCGGTCGTCGACGGTGGCGGTGAAGACCCGCATGTCGGGTGCGATCTTCTCGAGCGCGGCAATGCCCTCCGGCGCCACCACCACGCACACCGCGGTGATGTCGGTGGCTTGGCGCGCCTGCAGCAGTCCGACAGTGTGGGCCATCGACCCGCCGGTGGCCAGCATCGGATCCAGCACCATCACCGGCTGGCGCGACAGATCGTCGGGAAGCGACTCCAAATACGGTGTCGGCGAATGGGTTCGCTCGTCGCGGGCGACACCGACGAATCCGACGCGTGCCTCCGGTATCAGCGCGTGCGCTTGGTCCACCATCCCGAGCCCGGCCCGCAGCACCGGCACCAGAAGCGGCGGCTTGGCCAGCCGGCAGCCGGTGGTCACCGCCAACGGCGTGCGCACCGAGATCGTGTCGGTGGGCGCGCCGCGGGTCGCCTCGTAGACCAGCATCAGCGTCAGGTCGCGCAGCGCGGCGCGGAACGCCGCGTTGTCGGTGCGTTCGTCGCGCAATGTGGTCAACCGGGTCCGGGCCAGCGGGTGGTCTACGACGCGCACGTCCATGGCGCAGACATTAGCCCGGCGATTGCGGCGGAACCGGATCGTCGCGATGCCACGTCCAACACGGCATGCACGCCGACACCCACGCCATCCGCGGCTACGGCAGCGCTACCGCCTCCCTGGGCGCCGACCTTCACGCCGCGGCCACCACCCTGTCCGTCGACCTCGGCCCGACGGTCGCCGCCGCGTTCGGCCCGATCGGCAGCCGGTTCGCCCAGGCACTCGTCGCCGCCACCGAGGAGCTGGCGGCCGGATTGAGCCGCATCGCCGACGACGTGGCGGCGGCCGGCGCCGCGACGACAGCCGCCGCCGGGCACTTCGACGACGTTGACCAGCGGTCCCGGGCTCACCTCACAGGCCTGGCCAGTTAACGGTGCCCAGCGCCCTGGTCGCCGCGCTCGCGGCACCACTGCATGAATTGCACGCCGCCGTCGGTGCCGGCGTCTTCACCGGCGACGACCCGGCCCGGACACTGCTCGCCGCCAGCCAGGTCATCACTGACGCGGCGTCCGCGGGCACAGCGGCGCTCGGGCAGATGGGTGCCGCGTGGTCGGGTCTCGCCGCCGACGCGGCGGGGCAGGCGATCTCGACGGCGCTCACCGGCGCGGCCGACCTCGCGGCCCACGCGTCGGGCATGGCCAACCGCGTGGGGGCCGCGTCGGACGCGGTCGCGCGCGCGAAGGCCCAGCTGCAGCGCATCATCGACGACTTCCAAGCCACCGCTCAGGCGCTGGAGCCTGCCTTGCCGAAAAGCGCGCCCGCGCTGGCCGATGCCGCACGGCAGGCACTCGCGGAGGCCGGCCGCGTGGTCGCGAACCTGGAAGCCGAGCTCGACGGTCATGCCGCGGCTGTCGCGTCGGGACCAGGGGCGCCACCGGCTCCTCAGGCACCGGTGACGTCACCCGCGGGGCTGTCGCCGGCCACGCCGGCCACGATGGCTCCGGCCGCGCCGGCCCCTTCGGCCGCGTCGGCAATTCCCTCCGGCCTCTCCGGGCTGTCCGGGCTCACCAGCCTGGCGTCGGGCGGGCTGCCGGCCGCCACCGGTCTCGACGACGTCGCCGAGGCACCCATGCCGAACCCCGACGCGTTGGGCAGCGGGGTCGCGGTGCGCCTGCCCGACGGCAGCACCGCACAGGCACCGAACCAGGTGGCCGCTGAAGCGGTACGGCATGCGCTCACGCAACTCGGCGTGCCTTACGACTGGGGCGGGACGTCGCCGGGTGTCGGGCTGGACTGCAGCGGCTTGACGCAGTGGGCGTATCACGAAGCGGGACTTGACCTTCCGCGGCTGGCCCAAGAGCAGGACATCGGCGCGGCGGTAGCGCCGAATGCGTTGCTGCCTGGCGACCTCGCCGTGTGGGACGGGCATGTGGCGATGGTCGTGGGCAACGGCATGATGATCGAGGCGGGCGATCCTGTTCAGCTGTCACCGATCCGAACCACCAACGCGGGTCAGGGTTTCCAGGGGTTCTGGCGGCCGACGGCGTGAGCGTGAGACCGCACAGCGCGGTCGAAGCGCGCAGTGGGCAGCGCGGATCAGTCGATGGTGAGCTTGCGACGCTGGATCAGCTCGGCGAAACCGCTGACGCCGAGCCGCTCACGAAACGCCTGCGCTGTATAGCCCACAACCGTCGCGTCGGTGCGGGCGCGCACTGTCGCCGACCGCGGCAGGTGAAACAGCACACCTATCTCGCCGAAGTAGTCGCCCGGACCGGCTGCGCGCACGAATTCCTCACCGCCGTCGGCTAATTCGCGCACGATCTCCAGTTCACCCTCGGTCACGATGTAGATGAGACTTCCCATCGAGCCCTGCTCGAACAGCACCTCACCGGCCGAGAGATGGGTCGTTTCGGATCGCTGGTTCGTCGGCGCGACATCGGGAATCAGGTCGACGACCCGATCCGCCATCGGCAGTATCCGACTGTCGTGGGTCGCGACGACCACCACACGTTGCCCCGAAGCTAGCGAGCGGATCAGCCGCAGCACCTCCTCGACCTGGATGAAATCGAGGTGTGCCGTTGGTTCGTCGGCGAGGATCAGTGGCGGATCCAAAGCGATGGCCCGAGCGACTGCCACTCGTTGCTGCTGACCGCCGCTCAAGTCACCCGGACGATGTTTCAGACGGTCCGCGAGACCGACCTGGGTCAGCAGCTTCGTGGCACGCTCGCGCGCCGATGCGCGGGGGATGCCGGCAATGCGCATCGGGATCATGACGTTTTCCATCGCGGTGAGACTGGCGACGAGGTTGAACGCCTGGAACACGATGCCGACCGTCTGGCGCCGGTACTTCGCCAACGCACTGCCTTCGAGCCCGGTGATGTCGGCACCGTCGAAACTGATCAGTCCGGAACGCGGACGCAGGATGCCGCCGAGACACGACAGCAGCGTCGTCTTCCCGCAGCCACTGGGCCCCAGAAGTATCACCAACGATCCGGCCGCCACATCGAGGGTCAAGCCGTTGATCGGCCGCACGGCGTATCCGCCGCTGGAGTATTCGACCACCAGGTCCTGAATGCTCAAATCGCCCACGGCTCAGGGACCTCCGAAGGCAAGCGCCGGATCCACCGCCACCGCACGCCGGAGCCCGGCAAGGCTGGCCAGCAGACCGATGGCCACAGCGACCGCCGGCAGCGCGAGGTAGGCGCGCATCGGTACCACGACGTTCATCGGGAACAACGGCGCGAGTGCTTGGGCGAGCAGCATCCCCAGCGCCGCGGCCAGCAGCGCGACGACAACGGCCTGCACGGCCAGTCCCGCCAGAATCGACCGCGTCGGCGCGCCGATCGCCTTGAACACCGCGAAATCGCGCAACCGCTCGAGCGCAGAGAGGTACACCACTGACCCGACGATCAACGCCGCCACGATCCACAGCAGCACCGCGACGATGGTGATCGCGTCGACCGCCACCTTCATCGGGCGCATCAGGTCAGTCATGCCAGCCGCCCGATCGACGACCTGGTAGCCGGGCAGTACTTCTTGCGGTGTGCCGACGATCCCTATCGAGGTGACGATCGGCTGACCGCTGAAAGCCAGCTGCTGCACGCCCTCGGTGGTCATGAAGATGTTCGGCATGCGCGCCAGCGCAGTGGAATTGGGCACTATCCCGACGATCCGTAGGGTGCGCTTGCCGACCTGAAGATCGTCGCCGACGTGGCGTCCCAATGTGCTCGACACCGCGACCTCGTCGGCCCTCGACGGGGTGCGCCCCTCCGCGACGGCAGGCATGCCAGGGCCATGCTCCGGCGCCCCGAACGCGGTGGCGTTCTTTGTCGAGGTGCCCTGCCTGATCGTCACCGCGGCCATGGTGAGCGGAGCCGCCGCCACGACACCGGGCGTACTCGCCATCCGGGCGAGATCAACGGGAGCGAATGCCGTGGCGCCCATAAAAGGGCCGTTCGCTCCCGCCTCGATGACGAATCGGTCGACACCCAGGGAATCGACGGTTCGTTGTGATTCGACCCGGAAGCCGTTGGACAGGCCGGTGAGAACCAGCGTCATCGCGAAGACCAATGCGGTGCTGACGATCGCTATGAAAAGCGCCGCCTTCGCCACTGCATGTCGCGTAACGCCGCGAACAGCATGCCGGCGACGTTACCGGGGTCGACCGGCACGCGGCTGCGCTTTGGAAAAGCACCACCGTTGAAGTTTGCTGACAGTCACACAAAGAAGTAGTTCGATTTTGCTACGGGAATGGTCCCGAAAGTGTCAGGATGTTCTCACCCACGGCGTCGGGCGGGGAAATTTCGAGTCCCAGCGCGGTGAAAATAGATTTCGGCGCACCCAGGGAGGTCGGAATGCGCCCTTTCATCCGCGCTGCGGCAGTGGCTTTGCTGACGCTGGGCCTCACCTTCTTGCTGGCCGTGTCGACGACGATGACGTCGGTCGTGCTTGCCGCGACCGCGCTCATCATGGGCGGAACCAAGCATCCGCTCAGTCGGCCGCAGGACACGCAGCAGTTCATCAGCGACTATGTGACCGGCGCCAACGACACCTACATCGACAACACTGGGTTCTGCGGCAATTCGCCCTGCACCCTCGTCGCGGTCTATACCCCCGAACAGTTCCGGTTCGACACCGGGCTCACCGACATGACGTTCGACCAGTCGGTGGCGGCGGGAAAGGCAAACCTCGACCGCTGTATTCGCAACGGCGCCTGCCAAGCGACGGCGCCCCCCTATGACGCCACCGACCCGAACCAAGACGTCACCGACACCAAATATGTGGTGTACGGCTATTCGCAGAGCGCGACCATCGCGACAGACGAAAAGCGCGACCTGATCGCCAACCCGGCCGGCGTTCCCGTGAACTTCGTGCTCGTCGGGAACCCGAACCGACCCAACGGCGGCATCCTCGAGCGCTTCGAGGGGCTGCACATCCCGATCCTGGGAGTGACCGCTGACGGCGCCACGCCCACCAACAACCCGGACGGCACCCCGACGGCTATGACAACCGTCGACGTCGCCCGCCAGTACGACGGCTGGACCGACTTCCCGCTGAACCCGCTGTTTCTGCTGTCCGACCTCAATGCCGCGATGGGCATCTACTACCTCCACGGCGGCAACTACACCGGCATCGGCACACCGCAATTGCAGGGACGGTACGGCGACACCACCTACTACCTCGTTCCGACGCCGGTGCTGCCGCTGCTGATGCCGCTCACGCAGATCCCGGTCATCGGAACCCCGCTTGCACAGACCCTCGACCCGGTGCTGCGGGTGCTGGTGGAGGCGGGCTACGACCGCACGATCAACCCCGGAGCGCCGACGCACGCCAACTTCCTGTACTTCGGCAACCCGATCACCACGCTGGTCAACGCGGTGCGTGCCGTGCCGGTGGGGCTTGACAACGGGATCAGTTACTTCACCGGCAGCCGGCCGCTCGGGACGACGGTTCCCACCTCTCCGTACGGAGTGGGCGGTCCGCCCATCAACGCCGGCTGCGGGGGCGGCGCCAATTGCGGCAGTCCGACCCCGTACGTGGCGGCGAACCCGTCGGCCCAGCTCACCCCGGCCACACCCGCAGAAGATCTGGCGCCCTCCGACCAGAAGCGCACCGAGACGCCGACGCTCAAGAGCGACCCGCCGAAGACCAAGCCGGTCAAGCCGCCGAGGTTGACCAAGCCGGCCGATCTCGTCGCGGCGTTCCGCCCCGACGTGACCAAGCAGCCGACCACACCGCCGGCTGGCAACACGGACGATCCGAAGCCGCCCCGCGTTCGGCTGCCGTCGCTGGCGATCAACAGGCACGCGCCGTCCGGCAACGACACGTCCGACACCCGTTCGGCTTCTGCCGGCAGCGCCGCCGCGAGCACGAAGTAGCCGCCCGAGCGTCAGTGGCTAGGCTGTGGCGCGTGGCTGACATCGTGCCGATCGAGCTGTCTCTTGACGACCGCGACGTGTTCACGCTGTACGCGCCGCGCTGGCGCGACGCCAACGACGAGTGGGAGGCGTTCCTCGGCAAGGACGACGACCTCTACGCGTTCGAGTCGGTAGCCGACCTCGTCGCGTTCGTCCGCTCCGACCACGACAACGACCTCACCGACCACCCGGCGTGGGAAAAGCTCAAAAGCGGGTCGGCCCACAAGCTCAACCCGAAAGACGACAAGCGCTTCGATTTGATCAAGGTCTACGAGCTGCTCGCCGAGAAGCCGACAGCGGAGTCCGTCGAAGAGCTGGCCGGGACGCTGGCGATCGCCTCGGCGATCGGATCGGTCTGCGAGCTGCCTGCGGTGACCAAGTTCTTCAATGGCAACCCGGTGCTGACCGCGGTGTCCGGCGGGATCGAGAACTTCTCCGACAAGGCGGGGCTGCGGCGCTGGGACGAGATCGGCGCGGTCGTCGAGAAGGGCTGGGACAAGGTCATCGACGCGATCGAGGAGGTCATCACCACCCCCGACGTGGACAGCGCGGCCGCGGAGAAAGCCAAGGCCGAACTCGACGAACCGGCGCCCGAGGAGCCCGAGGAGGAAGAAGACAGCGTCGAGCTGGGCGCACAGACCGACGAGGAGACCTCCGAGGAACCCGAGCCGGCTGCCGCGCACGACGTCGTGCTGGGTGGCGACGAGGACTTCTGGGCCAAGGTGGGCATCGACCCGGTCCGGATGATGACGAGCACCGGCACGTTCTACACGCTGCGGTGCTACCTCGACGACACTCCGGTGTTTTTGGGGCGCAACGGCCGGATCAGCGTGTTCGGCTCCGAGCGGGCGCTGGCGCGGTACTTGGCCGACGAGCACGACCACGACCTCTCCGACCTGGCGACCTACGACGACATCCGCACCGCCGCCACCGACGGCTCACTGCGGATCGACGTCACCGAGGACAACGTGTACGTGCTGACCGGCATCGCCGACGACCTGGCCGACGGCCCCGACGCGGTGGACCGCGAGCAACTGGCGCTTGCCGTCGAGCTGCTTCGCGACGTCGGCGACTACTCCCAGGACAGCACGGTCGACAGGATCCTCGAGCCGGATACCCCGCTGGGGCAACTGGTCGCGCATGTGCTCGATCCCGACGGAGTCAGCAAACCCAAACCGCCGTACGTCAAGGCCGTCGACCAGTGGGGCGAGCTGGAAGCGTTCGTCGAGTCGCGCCTGCGCCAGGAGTAGCTACAGCTCGGTGGCACGATCGTGCCGCGGCTCATACAGCCCGAGGCTGCCGCCGCCGGGCAGCGTGATCGTCGTCAAGATCCCCCACCCCTCGTCGGTCGGCGGCGTGCAGCCGATCCCGCGATCGGCAAGCGAGGCGATGGTGGCGTCGAGGTCGTCGCACATCAGATACAGCTCATGGGCGCCCTGGTCGGCGGGATGCACCGCGACCTCGGCGGGCGGCAGCTTGAAGATCAGCCAACCGCCGCCGGCGTCGACATGCGGATAGCCGAGGACGTCGCGGAAGAACGCGCGGTCGGCGTCGGCGTCGGTGCTGTAGACGATGACGTGAGCGCCGGTGATCATCGTGCCCTCCTACCCGATCAGCACCGCGAATCGCGGCTTGATGACGTCGTCGATGATCGCGAGCCGCTCGTCGAACGGGATGAACGCCGATTTCATCGCGTTGATGGTGAAGCGCTGCAAGTCGGCCCAGCCGTAACCGAACGTCTCGACGAGCCGCAGCATTTCCAGGCTCATCGTGGTGTCGCTCATCAACCGGTTGTCGGTGTTGACGGTCACCCGGAACCGCAGCCGCGCCAGCAGGCCGAACGGATGCTCGGCGATGCTGCGCACAGCGCCGGTCTGCACGTTCGAGCTGGGGCACATCTCCAGCGGAATCCGCTTGTCGCGCACGATTGCCGCCACCCGGCCGAGGTGGTGGCTGCCGTCGGCCCGCTCCTCGATGTCGTCGACGATCCGCACGCCGTGGCCCAGCCGGTCGGCGCCGCAGAACGCGATCGCCTCGTGGATGGACGGCAGCCCGAATGCCTCTCCCGCGTGAATCGTGAAGCGGCCGCTGTTGTTTCGCATGTATTCGAAGGCGTCGAGATGACGGGTCGGCGGGTGTCCCGCCTCGGCGCCGGCGATGTCGAAGCCGACCACGCCCTTGTCCCGGAACCGGATCGCCAGCTCGGCGATCTCCAGTGAGCGGGCGGCGTGGCGCATCGCGGTGACCAGGCACCGCACGGTGATGGTCCGGCCGTCGGCGCGCACGGCCTTCTCGCCGTCGGCGAATCCGGCCAGCACCGCGTCCACCACCTCGTCGAGCGACAGGCCGTCGTCGATGTGCAGCTCCGGCGCGAACCGGACCTCGGCGTAGACGACGTTGTCGGCGGCCAGGTCCTCGACACACTCGTAGGCCACCCGATACAGCGCAGCCTGGGTTTGCATTATGCCGACGGTGTGTGCGAACGGCGCGAGGTAGCGCTCCAGCGAGCCGCTGTGCGCGGAGGTGGCGAACCAGGTCGCAAGAGCGTCGACGTCAGTGGCCGGCAGGTCGCGGTAACCGCACTGGTCGGCGAGCTCGAGCACGGTCGCCGGGCGCAGGCCGCCGTCGAGGTGGTCGTGCAGCAGGGCCTTGGGCGCCCGACCGATCGTGTCCAGGTTCAGCGGAGCCGTCATCCCACGATTCTGTCGATCACAAGCGGCCTGCGGGTGAACATCCCCACACGCCAGCCGTCGAGTTCTGCCAACGCGGGCGCCAAGCGCTCCGCGGTGTCGGTGTAGAGCGTGAACACCGGCTCGCCGGCGACCACCTGCTCCCCCGGCCGGCGGTGGATTCGCACCCCGGCGCCGGGCTGCACGGGATCGCCCGGCCGTGCTCGGCCCGCGCCGAGCCGCCACGCCGCCATCGCCACCGCCATCGCGTCGATGTCGCCGACGGTGCCGCTTCGGTCCGCGGTAACGGTCTCGGTGTTCGCGCCCAGCGGCAGCGGCTTGCCCAGGTCGCCACCCTGCGCGGCGACCACCGCGCGGAAGGAGTCCATTGCCGACCCGTCACGCAGGGTGTCCGCCGGGTCGCGGCCGTCGAGGCCGGCCGCGTCGAGCATCTCGGTGGCCAGCGCCAGGGTCAGCTCCACGACGTCGTCGGGCCCGCCGCCGCCCAGCACCTCCAGCGCTTCGGCGACCTCGACCGCGTTGCCGACCGCACGCCCGAGTGGGGTGTTCATGTCGGTCAGCAGCGCGCGGGTCGCCAGACCGTGGGCGGCACCGAGCTCGACCATCGTGCGGGCCAGCTCACGCACCTCCGCCTCGGTTTTCAGAAACGCTCCCGAGCCGACCTTGCAGTCGAGAACCAGCGCGCTGACGCCCTCGGCGATTTTCTTGCTCATCACCGAGCTGGCGATCAGCGGCAACGACTCGGTGGTCGCGGTGACGTCGCGCAGCGCATAGATCTTGCGGTCGGCCGGGGCCAGCTCGCCCGGTGCGAAGATCGCCGCGCCGACATCTTGAAGTTGTTGATGCAGTTGGTGTTTCGTGAGTTCAGCGGTGAACCCTGGAATTGACTCGAGCTTGTCCAGCGTGCCGCCGGTGTGGCCGAGCCCCCGACCGGCTGCCTGCGGCACGGCGCCGCCGCACGCGACGACGACGGGCATGACGGTGAGCGTGAGCTTGTCACCGACGCCGCCGGTGGAGTGCTTGTCGACAGTGGGCCGGCCGATGTCCGAGAAGTCGAACCGCTGTCCTGAGGCCACCATCGCCGCGGTCCACTGGGCGATCTCGTCGCGGTCCATCCCGCGCAGGAAGATCGCCATCAGCAGCGCCGACATCTGCTCGTCGGCGACCTCGCCCGCGGTGTAGGCGTGCACCACCCAGTCGATCGCCTCGCCGGACAGGCGGTGGCCGTCGCGCTTGGCCCGGATCACGGTGGGCGCGTCGAAGTTCATCGCTGCAGGTCGTCCGGCCCGAACGCGTGCGGCAACAGCTCGGCGAGGCGGCGCGCACCGCCGGGCGCATCGACCAGCAGTTCCGGGCCGCCGTGCTCCATCAACAGCTGCCGGCAGCGCCCGCACGGCATCAGCGGCCGGCCGCCCCCGTCGACGCAGGCCAACGCGACCAGCCGCCCGCCCCCACCGCTGTGCAGCGCGCACACGACCGCGCACTCGGCGCACAGCGCCAGTCCGTACGAGGCGTTCTCGACGTTGCAGCCGGCCACCACGCGGCCGTCGTCCACCAGCGCCGCGGCACCGACCGGGAACCGCGAATACGGCGCGTAGGCACGGTCAGCTAGGCTAGTTGCCTTGCCGCGCAATGCTTTCCAGTCGATGTCTGCGCCCACCGTCGCCGCTTTCGCCGTCGTCATCGGATCAACGCCTTACCCTAGTGGCCCCGACGCATGGTTCGGGACGAAGGGGCGGCAGGGTTTACTGTCGTCATGAGCACCACGTCGATGGAGCGCAAGGCCGTCCGCCGCGGCGATCCTGGGATCTGGTTGTGGGTGCTGCACCGCATCTCGGGGGCGGCGATCTTCTTCTTCCTCTTCGTCCACGTCCTCGACACCGCGCTGGTGCGGGTCAGCCCTCAGGCCTACGACCAGGTGGTCGCGCTCTACAAGACGCCGGTCGTCGGCCTCATGGAGGCGGTACTGGTGGCCGCGGTGCTCTTTCACGCGCTCAACGGGATCCGCGTGGTCGTCGTCGACTTCCTGTCGCCTCGTGAGCGCCTCCAGATGTTCTTGCGGTGGGCCGTCATCATCCTGTGGCTGGCCGCGGTGATTCCGGCGCTGATCGTGCTGGGCGCGCACCTGGTGCAGCGATCGTGACGCCGGTGGATGCGCCCCGCTCTCCGCGGGGCCGGCGGTTCGAGAGGTCCGCGTGGCTTTTCGTGCGGTTCTCCGGGCTCGCGCTCGTGGTGCTGGCGGTGGGACACCTGTACGTCACGCTGATCGCCGACGACGGTGTACACCGGATCGACTTCAATTTCGTTGCTGCACAATGGCATTCGCCATGGTTGCGGATATGGGATCTGCTGCTGCTGTGGCTGGCGCAGCTGCACGGCGGCAACGGCATGCGCGTGATCATCGACGACTACGCCCGCAAGGACTCCACCCGGCGCTGGCTCAAGGGCCTGCTCGCGGTGTCGATGACGTTCACCCTGGTGCTCGGCACCTACGTGATCGTCACGTTCGACCCCAACGTCTCGTGATTTCGGCTGTCACACATCGGTGGGCTGCGGCGTCTAAGGGGTATGACCAACACCCGCATCCCGCCTCTGCCCCCTCACCGCGCCAATCTGCTGACCCGGCTGATGTACCGCTACGCCAAGCGCCGGTTCGGCGAAGTGCCCGAACCGTTCGCGGTCGCGGCTCATCACCCCGGCCTGCTGACGGCCAATGCGGTCCACGAGACCGCGCTGCAGAAGGCCTCGACCAAGCTGCCCGCGAACGTCCGCGAGCTCGCCGTGTACTGGACCGCCCGCACCGTCGGCTGCTCGTGGTGCGTGGACTTCGGCTCGATGCTGATCCGCCTCGAGGGCCTGGACCTGGAGCGGCTCAAGCACATTGACGACTACGCCACCTCGCCGCTGTACGACGACGACGAGCGCGCCGCGATCGCCTACGCCGACGCGATGACCCGCGACCCGCACACCGTCACCGACGAACAAGTGGCCGATCTGCGACGCCGTTTCGGCGACGCCGGGGTGATCGAGCTGACTTACCAGATCGGCGTCGAGAACATGCGAGCCCGGATGAACACCGCGCTGGGCATCACCGAACAGGGCTTCAGCTCTGGTGAGGCGTGCCGGGTTCCGTGGGCCGACGATCAGCGGCCAGCGGCGAACCGGTGAACTTGTCCGGGTTGGCCACGTCCCAGACGGCCGCGACCTTGCCGTCGCGCACGGCGACCGCGATGATCCTCGGGTGCACGGGCTCGTGGCCGTCGCTGCCGGGGCTGCCGACCGAATAGGCGCCGAGTTCGCCGTTCACCAGCGCCAGCCGGCTCGACTCCAGCCAGCCGGGACCGTAGCGGCGGGCCAGCCCGAACAGGAACCGCGCCACCTTGTCCGGACCTGTGATCGTATGAATTGCGGTGCGGGTCTTGCCATTTGCGTCGCCGACGAGCGTGACGTCGGGGTGCAGCAGTCCGATCACCGCATCCATGTCACCCTCGGCCATCGCGGCCAGCAGCCGGCCCACCACCTCGTCGTGCGACGCATCCACCGGCCGCGCAAGCGGCTCGTCGCCGACGATCCGGCGGGCACGCGACGCCAATTGCCGCGCCGACGCCTCCGTCGTACCCAGAATCGACGCGATCTCCGAAAACGGCACCCCGAAGCCGTCGTGCAGCACGAACGCCACCCGCTGATCCGGCGTCAACCGCTCCAGCACCACCATCGCCGCGTACCGTGCGTCTTCGTCGGCGACCACCGCGGCCAGCGGATCATCGGTGCCGGGAGTGGTGACCACCGGTTCCGGAAGCCACTCCCCCACATAGGTTTCGCGCCGTCTGGCCGCTGACCGCAGCCGGTCCAGCGCCAGCCTGCTCACCACTCTGGTCAGCCAAGCCCGCAAGTCCCCGGGCTCGTCTCCGGAGTGCTGCCACCGCAACCACGCATCCTGTACCGCGTCCTCGGCGTCGGCCACTGTGCCGGTGAGCCGGTAACCCACCGAAAGCAGATGAGGGCGCAAAGCCTCGAACTCGTCGACCCGCTGCGCTGCGGTCATTCACCAGAGTCTATTAGCGGCCGGCCGACCACGCTTCGAAGGCCATGATTCTTCGCTCACCCAATCCGTTGCGTGCATCCGGAAGCCACGAGTCAAAGCGTCGTCTGGGTTGCCCACGACGACGGAATCCGTGCCAGAATCTTTCCCATGCCCAGCACCGACGGCCAACTCGACGAGCTGTCGAAAGCGATCATCGAGCAGCTGCAGGAGGACGGCCGCCGGTCCTACGCCGGAATCGGTAAGGCAGTGGGATTGTCGGAAGCCGCTGTGCGCCAACGGGTTCAGCGGATGATCGACGCAGGAGTGATGCAGATCGTCGCCGTGACCGACCCGATGCAGCTGGGCTTCGCCCGCCAGGCGTTGATCGGCATCCGCTGCACCGGCGACTCCGGCAAGCTCGCCGAGCAGCTGGCCGCATTGACGTCGGTCGACTACGTGGTGCTGACCGCCGGCTCCTTCGACGTGATCGCCGAAGTCGTCTGCGAGGACGACGACCACTTGCTGGGTTTGCTCAACACCCAGATCCGGGCGCTGCCCGGCGTCACGTGTGCTGAGACACTGGTTTACCTCAAACTCGTCAAGCAGCAATACAATTGGGGCACGCGATGACCACAAGCGGTCCCACCCAGAACATTTCGGCTGACCTGTCGGCGAAGGCAGACCGCTACCTGTGGGGCCATTTCGCCCGGCACGGCGCCGGCATCACCCCGCCGGTCATCACTCGCGGTGAGGGCGTGCGGATTTGGGACAACCACGGCAGGTGCTACCTCGACGGGCTGTCCGGACTGTTCGTCGTCCAGGTGGGCCATGGCCGCGCAGAACTGGCTGACGCCGCCGCCCGGCAAGCCAGGCAGCTGGAGTTTTTTCCGCTGTGGTCTTACGCCACCCCGCCGGCGATCGAACTGGCCGAACGGCTGGCGCACTACGCGCCGGGCGACCTGAACCGGGTGTTCTTCACCACCGGCGGCGGCGAGGCGGTGGAAACCGCGTGGAAGCTGGCCAAGCAGTATTTCAAGCTGGTCGGCAAACCCCATAAGTACAAGGTGATTTCGCGGTCGATCGCCTACCACGGCACCCCGCACGGCGCGCTCGCGATCACCGGCCTACCGAACTTCAAGAAGCCGTTCGAGCCACTGCCACCGGGCACCTTCCGGGTGCCCAACACCAACTTCTACCGCGCGCCCGCGCCGGTGAACACCGACGCCAAGGAGTTCGGGCGCTGGGCTGCAGACCGGATCGCCGAGGTGATCGAATCCGAAGGGCCCGACACCGTCGCCGCGGTGTTCCTCGAGCCGGTGCAGAACGCGGGCGGGTGCTTCCCGCCGCCACCCGCCTACTTCGAGCGGGTACGCGAAATCTGCGACGAGTACGACGTTCTCCTGGTGTCCGACGAAGTGATCTGCGCGTTCGGCCGGATCGGGTCGATGTTCGCGTGTGACGACTTCGGCTACGTCCCCGACATGATCACCTGCGCGAAGGGCATGTCGTCGGGCTACTCGCCGATCGGCGCGATGATCGCCTCCGACCGGCTGTTCGAACCGTTCAACGACGGTAAGACGACATTTCCGCACGGCTACACGTTCGGCGGCCATCCCGTGTCGTCCGCGGTCGCACTGGCCAACTTCGACGTCTTCGAACGCGAGCGCATCAACGACCACGTCAAGCACAACGCCGCCGCGCTGCGCACTACGCTGCAAAGGCTTTACGACCTGCCTATCGTCGGCGACGTCCGGGGCGAAGGCTACTTCTACGCCGTCGAGCTGGTGAAGGACAAGGCCGACAAGGTGACGTTCACCGACGAGGAGAGCGAACGGCTGCTGCGGGGATTCTTGTCGTCGGCACTGCTGGAGGCGGGCCTGTACTGCCGCGCCGACGACCGCGGCGATCCCGTGGTGCAGCTCGCACCGCCGCTGATCAGCGGGCAGGCCGAGTTCGACGAGATCGAGCAGATCCTGCGCCACGTGCTGTCGGAGGCGTGGCGGCGCCTGTAGGCGATGTGGCAGACCTGTGACCGGCAAGCGGCGGGTCATGACGGCTGCCGTGACCTTCGTCCCGTAACCTGCGGTCTCGATGGGTGGGTTGACGAAGATCGGCCGGCGCGCACTGTGCGCGGCTTCGGCAGCGGTGCTGATGGGCTTTCCGACGCTGGGCGGCATGCCGCCGGCGTCCGCCGAGCCGGTTGCGGCCCCTGACACACCTTCGTGCCCGTACCGGGTGACCACCCCGCCTGCCGTCGACGAATCCGAGGTGCCGACCGCCGGAGAGGCCCCGCAGCCGTTGCCGGTTCCGGCCAAACCGATGGGCGGTGACGCACTGAGCGGCTGCGGGGTGGTCGTCGCGCCCAACACCCCGCCGCTGCCCAACGACGTCTCCGCCGACGCGTGGCTCGTCGCGGACCTCGACACCGGCGCCGTGGTCGCCGCCAAGGATCCACACGGACGGCACCGGCCCGCCAGCATCATCAAGGTGCTGGTTGCGATGCAGGCGATCAACGAACTCGGCATCGGGAAGGTGGTCACCGGCACCGCCGAGGACGGCAACGCCGAGGGCACCCGCGTCGGCGTCGACCAGGGCGGCACCTACACGGTCTTCCAGCTGCTGCACGGGCTGCTGATGCACTCCGGCAACGACGCCGCGCATGCGCTCGCGATGCAGCTGGGCGGCATGGACGTCGCGCTGGGCAAGATCAACGCGCTGGCGCGCAAGCTCGGCGCCACCGACACCCGTGCCGCCACCCCGTCCGGCCTGGACGGCCCCGGGATGAGCACGTCGGCCTACGACATGGGCCTGTTCTACCGGTATGCCTGGCAGAACCCGATCTTCGCGCAGATCGTCGCCACCAAGACGTTCGAGTTCCCCGGTCACCCGGCCCGGCCCAATGTTCCCGGCGACGAGCCGCACCCCGCCTACACGCTCGAGAACGACAACCAGCTCCTTTATAACTATCCGGGCGCGATGGGCGGCAAGACGGGCTACACCGACGACGCCGGCCAGACGTTCGTCGGTGCGGCCAACCGCGACGGCCGGCGCCTGATGGCGGTGCTGCTGCACGGCACCCGCCAGCCCATCCCGCCGTGGCAGCAGGCGGCGCATCTGCTGGACTACGGCTTCGCGACGCCGCCGGGCACCATGGTGGGCAAGCTGGTGGAGCCGGACCCGTCGCTGGTGCCCAAGACCGCTTCTGACACCAGCGCCCCGTCGGCCGCGGCGGGCCTGCCGGCTTCGATGAACGACCTGCCGGTGCGCGTCGGTGTCGCGATCGTGGGCGCGTTGATCGTGTTCGGCTTGATCCTGGCCGCCCGCTCGATCAACCGCCGCGCACAAAGCTAGTCCTTCGCCGATTCCAGATCGCCTTTGAGGCAAATGCCTCATGCGCCGTTGGCCGACGCATACCAGCATCGGGCCATGACCTCGAAGAACCACGCGCTCGCCGTCGCAGGCCACCACCCCGCCAGTGCTGCAGAAACCGCCGGCACAGAGGTCGAGCCAGCTCCATCGCCGAGCGTGCGCTGGCTGCGACGATTCGGCCGGATTCTCGCAGTGAGTTCACATTCGGCGCATGAGCCGTGAAAGGCCTAGCGCCCCAAGGGCCCCCAACGCACCGGCGATGAAAGCCGCACGCAACCCGACGCCCTCGGAAGTACGTGGCGCAATGATCGCGGCGTCCGGCGGCACCACCGGTGCGGCGGCGAGGTTTTCCGACGACGTCGCCGCCCACGCCGTCGCGAACAACACCAGCCGCGCCGTGATGTAGGCGAATACCAAGAGACCCAGCACCGGCCCGAACGTCGCCCCCGCCGGCCCATGCATGACCGTCGCCAGATACAACGACCCCAGCTGCTTGAACACCTCGAAACCCACCGCGGCCAGCAGCCCGGCGCGCAGCGAGCTGCGCACGCTCAGCGACTCCCGCGGCAGCCGGGCGATCATCCACGCGAACAACAGCCAGGAAACCAGCACCGACGCCAGCACCGATGTGATCTGCAGTGCCACGCCGACCCCCGGAAGATGAGCAATGCCCAACCAGCGCAACACTTTTCGCATCAGACCCGCGGTCGACAGCGCCGACAACCCGATGGTGACGACGAGTGCAAGGAACACTGACAGCAGCGCGCCGAGATCCGACAGCTTGGTACGCACAAAGCTTCCGGCTTCGTGCCGCTGGTCCCACATCGCGCTCAGCGCCTCGCGGATGTTGGCCATCCAGCCCAGGCCCGCCCACAGCGCGGTGGCCAGGCCGATGACGCCCACGGACGTCCGCGATTCGATCGCGGCGGCGATGAGTTCGACGATCTGGTGGCCGAATTCGCCCGACACCGTGTGCTTGACGCGATCCTCGAGCTGTGCGAGCAGCTCTGGTTGGCGCGACAACACGAACCCGGCGATCGCGAACGCCACCATGAGCAACGGAAACAACGCGAACACCGTGAAGTACGTGATCCCTGCGGCGAAGAAGTCGCCGTTGGCGTCGCGGTAGCGCTGCTGAGCCCGCATCACATGGTCGAACCAGCCATAGCGTGCCCGCAGCCGATCGAGGATGCCCGGCTTGTCCGGCATGGGCTGTCTCCTGTTAGGGAATCTGCAAGAACCCTAGCCGCTCATAGACATTGGCGATCGTCTTTGCCGACACCTCGCGGGCCCGGTCGGCGCCCTTCTTCAGAATCGCTTCCAACTCGGTTGTGTCGCTCAGTAATTCGTCGACACGCGCCCGGATGGGGGTGACGAACTCCACGACCGCGTCGGCGGTGTCTCGCTTGAGGTCGCCGTAGCCGCGGCCCGCATAGCCCTCGACCAGCTTGTCGACGTCGGTGCCGGTGATCGCCGATTGGATGGTCAGCAGGTTCGACACTCCCGGCTGGTTCTGCGGGTCGTAGCGGACCTCCCGACCACTGTCGGTGACCGCCGAGCGGATCTTCTTCGCGGTGATCTTCGGATCGTCGAGCAGATTGATCAACCCCGCCTCGGTGGGCGCCGACTTGCTCATCTTCGACGTCGGGTCGCTCAAGTCGTAGATCTTGGCCGTCGCCTTCGGGATCAGCACCTCGGGCACCACGAAAGTGCCCGGGAAGCGGCCGTTGAAACGCTGTGCGACGTCACGCGCCAGCTCCAGATGCTGACGCTGATCCTCACCGACCGGCACCAGATCGGTGTCGTACAACAACACGTCGGCAGCCATCAGCACCGGATAGGTAAACAGCCCGACCGTGGTCGACTCGGTGCCCTGCCGCAAAGCCTTATCCTTGAACTGCGTCATGCGCGACGCCTGCCCGTAGCCGGTGAAACAGCCCAGCACCCAAGCCAATTCGGTGTGGGCGGGCACGTGGCTCTGCACGAAGATGGTGCTGCGGGCCGGGTCGATTCCCAAGGCCAGATACTGCGCGGCGGTCACCAGCGTGCGCCGGCGCAACACATCTGGATCCTGCGGGACGGTGATCGCGTGCAGGTCGACCACGCAGAAGAACGCGTCGAACTCGTCCTGCAGCCCCACCCAGTGCGTCACCGCGCCCAGGGCGTTGCCCAGGTGCAGCGAGTCGGAGGTCGGCTGAACGCCGGAGAAGACGCGTTTCTGCTTGCTCATGATCGGCCAATCTTTTCACCCACGGGCGTCCTGCGCGCTTGCGGTACCCGCGGTACCGCCTTTATGGTCGCCATCATGCGCGAGCGTGCCCCCATTCACCTCGGCTCCGGCGAGCCGATGCTTCTGCTGCACCCGTTCATGATGTCGCAGAACGTCTGGAAGAAAGTCGCCCCGCGGATCGCGGACACTGGGCGCTACGAGGTGTTCGCGCCGACCATGGCCGGCCACAACGGCGGCCCGAAAGGCAGTTGGAAGCTCGACAGCGCCACGCTCGCCGATCATCTGGAGCGCCAGCTCGACGACCTCGGCTGGAAAACCGCCCACATCGTGGGCAACTCGCTGGGCGGCTGGGTGGCGTTCGAGCTGGAGCGCCGGGGCCGTGCCCGCACGATCACCGCGATCGCTCCGGCGGGCGGCTGGCACCAGTGGTCGCCGGTGAAGTTCGAGATCGTCGCCAAGTTCCTGGCCGGCGCGCCGCTGTATGTGCTGGTGAAGCTGCTCGGCCCGCGGGTGCTGAGCCTGCCGTTCAGCCGATATCTCGCGCACTTCCCGATCAGCGCATCACCGGAAACCCTGCCCGAGAGCGACCTGCTCGACATCATCGACGACGTCCGCAACTGCCCGGCCTACTACCAGCTGCTGATGAAGTCGTTGATGGCGCCCGGGCTGATGGAACTGGCCGAGACCTGCACCCCGACGCACCTGGTGATCTGCGAGAAGGACCGGGTTCTGCCGCATCCGCGCTACACCCGGCACTTCCACACCCACATCCCGGAGATCACCCAGGTCACCGAGCTCGACGGCGTCGGCCACATCCCGATGTTCGAGGCCCCCGAGCGCGTCACCGACGTGATCCTGAAGTGGGTCGACGAGCACCTCGGGACGCCGCCCGTGCAGTCGACGGGTTAACCCTCGGCGAGCGCTTTCTGCAGGTTGTCGTCGAGGGCGGCCATGAAGTCCTCGGTGGTCAGCCACTCCTGGTCGGGACCGATCAGCGCCGCGAGGTCCTTGGTCATCTGCCCGCCCTCGACGGTGTCGACCACCACGCTCTCCAGCTTCTGCGCGAACTCGATCACCTCAGGGGTGTCGTCGAGTTTGCCGCGGTGCTCCAGCGCCCGCGTCCACGCGAAGATCGACGCGATCGGGTTCGTCGACGTCGGCTTGCCCTGCTGGTGCAGCCGGAAGTGTCGCGTCACGGTGCCGTGCGCCGCCTCGGCCTCGACGATCTTGCCGTCGGGTGTCATCAGCACCGACGTCATCAACCCCAGCGACCCGTAACCCTGCGCGACGGCGTCCGACTGCACGTCGCCGTCGTAGTTCTTGCACGCCCAGACGTAGCCGCCCTCCCACTTCAGCGCCGAGGCGACCATGTCGTCGATCAACCGGTGCTCGTAGGTCAGGCCGTTGCGCTCGAACTCGTCTTTGAACTCCTCGTCGTAGATGCGCTGGAACTCGTCCTTGAACATCCCGTCGTAGGCCTTGAGGATCGTGTTCTTGGTCGACAGGTAGACCGGATAGCGCTCTTTCAGCCCGTACTTGAACGACGCGCGCGCGAAGTCGGAGATCGAGCGCTTGAAGTTGTACATGCCCATGATCACCCCGCCCTCGTCGGGGATGTGGACGACCTCCTGCTGGACGGGCTCGCTGCCGTCGTCGGGAGTGAAGGTGATCGTGAACGTGCCCGGCCGGTCGAACGCGAAGTTCTCGGCCCGATACTGGTCGCCGAACGCGTGGCGGCCGATGATGATCGGCTTGGTCCAGCCGGGCACCAGGCGGGGGACGTTGTTGATCACGATCGGTGCACGAAAGATGGTGCCGCCGAGGATGTTTCGGATCGTCCCATTGGGCGACAGCCACATCTTCTTGAGGTTGAACTCCTTGACCCGGGCCTCGTCGGGGGTGATCGTCGCGCATTTCACGCCGACACCGTGCTTTTGGATCGCATGCGCGGCGTCGACGGTCACCTGGTCGTCGGTTTCGTCGCGGTGCTCGATGCCGAGGTCGTAATACTCGAGGTCGATGTCCAAGTGGGGCAGGATCAGCGTGTCCTTGATGGACTTCCAAATGACCCGGGTCATCTCGTCGCCGTCGAGCTCCACGACGGTGCCTTCGACCTTGACCTTGGACATGGTCGCCACACTACAAGGGCCGAATGGCGCGAAACGGCGCTCAGGCTTGGGCGGCCTCCAGCGTCTGGTTGAACGTCTTGCTGGGCCGCATCACTGCGGTGGTCTTTTCGGGATCCGGGTAGTAGTAGCCGCCGATGTCGACCGAATTGCCTTGCGCGGCAGCGAGTTCCGACAGAATCGTGTCTTCGTTCTCCGACAGCGACTTCGCCAGCTGCGCGAAGTGATCCGCGAGCTCTTGGTCGTCGCTCTGCTCGGCCAGCTGCTGCGCCCAGTACAAAGCGAGATAGAAGTGGCTGCCCCGGTTGTCCAGCTCGCCGGTCTTGCGCGACGGGCTCTTGTCGTTCTCCAAGAAGCAGCCGATCGCACCGTCGAGCGTCTTGCCGAGAACCGTGGCCCGCTTGTTTCCGGTTTTCGTGCCGATATCCGTCAGGCACGCGCCCAACGCCAGATACTCGCCGAGCGAATCCCACCGCAGGTGGTTCTCCTCGACCAGCTGCTTGACGTGTTTGGGCGCCGAGCCGCCCGCGCCGGTCTCATACATGCCACCGCCGGCCATCAGCGGCACGATCGACAGCATCTTGGCGCTGGTGCCCAGCTCCAGGATCGGGAACAGATCGGTCAGGTAGTCGCGCAGGATGTTGCCGGTGGCCGCGATCGTGTCTTTGCCGCGCACCACGCGTTCGAGCGTGTACCGCATGGCCCACACCTGCGGCATGATCTGGATGTGCAGGCCCTCGGTGTCGTGGTCCTGCAGGTACTTCTTCACCTTTTTGCGTAGCTCGACCTCGTGCGGGCGTTCGATGTCGAGCCAGAACACCACGGTCATGCCGGAGTCGCGGGCCCGGGTGACGGCCAGCTTCACCCAGTCCTGGATCGCCGCATCCTTGGTGACGGGCATGCGCCAGATGTCGCCCTCTTCGACGTTCTGCGTCATCAGCACTTCGCCGGTCTCGTTGTCGACGATGTCGGCGACGCCGTCCTCGGGGATCTCGAAGGTCTTGTCGTGGCTGCCGTACTCCTCGGCTTTCTGTGCCATCAGGCCGACGTTCGGCACGGTGCCCATGGTGGTCGGGTCGAACTGACCGTGGGTCTTACAGAAGTTGATCATCTCCTGATAAATGCGGCTGAATGTCGACTCTGGGTTGACCGCCTTGGTGTCCTTGGTCCGGCCGTCGGCGCCGTACATCTTGCCGCCGAGGCGGATCATCGCCGGCATCGATGCGTCGACGATCACGTCGGACGGCGAGTGGAAGTTCGTGATGCCCCGCGCCGAATCGACCATCGCCAATTCGGGACGATGCTCGTGCACGGCGTGGATGTCGTTGATGATCTCCTCGCGCAACGATCCCGGCAGCGCCTCGATCTTGTTGTAGAGGTCGACCATGCCGTTGTTGACGTTCACGCCGAGTTCGTCGAGCACGTCCTGATGCTTGGCGAACGCTTCCTTGTAGAACACCTTCACGCAGTGGCCGAACACGATCGGGTGGCTGACCTTCATCATCGTGGCCTTGACATGCAGGGAGAACATCACGCCGGTCTTGTAGGCGTCCTCGATCTGCTGCTCGTAGAACGCGCACAGCGCCTTTTTGCTCATGAACATGCTGTCGATGACGTCACCCTCGTCGAGCTTCACCTCGGGCTTGAGCACGATCGTCTCGCCGCGCTTGGTCTTCAGCTCCATCCGCACGTCGCGCGGGCGGTCCAGCGTCATCGACTTCTCGCCGTGGTAGAAGTCGCCGCTCTTCATCGTCGCCACATGGGTGCGGGAGGCCTGCGACCACTCGCCCATGCTGTGCGGGTGCTTGCGCGCGTACTCCTTGACCGCCTTCGCTGCGCGCCGATCCGAATTGCCTTCGCGCAGAACGGGATTGACGGCACTGCCGAGTACCTTCGCGAAGCGCTCCTTGAGCGCCTTCTCCTCGTCGGTCTTGGGATGCGCCGGATAGTCGGGCACCGCGTAGCCCTTCTCCTGCAGTTCCTTGACCGCGTCGGTGAGCTGCGGCACCGAGGCGCTGATGTTGGGCAGTTTGATGATGTTGGTGTCGGGCAGCTGAGTCAGCCGGCCCAGCTCGGCCAGGTTGTCCGGCACGCGCTGATCTTCGTCCAGGCAGTCGGAGAACTCCGCCAGGATGCGGGCCGCCAGCGAGATGTCACTGGTTTCGACCTTGATCCCCGCCGGCTCGGTGAAAGTGCGGATGACCGGCAGCAAGGCATAAGTAGCCAGCAGCGGCGCTTCGTCGGTCAGCGTGTAGATGATGGTCGGTTGCTCATTGCTCATGTGTTGGGTGTCTCCCGCCATCGTTTCGGACAAGCCGACTATCAGTATTCCGTCGAGGCACCCGCCGTGTCAGGGGTGGGTCCGGTAGCGAGGTCAGAGCGGGCGGCCGCGACGCGAACTCGGTGGCAGTGGGCTTGCGGCATGCGATACTCTTCTCATCGGTCAAGAGCGCCAGCGCCAAGCCCCGGCTCGCTGGCCGGCAACCCTCCAACCGCGGTGGGGTGCCCCGGGTGATGACCAGGTTGAGTAGCCGCCAGCGGCTACACGGCAAGCGCGGGTCCGTGATGACGGGCCCCGGACCGGACGGCCCTCACCACAGGAGCACATCGATGACGAACGAACAGGACGATCCCAGCAGCCGCTGGGCGTTCGAGACCAAGCAGATTCACGTCGGCCAGGTCCCGGACGCCGCCACCAACGCCCGGGCGCTGCCGATCTACCAGACCACGTCGTACACGTTCAACGACACCGCCCACGCCGCCGCACTGTTCGGCCTCGAGGTCGAAGGCAACATCTACACCCGGATCGGCAACCCCACCACCGCGGTCGTCGAGCAGCGCATCGCCGCGCTGGAGAACGGCGTGGCCGCGTTGTTCCTGGCGTCCGGGCAGGCGGCGGAGACGTACGCGATCCTCAACATCGCCAACGCCGGCGACCACGTCGTGTCCAGCCCCCGGCTGTACGGCGGCACGTACAACCTGTTCCACTACTCCCTGCCCAAGCTGGGCATCGAGGTCAGCTTCGTCGACGACCCCGACGATCTCGAGTCGTGGCGGGCCGCAGCGCGACCGAACACCAAGGCGTTCTTCGCCGAGACGATTTCCAACCCCAAGATCGACATCCTCGATATCCCCGGCGTCGCGGGGGTGGCCCATGACGTCGGCGTGCCGCTGATCGTCGACAACACCATCGCGACCCCGTATCTCATCCAGCCGATCAACCACGGCGCCGACATCGTCGTGCACTCCGCCACCAAGTACCTCGGCGGCCACGGCGCGGCGATCGCCGGAGTGATCGTCGACGGCGGCACCTTCGACTGGCGCAACGGTAACTTCCCTGGCTTCACCACGCCGGACCCCAGCTACCACGGGGTGGTGTTCGCCGACCTCGGCCCGCCCGCCTTCGCACTCAAGGCGCGGGTGCAGCTGCTGCGCGACCTCGGTTCTGCCCCTTCGCCTTTCAACGCGTTCCTGATTGCGCAGGGTCTGGAGACGCTGAGCCTGCGGGTGGAGCGCCACGTAGAAAATGCGCAACGCGTCGCTCAGTACTTGGCCGGGCACGAGGACGTGGTGTCGGTGAACTACGCCGGGCTGCCCAGCTCGCCGTGGTACGAGCTGGGAAAGAAGCTGGCGCCCAAGGGAACCGGCGCTGTGCTGGCGTTCGAACTGGCCGGCGGCGTGGAGGCCGGCAAAGCGTTCGTCAACGCGCTGACCCTGCACAGCCACGTCGCCAACATCGGTGACGTGCGCTCGCTGGTGATCCACCCGGCGTCCACCACGCACAGCCAGCTCAGCCCCGACGAGCAACTGGCCACCGGCGTGACCCCGGGCCTGGTGCGACTCGCCGTCGGCATCGAGGGGATCGACGACATCATCGCCGACCTCGAGCGCGGCTTCGCCGCCGCCAAGCCGTTCAGTTCGTCGCAGGGCGCCGACCCCCAGTCGGTGGGGTCGCTGTCGTGACGGATTTCGACGTCCCGACCACCCAGCTGCCCGCCGAAGGCGAGATAGGCGTCGTCGACATCGGCCCGCTGCGACTGGAGAGCGGCCGGGTGATCGACGACGTGTCGATCGCTCTGCAACGCTGGGGTGAGCTGTCGCCAGCGCGCGACAACGTGGTGGTGGTGCTGCACGCGCTCACCGGCGACTCGCACGTCGCCGGACCCGCCGGCCCGAACCATCCGACCCCCGGCTGGTGGGACAGCGCAGTGGGTCCCGGCGCGCCGATCGACACCAACCGCTGGTGCGCTGTGGCCACCAACGTGCTGGGCGGCTGCCGCGGCTCGACCGGGCCCAGCTCGCCTGCGCCCGACGGAAGGCCTTGGGGCTCAAGGTTTCCCACGATCACCGTGCGCGACCAAGTGGAAGCCGACGTCGCAGCGCTGGCGGCGGTAGGCATCACGGAGGTGGCGGCGGTGGTCGGCGGCTCGATGGGCGGCGCGCGGGCGCTGGAGTGGATCGTCGGCCATCCCGACAAGGTGCGCGCGGCGCTGGTGCTGGCCGTCGGCGCACGCGCGACCGCCGACCAGATCGGCACGCAGACCACCCAGGTCGCCGCGATCAAAGCCGACCCGAACTGGCAGGGCGGCGACTACTACGGCACCGGCCGGGAACCCGTCGACGGCATGGACATCGCCCGGCGCTTCGCCCATCTGACCTACCGCGGCGAGGTGGAGCTGGACCGGCGCTTCGCCAATCAGCCGCAGGCCTCGGAGAACCCGCTGACCGGCGGCCGGTACGCGGTGCAGAGCTACCTCGAGTACCAGGGCGCCAAGTTGGTCGACCGGTTCGACCCGGGCAGCTATGTGGTGCTCACCGACGCGCTGTCCAGCCACGATGTCGGACGCGGCCGCGGCGGTGTGCCGGCGGCGCTGAGCCGATGTCAGGTTCCCGTGGTGGTGGGCGGCATCACGTCCGACCGGCTGTATCCGCTGCGCCTGCAGGAGGAGCTGGCCGAGCTGTTGCCGGGCTGCCCCGGGCTGAACGTTGTCGACTCGGTGTACGGGCACGACGGGTTCTTGATCGAGTCCGAGGCCGTCGGCGATTTGATCCGGCAGACGCTCAAGCTCGCATCGGCATGACCGACCAGCTAGCCCGCTCGCTGTCGTTCGGAGCCGAAGCGGCCGCATACGAACGCGGCCGGCCGTCGTACCCTCCGGAGGCCATCGACTGGCTGCTGCCGCCCGGTGTGCGCGACGTGCTCGACCTCGGTGCCGGCACGGGCAAGCTCACCACCCGGCTCGTCGAACGCGGGCTGTCCGTGGTTGCGGTCGATCCGATCCCGGAAATGCTCGAGCTGCTTCGTCATTCGCTGCCCGACACGCCCGCGCTGCTCGGTACCGCCGAGGAGATCCCGCTGTCCGACGACAGCGTGGATGCGGTGCTGGTGGCGCAGGCCTGGCATTGGTTCGACCCGGTCCGCGCGGTGGCCGAAGTAGCGCGGGTGCTGCGGCCCGGCGGGCGGCTCGGCCTGGTGTGGAACGTGCGCGACGAGCGGATGGGCTGGGTACGCGATTTGGGCCGCATCATCGGCCATGAGGACGATCCGTTCAACTACCGCGTCACGCTGCCCGAGCCGTTCGTCGACGTCCAGCGCCATCAGGTGGAGTGGACGAATTACCTGACGCCGCAAGCGTTGATCGACTTGGTGGCGTCGCGCAGCTACTGCATCACCTCGCCGACGGAAGTGCGCACCCGGACCCTCGGGCAGGTGCGCGAACTGCTCGCCACGCATCCGGCGTTGGCCAACTCGACGGGCCTGGCCCTGCCGTATGTGACCGTGTGCATTCGGGCCACCCTGTCGACCTAACGTGCTTAGCCCTATTGGCTAAAATGTCCAATATGGCTACTTTGACGTTCCGCAACCGCGACGGTGTGCTGGTCGACGTGCCGACGGTCGCTGCCACTCGGTTCAAGAACGAGTTCGGTGCGGTCTTCGAAGAGGCGTCGCGCCGCGGCGCAGTCGCGATCACCAAGCACAACACACCCAAGGCGGTGCTGCTGTCGTACGACGAGTTCGAGGCCCTGACGACGGGCAGTGTGCCCGCACTCGACGAGTTGACCGCAGACTTCGACCAATTGTTGGAGCGCTTGCAGACGTCGAAGGCCAAGGCAGCCATGGCCGCAGCCTTCGACGCGACGCCTGACGAGCTCGGCCGGGCCGCCGTCGAGGCCGCCCGTCCGAAGCGCCGACGCTGACACCGCCACGGCTTTATGTGGTTGCCGGCGTCAACGGCGCCGGGAAGAGCAGCATTGTCGGCGCGATGATCCGCGCGGCCGGCGCCGACTACTACAACCCCGACGAAGCCGCCAAGTCCTTGACGGCCGCGAACCCGGGGCTCGATCAATCGAAGGCCAACGCTGCCGCGTGGCATGAGGGCAAGCGGCTGCTCGAGCGTGCGATCGAGCAACGGCTCGACTTCGCGCTCGAAACCACTCTGGGCGGCAATACCATCCCGCGCTTGATCACGGACGCGGCATTGGATGGCTTCGAGGTGCGCATGTGGTATGTCGGGCTCGACAGTGCCGAAACACACATCGCGCGAGTGCGGCATCGTGTCCGGGCAGGCGGTCACGACATCCCCGAGCCGGTCATCCGGCGCCGGTGGCGGCACAGTAGGCAAAACCTGATACGGCTGCTGCCCGCGCTCACCGAATTGCGGGTATACGACAACTCAGCCGACGCGGACCCTGCGACCGGCTGTGAACCCCGTCCATCGCTGGTGCTGCACGTGGCGCGCGGTGCGGTGGTCGGGCCGGACGACCTGACGTCGACGCCGGAGTGGGCGAAGCCGATTGTCGCAGCGGCTATTTCGCGCCGAGTGTGGACTTGAGCCACGCTCGGCCGCAGGAAGCGTGGATCAACCCAACACTCGGCCAGGAACTACCTGGTGCCCAGCGGATCGATCGTCCACGCGATGTAGATCACCACAGCGCTGACCACCGCCATCGTCACGAAGTCGGTGAGCCGGCTGCGGACCACCAGCAGGCCCGCGCGACTGTCCGACAAGGTCAACCGCAGCACCGCGGCAACCGCGACCCCGATGCCGATCAACAACGACCCGCGCCGCCAGAAGTCTGCGACCACGAGCACGAATGCCGCCGCAAAGATGAGGAATACCAACAGGATCGGCCACTGGGCGCGGACGACCTGACGGACGGCGTCGCGGGTGCTCATCGCGACTCCGCACGCTCCACGACGTTTGTCAGCAGGAAAGCCCGGGTCAACGGCCCCACGCCGCCGGGATTCGGCGACACGTGGCCCGCCACCTCCCAGACGTCGGGATGCACGTCGCCGGTGAGTTTGCCGTCCACCCGGCTCACCCCGACGTCGACGACCGCGGCCCCCGGCTTAACCATGTCGGCGGTCACCATGTGGGCAACGCCGACCGCCGCGACGACGATGTCGGCCTGCCTCGTCAGCGCCGGCAAATCACGAGTTCCGGTGTGGCACAAGGTGACTGTGGCGTTTTCCGACCGTCGGGTGAGCAGCAGGCCGAGGGGGCGGCCGACGGTCACACCGCGGCCGATCACCACCACGTGCGCGCCGGCGATCGGTACGTCGTAGCGGCGCAGCAGCGCCACGATGCCCCGCGGCGTGCACGGCAGCGGCGCCGCCTTGCCCAGCACCAGCCGGCCGAGGTTGGTCGGATGCAGGCCGTCGGCGTCCTTCTCCGGGTCGATGCGCTCCAGAGCCGCGTTCTCGTCCAACTGCTTGGGCAGCGGCAGCTGCACGATGTAGCCGGTGCACTCGGGGTTGTCGTTGAGCTCGTCGATCGTCTCGTCCAGCTTGGCCTGGCTGATGTCTGCGGGCAGGTCGCGGCGGATCGAGGTGATGCCGACCTTCGCGCAGTCGGCGTGCTTGCCGCGCACATAGGCCTGCGAGCCGGGGTCGTCGCCAACCAGTATCGTGCCGAGCCCGGGGGTGCGTCCGGCGGCCGTCAGCGCCTGGACCCGCTGCGTCAAGTCGGTGAAGATCTCGTCGCGGGTGGCCTTGCCGTCGAGCACCGTCGCAGTCACAAACCTCAGTTTGACAGGCTTGTGGCACGCTTTGAGCCATGGCCCCGATGAGCGTGTTCTCCCCGGCCAAGCTGGGGCCGATCACGCTGCGTAATCGGATCATCAAGGCAGCGACGTTCGAGGCGGCGACGCCCGACGCGCTGGTGACCGACGAGCTCGTCGAATATCACCGGTTGCCTGCGGCCGGTGGGGTGGCGATGACTACCGTCGCCTATTGCGCGGTGTCACCGGGCGGCCGCACGGAGGCCGGTCAGCTGTGGATGCGACCCGAGGCGGTGCCCGGGCTACGCCGGCTGACCGAGGCCGTGCACGCCGAAGGCGCCGCGGCCAGCGCGCAGATCGGGCACGCCGGGCCCGTCCGGGTGGGCCCGGCCGACAAATCGCCGGCGCTGGCGCCGGTCCGCAGCTTCAACCCGATCGTCCTGCGGTTCGCCAAGAAAGCCACCCGCGACGACATCGACAAGGTGATCGCCGACCACGCCGCAGCGGCCCGGCTGGCCGTCGACGCCGGCTTCGACGCCGTCGAAATCCATCTGGGGCACGGCTACTTCTGCAGTTCGTTCCTCAGCCCGCTGGTGAATCGTCGTGACGACGAGTTCGGCGGCTCGCTGCACAACCGCGCGAAGGTGGCCCGCCAAGTGGTGCAGGCGGTGCGCCAGGCCGTGGGCAACCAGATCGCGGTGACCGCGAAACTCAATATGGCAGACGGGATCCGGACCGGCATCACCGTCGACGAAGCGCTCACCACTGCCACCTGGCTGCAGGATGACGGCGGCCTCGACGCCCTGGAACCGACGGCGGGCAGCTCGTTCGTCAACCCCATGTACCTGTTCCGAGGCGACGTTCCGCTGGAGGACTTCGCGAAGATCTTCAAGCCCCCGACGAGCTGGGGGCTGCGGCTGGTGGGCAAGAAGATCTTCCGCGAATACCCCTACCGCGACGCCTACCTGCTCGACTTGGCGCGCACGTTCCGTGCCGAGCTGTCGATGCCGCTGATCCTGCTGGGCGGCATCACCAACCGCGAAACCATGGACCTCGCGATGGCCGAGGGATTCGAGTTCGTCGCGATGGCCCGCGCGTTGCTGGCCGAACCGGATCTGGTCAACCGGATCGCCGCGGGCGGCACCGCGGTGCGATCGGCCTGCACGCACTGCAACAAGTGCATGCCCGCCGCTTTTCGCTCGCGGCCCACCGTGCGCACCCGATGCGTCGTCACCGGAGCGCCCGGCTGACGCGTCGGGACGCCGCTGCCCTTATAGAGTGACGGCTAATGAGCCGACCATCACCGCCCGCGCTGACTGTTCGGACCGACGGGTCGCAACGCACCTTCGCGCCGGGCCATGACGTGGTCATCGGCCGCGATCTGCGCGCCGACGTCCGGGTCGCTCATCCACTCGTCTCACGCGCGCACGTGCTGCTGCGGTTCGACCGCGGCCGCTGGGTGGCGATCGACAACGGCAGCCTCAACGGGATGTTCGTCGACCACCGCCGCGTGCCGTCGGTGGAGATCCGCGACGGGCAGAGCATCAACATCGGCAACCCGGACGGCCCCCGGCTGACATTCGAAGTCGGACGCCACCAAGGTGCTGTGGGCCGGCCGCCGCAGACCACGTCGGTGCCGGCCCAAGCCCGCGGCGCTGCCACCTGGCAGGGCCACCAGCAGTCCGTGCCGCACGCCCCCGCGGAGTATCCGCCGAGCACGCCGCAGCCGTCGTACCCGCCGACGCAGCCGCCGCACACGTATCCGCCCGGCGCATCCAGTGGCCCGCAGACGCGGCCGCCCAGCACGAATGCGCCGGCGTCCCGGGCGCCGTCGCCGCCTGTGTCGCAGCCGGACAATCAGCCGCCGCCGACGCAGATCCGGCCGACGGCACGTCCCACCGGCGCCGACGGCCAGAACCTGGCGACGAGCATGATCCGCATCCTGCGTGGCGGCGCTGCGCCTCCGCCGCCGGGGGCGACGACGATCGGCCGCGCCACCGACAACGACATCGTGATTCCCGACGTGCTGGCGTCGCGGCACCACGCGACGTTGGTGGCGACGGCCGAGGGCGTCGAGATCCAGGACGCGCGCAGCATCAACGGCACGTTCGTCAACGGCAACCGGGTGGACCGGGCGCTGCTGCGCGACGGCGACGTCGTCACGATCGGCAACGTCGACCTGGTGTTCCAGAGCGGCACGCTGGTCCGTCGTACCGAGACCGAAGCCGCCACCCGCACAGGCGGTTTGGAGGTTCGCGACGTCAGCCTGGAGATCGAGCACGGCCGCACGCTGCTGGACAACATCTCGTTCTCGGCGCGGCCCGGCACGCTGACCGCGGTGATCGGCCCGTCCGGCGCCGGCAAGTCGACGCTGGCGAAAGTCATTGTCGGGGCCAGTAATCCGACCCGCGGCAGGGTGCTGTTCGAGGGCCACGACGTCCACGCCGAGTACGCGTCGCTGCGCAGTCGTATCGGGATGGTGCCGCAAGACGACGTGGTGCACGGTCAGCTGACCGTCGAGCAGGCGCTCGGCTATGCGGCCGAGCTGCGGCTGCCGCCGGACACCACCAAGGAAGACCGGCGTCAGGTGATGATGAACGTGCTCGAGGAGCTCGAGCTCACCCCGCACGCGGGCACCCGGGTGGACAAGCTGTCCGGCGGACAGCGCAAACGCGCCTCGGTGGCGATGGAGCTGCTCACCGGCCCGTCGCTGCTGATTCTCGACGAGCCCACCTCGGGTCTGGATCCGGCGCTGGATCGCCAGGTGATGACGATGCTGCGCCAGCTGGCCGACGCGGGCCGCACCGTGATCGTCGTGACCCATTCGCTGACCTACCTCGACGTGTGCGACCAGGTGCTGCTGCTGGCGCCCGGCGGTAAGACCGCGTTCTGCGGGACACCCGGCGACATCGGCTCGGCAATGGGCACCACCAACTGGGCCGACATCTTCAGCGCCGTGGCAAGCGACCCCGAGGGCGCGAAGCTGCGGTTCCTGGAACGCCATCCGGCCCCGCCGTCGCTGCCGGAGACCGAGAAGCCGACGGACTTGGGCAAGCCGGTGCACACCAGCCTGTGGCGGCAGTTCTCGACGGTCACCCGCCGGCAGGTGCGGCTGATCGTCGCCGACCGCGGCTACTTCGTCTTCTTGATGCTGCTGCCGCTGATCATGGGCGCACTGGTCAAGGCAGTGCCCGGCGACGTCGGGTTCGGAATCCCGAACCCCTACGGCGACGCACCGAACGAGCCGGGCCAGATTCTGGTGCTGCTCAACGTCGGAGCGATCTTCATGGGCACCGCGCTGACCATCCGCACGCTGATCGGCGAGCGGCCGATCTTCCTTCGCGAGCAGGCGGTGGGGTTGTCCACGACTGCCTACCTGTTGGCGAAGATCTGTGTGTTCACGGTGTTCGCGGTGGTCCAGTCGGCGATCGTGGTGGCGATTGCGGTGTGGGGCAAGGGCGCTCCCACCCAGGGCGCAGTGCTGCTGAAGAGTCCGGCCTTCGAGCTGTTCGTCGACGTGGCGTTGACCTGTGTGGCCGCGGCGATGGTGGGCCTGGCGCTGTCGGCGCTGGCCAAGTCCAACGAGCAGATCATGCCGCTGCTGGTGGTGGCGATCATGTCGCAGCTGGTGTTCTCCGGCGGCATGATCCCCGTGACGCATCGCGTTGGGCTGGACCAGCTTTCGTGGTTCACGCCGGCGCGCTGGGGATTCGCCGCGTCGGCGTCGACGGTGGATCTGATCAAGCTCGTCCCCGGTCCGCTCACCCCGAAGGACTCGCACTGGCACCACACGTCGAGCGCCTGGCTGTTCGACATGGCGATGCTGGCCGCGATCTGTGTCGGCTACGCCTCGTTCGTGCGCTGGAGAATCCGCCTTAAGGGCTCGTAGCCTCGGCGCGGCTCCTCCGGGAAACGACTACTCGGGCGGAGGCGGCACCACGGGACGGCACACGTTGGCTACCGGGTCCCACCAGTTGCCCCAGCCGCAATCCTGCGGAGGCGGCGGCACCACCGGCCGACACACGTTGGCTGCCGGATCCCACCAATTGCCCCAGCCGCAATCCTGCGGAGGCGGCGGCACCACCGGCCGACACACGTTGGCTGCCGGATCCCACCAATTGCCCCAGCCGCAGTCCTGCGGAGGCGGCGGCACCACCGGCCGACACACGCTCGCCACCGGGTCCCACCATGTACCCCACTCGCAGTCGGCGTGACTCACCGCTGGCGAGACGACCGTCACGTACGCCAAGGGCGCCAATGCAACTGCAAGGGCGCCGGCCAAACGAGGAAACAACTTGCTCATCAAAGCCCCTCCATCCGCAAGCGTGCAGTCCCCCGGCGCCTGTCTTCTTCCCGCAGACACCCCCCGCGAAACGTGCTACCTCGCGTGCGCCAGAGCGCGCACGGCGAAAAGACGGCCGCACCGGGCGCTATGCGACACTGCATGCGGAACGCGACTGGAGGGACTGTATGCCGGGCCGGACGAAAAGAAGTCTCTTTACGGTTTCGAGGGCGGCCGCAGCGGCTTCGCTCGTGGTTTCGGTGCTGGCGGTGAATGCGGCTCCCGCACTTGCAGATCCGGATCCGGCCGTGCCTGACCCAGGGGTGGTCGCCGGGCCGGTCGCGGGGCAGGACCCGACGCCGTTCACCGGCACGCCGCCGTTCGGACCGCCGAGGATCGTCCCTGCCAACGGCTCCACGGTGGGCGTGGGCCAGCCGATCATCATCAACTTCCCCGGTTTGGTCGACGACGCCGTCGCAGCCGAAGGCGCCGTGCACGTCTCCTCGGTCCCTCCGGTTCCGGGGAAGTTCTACTGGATGACGCCTACGCAATTGCGCTGGCGTCCGCTGAGCTTCTGGCCCGCCCACACCGCGGTGACCGTCGACGCCGGCGGCACGGTGTCGAGCTTTCGTACCGGCGATGCGCTGGTCGCCACCGCCGACGACGCCACACATCAGCTGACCGTCACCCGCAACGGAGCCGTCGTGAAGACGATGCCGATGTCGATGGGTATGTCAGCCGGCGGCCATCAGACCCCGAACGGCACATACTACGTCCAAGAGAAGATGCCGTCGGTGGTGATGGACTCCTCGACCTACGGCGTTCCGGTCAACTCCACCTACGGATACAAGACGACGGTCGAGCTCGCCGTCCGGTTCGACGACAGCGGCGACTTCGTGCACAGCGCTCCGTGGTCTGTGGACGACCAGGGTAAGCGCGACGTCAGTCATGGCTGCATCAACATCAGCCCGGCCAACGCCCGGTGGTTCTTCGACAACTTCGGACCCGGCGATCCGATCATCGTGAAGAACTCCAGCGGCGGCACCTACTCGCGGCACGACGGGTCCAACGACTGGCAGATGTAGCCGGCACCTATAGCCGCTATCGGCTCGGCAAGGCGTAATTGCTTTCTGCGCAATGACTTAGAGCTTTCTCGATTGTGCTCCGCGGACGCGCTAAAGCGCGTAGCGTCGCATCGCCAGGACATCCTGCTGGTCAATGTCGACCACTCCCCCATCACCGTGCAGTCCCGGTTCGTCACCTGAGAGGAAGTCGTCGTGAACGAGGTGCTAGCACGCGCCGGTATTTTTCAGGGGGTGGCGCCCAGCGCCGTCGGCGCGCTCACCCAGCAGCTCGAGCCGGTGACGTTCCCTCGCGGCCACACCATCTTCCGCGAAGGCGACCCTGGCGAGCAGCTGTACATCATCACCGCCGGCAAGGTGAAGGTCGGCCGCCGCACTCCTGACGGGCGCGAGAGTCTGATCACGCTGCTGGGTCCGGCTGACATGTTCGGCGAGCTCGCACTTTTCGACCCGGGACCGCGCACGTCCACGGTCACCGCCTTGACCGAGGTGCGCGCGGTGATGATGGACCGCGCCGCGCTGCGCTCGTGGATCACTCAGTATCCGGATATCGCCGAGCAGCTGCTGCGGGTGCTGGCGCGGAGGCTGCGGCGCACCAACGATGCGTTGACCAGCTTGATCTTCACTGACGTTCCCGGCCGGGTCGCCAAGCAACTGCTGCACCTCGCGCAGCGGTTCGGCACCCGCGAAGGCTCGGCGCTGCGCGTCGACCACGACCTCACCCAAGAGGAGCTTGCTCAGTTGGTCGGCTCGTCGCGGGAGACGGTCAACAAGGCCCTCAGCGACTTCGCGAAACGGGGATGGATCCGAGTCGAAGGCAAGAGTGTGCTGATCGACGACCCGGAGCGGCTTGCTCGGCGTGCTCGGTAGAAGCTCTCTATC